>NZ_JACGVK010000116.1:0-11516 GCF_014077185.1 Colwellia sp. MB02u-10
AGTATCATACATATTCCCCCTTATTCACCAGAATTAAATCCTATTGAACAAGTATGGTCATGGCTAAGACAAAATGAAATAGCGAATCGCTCGTTCGCTGATTATGAGGATATAGTGGATAAGTGCTCTATTGCATGGAACAACTTCATAGCGGATACAGAACGGGTCTTATCTCTATGCAGAAGGGACTGGGCAAAGTTGAACAGTTAATTACCGGAATTGGTATTAGGATGCTTAGAGCGGCTCGTTATCCATGAAAAACCAAGCTGATGAAGCAGTCGATAAACATTAGAAATGCCATAGTTAAGTTTAAATTCTCGTTCAATATAGTGAACAAGTGTTTGTGCGTTAAGCCTACCACCACTTTCTTTAATACTATTGTTGCGAACGTACTCGCTTAGTTGAACAAGTTGAGCCTCATTTAAACGTGAAGGCCGACCCGTGCGAGGTTTTTCTTTTAATCCTTCGAGTCCTTGAGCATAAAACCGGTTAAGCCAATCATTAACAATACGACGGCTAATATGGAGGTTTCTTGCGGTTTGTGAATTATTAGCACTTTCTTCTATATGAGAAAGTGCCATTAGACGTACGCACATGCGTCCATTTTTTTCCTTAGCGATAAGGGACTTAACATCAATACGATCAAAAGGGCTCATAATGCTTATATTGAGAGAGATAAAATAAAAGTCATTAGATCAAAAGCTTAATGTAATTGGTATAACACCAATAGTGAAATTAGTGCGCTCTTTGATACTTCAATAGAACATTGTTTATCTCTAGTGGATGCAGAAGTAAAAAGTTTAATTGAGCTCCTAAAAAGTAAAGTTAACGAAATTTCAGCTATAAAATTTATTGTGATTAGCACTAGCCAAGGTCATTTTGATGCACTATTGGCTTGGTCACACGAAAATGAAATCGCTTACAATAATACCATGATGTATTTGCATGCCAGTATTCTACTCTCTTCAGAAGGTATATTAGCTAATGTTATTAAAGACTTTTCTCAAGGGGCAATTGCTGTGGTTGTTGGTAAAAATGTTGCTATTCCCAGTGCTGCCGATATCGGTAATTCGGGTCAGGTGTTGGTTGACGGTTTAAGTAAAAATAGTAAGGAGGAGTTTTCTTCCGTATTGCTCAATGCCAAGCAAGATATAAAAACGATTAAAGATCATGTTGGCATAAATATAAAGCAAATAGTGCTGAACTCAGTGATGTCGGTGTTAAGAGAAAAAACTGAAAAGTAGCATGGATTTAATTGTGAAATTGGAGAATCACCATGAAGGCGAATGAAGAACTTTTTAATGCCTATGTTAGTGAAGAATTCAGAAAATCTGCAGATGCAGCGAAGCAGGACTTAGAGACAAAAATTAATAATTACATTGGCGAGTTTCGCCGTCATTTAGATACTCTAGTGAAAGATGTCGAAAAAACTGATTACGCCGTTCAATTTCAACAAGAAACTGCTCTGGTCATTAAACAGGCGTAAGCGGCCGCCAAGCAAGTTGAAAATATTGCTGAATTAGAAAAAAAAGCACCCGCGTTAACTGAGCAAGTAAATAAGCTGAAACTAGCGAACAGCCATTTGAAAACTGAGCTTGATGGCATCAATAATAAAGCCAGTGCTTTTGGCACTAATGTCGGGAAGGATGTTGCTTCTGGCGTAAAACAAGTCATCACAGGTGGCTTACCTATTTTTTGAATTAGTACTAAGTACTTGCCACTTAATTTAAGGAAAATGATTATGTTTCCAGAATACATTGTAATTCATACCGCCGCTTTTACCGGCAGAGATTGTGATCGAGATATGATTGACCAATGGCATAAAACCCTCAACTGGTCTGGCATTGGTTATCATTTTGTGATTTTAAGTAATAAACATAGCTCAAAATCTGACGGCACTATTGAAAATGGCAGGCCAACCAACAAAATAGGTGCGCATACCTTGGGTTTACATGATCGCTCTTTAGGTGTTTTTGTATTGGGCATGGTGATAAAACGATTTTACACTGGGGCAGTATGAAAGTTTATATTGCTTAATACGCCGACTGATGACTGAATTTGAGATACCGGTAAATAAGGTGATTGGCCATCGAGAATTGAACGTTTTAGCAGAAAAAGAAATTATTTCGTCGCGCTATCACACCAGTAAATCTTGTCCTGGTCATAAAATAGATATGAACTTTATTCGCGAACAACTACCCAGTAGTATTGCTAGCACTGAGCATGAACCTGATGAATTTACTGCAGAGTCGCGATTAGCGATGCGTAATGCCATCGCAATTTTACAACAAAATCGAGCACAATTTCCCAATGCGCAAGATGAGCTGGACGAGTTTATTCACCACCCTGAAGTTATTGCAATGACCCATTAAAGCAAAAGCCTTTTTATATTTTTTAACTTAGCATTGCTTGCATGGTTTGAGTGGCGACAACAGGCTGTTCAGCTTGGGTAATTGCAGTAACTACCGCCACAGCGCTAACGCCAGTGCACCATACCTGTTTTAGCCTTTGTTGGTTAATGCCACCAATGGCGACAATAGGAATATTATCGGCTAGTGCTAATATTTGCCTTAAGTTTGTTAACCCTTGAATTTGTCCGGTCATATCTTTGGTGTTAGTAGGAAATATGGCGCCAATGGCAAGGTAAGAAGGTTGTAGTTGTTTGGCTAATAAAAACTCGTAACAACCATGGGTACTGATGCCTAAACGTAAACCTGATTTAGCGATCGCCTTTAAATCAGCACTGTTAAGATCTTCTTGGCCGATATGGACACCGTATGCGCCGTATTTAATAGCTAGCTGCCAATGATCATTAATAAATAATCGACAATTATAATTACTGGCCAAGGTCACCGCTTTCTCTATCAGCAAGGCTAACTCGGCAGTATTTTCACTTTTAATTCGTAGCTGAATAATATTTAAATGCAGTGGCAACAAACATTCTAGCCATGCTAAAGAGTCAACCACGGGATATAGCCCAAGTTTTTCTGAGTCAGCTAATCCAAGCGACGGGAAGGTAGGCGACAATTTAACTTGCTGATAAAGGGGGCTAATAACGTTTGGAAAATATCTGAGTTTTGTTGGCCACAACCCTTGCTGAAATGCGCCATAATAATTTTCATTGTTAGCGTTATTTATACTGCTGTTATTAACCTCAAGATTGTTTTGGCTTTCACCTTCTCCTGGGTTTTCGCCTTTATTATTGTCGCTAGGTATGTCAGCGCATAATGATAACCCTTGGTTAATAAACGCTTTAGTTAAGGTAAAGGCATCGCGTAATAAATAGCCATGAGCCAAAAAGCTGGCTAAGGCACTAGTAAAGCTGCAGCCGCCACCATGACTATAGTTTGTATTAATCTTCGGTGACTGTAAGCTTATCAACGCCCTTGAACTTAAGTTTAAGCTTTGTAAACATATATCAATACAATGCGTTTTAGCTGCGTTATTTTTTTCTGCATTGTTGGTGTTTTCACTGTCAGTATGGCCACCTTTAATAATCACCGCTTTACAGCCCAATTGGAGAATGTTTAAAGCTAGCAGTTTAGCATTATGAGTGTTTTTTGGGTTTAAGCCACTTAGCTGCTTTGCTTCAATAAGGTTTGGCGTGATGACATCAATCAGCGGCATTAATGGCGCTAGTGCGTTAGCGGTTAAGCTTGATAAACGACCACCAACACTGGCTTGGCCAACCGGATCATAAACCACCAGCAAATCGGGTAATTGTTGCTTTAACATGAATAATGTTGCCACTAGCCAATTAATTTGTGCCCTATTAACCATAAGGCCTATTTTTATAACGGCGGGCGGTTTATCAAAGCGTAATGCTTGCGCTTGCTGGGCTAAAACTTGCACCTCAATAACATTAACCGCGCTAAGCTCTACTGAGTTTTGTACTGTATTAGCGGTGATCAAGTGGCAAACTTCAACATTGAGAGCATGACCCGTTTTAATATCGGCGGCAATGCCGGCACCACCTGAGCAATCTGCACCTGAAATGGTCCAAATAATCGGCTTTTTTTTAAATTTTTGTGTTGGCAATGAAGGTGTAAATGTCATTAAGTATGCCCTGGGTGATGCCAAAAAGGGCGGTCTAATGTTGGCGTACTAGCGTGAGCCGTTTGGCGCTCGGGCATAGTGCCGGCGATATAAGCAGATTCTCCAGCAGTGATTGCTGCGGCGAAGGCTTTGGCCATCAACACTGGGTTATCAGCAAGGGCAATCGCGCTATTAAGTAATACGCCATCAAAGCCCATTTCCATAGCAATGCAGGCATCTGAAGGTTTACCAATACCGGCATCAAGTATCAATGTCGCGTTAGGTAATCGTTGACGAATACTCGCCAAGTTATAAGGATTCATTAAGCCCTTGCCGGTACCAATGGGTGAGGCCCATGGCATGATTACTTGACAACCCAACTCGTATAAACGTTGGCAAATAACTAAGTCGTCGGTGCAATAGGGTAAGACTTTAAAGCCTTCTGCAAGCAATTTTTCGGTGGCAATGAGTAGCTCGATTGGATCAGGCTGAAGATTGTAATCATCGCCGATAACTTCAAGTTTTATCCAGTCTGTTTGGAATAACTCACGACTCATTTTCGCTAAGGTTATGGCTTCTTTAGCACTTTTACATCCGGCAGTATTTGGCAGTAAAAAACCTTGGTTTTGCTTAACGCTAGCTTGAATGTAGCGCCAAATTTTCTCACCTGACTGGGCCAATGGATTTTGCCGTTTTAGTGACAAGGTCACCACTTGTGAGCCACTTGCTAAAATAGCTTGTTTCATTACGGCTGGCGAAGAGTAAAGTGCAGTGCCAATGAGCAAACGACTAGCTATCGGTTGACCATAAATGCTTAGCGACACGGGTTATCCTCCCACAATAGGAAATAGCAGATCAATACTGTCGTTATCGCTAACGTGTGTATTGCCGTAATCTGCTTGGCCAACAAAATCACCATTAAGTGCCAAGGCAAAGCTTTGTTGTTGCTGACTTAAGGGTAATGTTTTGGCTAGCACCTTATCTATGCTGTATGGCTCTGCAGCATTAATGAGTTCAAAGGCGTTACCATTAATATATATGTTCATTTATTATCTCAATTCTGGTCTTAATTTTTAACTAATGCTTAATTCAATGATGACTTCAACCACTATTACCCAGGCTTTTAATGGTTAATTCCGTTTGGGGAAATACTAATAGGTAGCCAATGAGAGTATTGATAATGTTCGACAGGTTGTTGCTGTTGTTGCATTAGGTTGCCAACATGCGTTAACACTTGGGCAAGCACAATAGGGGCAATTAAAAAGCCGTGACGGTATAAGCCATTGACTTGAATTAAAGCGTTATGCGAAATTATTTTTGGTTGATTATCACTAAATGCGGGGCGAAGTTGGCTGATATGTTGGCGGATATTGGCTTCAGCAAAACCGTGATGAACACTATAGGCCGCGCTGAGTAATTCCAGTGCTGAACGTACGGTCATGGCAGCGGTATCGTCACTTTCAATTTCTGTTGCTCCAACGACATAATGGCCTTTACCTTTTGGCGCAATGTAAAGCTGATAGCGTGGGTGCATCAGTCTAACAGGTCGAGAGATGTTAACTTCAGGAGCAAAAAGTTGAAAAAGTTCGCCGCGAACAGCACGTAAGTCATCAAGTTCAGCATTGTGTTTATCGTTTACCTTGGTTGACGCTTTCGCGCCAATACCGCGACAATCAATACCAAGATCAAACGACTGCCACTGGCTATTAGGCTGATCACCACAAGCTTGAAAGTTAATCTCACAACCGGCATTAAAGCTGTTAGTTTTAATCGCTATCACTTCAGACTCACTGCGCCACTCAACATCTTCATCGCTTAACTGTTGATGTAAAGCGAGTAGTAGTTTTCGATTACCAATTTGACCTTCTTCGGGCAAATATAGCGCTTGCGAAAATTTACTGGCAAGCTCTGGCTCAAGCGCCGAAAGTTGTTGTCGGTTGAGCTGTTGCTGAGCATGGTTTGGATAACTATTCGCTAAAAATCGTGTTAATTTTTGGTAGTCAGCGATGTCGTGTTCATGACTTACCACTAGTGAACCCGTTTGTTGAAAAAAGCTATAGCCCGACAGGGTGTTCAGCAGTTTTGGCCACAAGGGTAAGGCGGCAAAACCCATAGCAACAATGTTGGCTGGGCTGTGCATTGCTTCACCAAGGGGTGTTAATAAACCAGCGGCGGCATAAGCGGCACTTTGCTGGCCGTTTTTTTGGTCTTTATCAAATAGCGTTACCTTGTAGCCTTGTCGATTTAACGACAAGGCTAACAAGCGACCCATTAGGCCGGCGCCAATAATAGCGATGGTTGGCATAATTAAACGACTCAGCTGCTAATTGTTTACTGGCTTGGCAACGGGCTGATATAGCTCGCTACCGCTGGCTTTAAACTCAGCTGATTTTTCAGCCATTCCTTGACTTGAAATACTGATGGTTTCATCAAGTAGTTTAATTTTAATAGGCTGTTCGCTATTGTCCGTATCACTTAAATTAGCGGCATAATCTCGAACTTCTTGTGATATTTTCATTGAACAAAATTTAGGGCCACACATGGAACAAAAGTGTGCAACTTTGCCTGACGCTTGCGGCAAGGCTTCATCGTGGTAAGTGCGGGCTTTTTCAGGATCTAAGCCAATATTAAATTGATCATACCAACGAAACTCAAAACGGGCTTTTGACATGGCATTGTCACGAATTTGTGCGCCCGGGTGACCCTTTGCTAAGTCGCCAGCATGCGCGGCGATTTTATAGGTCATCAAACCTTCTTTAACATCTTCTTTATTGGGTAAGCCTAAGTGTTCTTTCGGGGTAACATAACAAAGCATGGCACAACCATACCAGCCAATATTAGCAGCACCAATGCCGGAGGTAATGTGATCATAACCGGGGGCAATATCTGTGGTTAGCGGGCCTAAGGTATAAAAAGGTGCTTCGCCACAATGCTTGAGTTGTTCCGTCATATTTTGCTGGATCATATGCATGGGTACATGGCCAGGACCTTCAACAATGGTTTGTACGTCATGTTGCCATGCTATTTTTGTTAGCTCGCCCAAGGTGCGTAATTCAGCAAACTGCGCTTCATCGTTAGCATCTGCAATCGAACCAGGACGTAAGCCATCGCCTAGTGAAAATGAAACGTCATAAGTTTTTAAAATCTGACAAATATCTTCAAAATGGGTGTAAAGAAAATTCTCTTGATGATGGGCTAAACACCATTTCGCCATAATTGAGCCACCGCGAGAAACAATGCCGGTAACACGTTTGGCGGTCAACGGTACATAACGCAGTAATACACCCGCATGAATAGTAAAGTAATCAACACCTTGCTCTGCTTGTTCAATTAAGGTATCGCGAAATATTTCCCAAGTCAGGTTTTCGGCAATGCCGTTAACCTTTTCTAAAGCTTGATAAATCGGTACTGTGCCTATGGGCACAGGAGAATTGCGAATAATCCATTCTCGGGTTTCGTGAATATAACGACCGGTTGATAAGTCCATCACAGTATCGGCTCCCCATTTGGTTGACCAAACCAGTTTTTCTACTTCTTCTTCAATAGAAGAGCTTACCGCTGAGTTACCGATATTCGCGTTTACTTTGATCAAAAAATTTCGGCCGATGATCATAGGTTCAACTTCGGGATGGTTAATGTTGACTGGAATAATCGCTCGACCTCTAGCTACTTCATCACGAACAAACTCAGGAGTAATTTGTTCAGGAATGCTGGCACCAAATGCTTGTCCTTGATGTTGTTGTAGCAGTATCTCGTTTTTAACTTCTTGGCGTTTCATATTCTCACGAATGGCAACATATTCCATTTCAGGCGTAATAATGCCTTGGCGGGCATAATGCCTTTGGGTGACATTTTTACCTTTCTTGGCTTTACGTACTTTGGGTAAATGTTCAAAGCGAATATGATCAAGGCCTTCGTCTGTTACGCGCTGTTGGCTGTAGATAGATGTTTTTTCTTGCAGAAACTCGACATCGTCACGCGAGTCAATCCAGCTGTCACGTACACGAGGAATACCTTTGTGTACATCAATAACCACTGAGTTATCGGTATAAAACCCAGAAGTGTCATAAACACACAAGGGTGGATTTTTTTCATAGCTAGGTTGGTTTTTATTGCCATTAATTAAAGTATCAGACAAGGTTATTTCACGCATGCCAACACGAATATCGTGTATTTTACCCGGGACGTAAACTTTATTAGAATTTGGAAAGGATTGATCGGCAACGTTTTTTAAAAATTGCGCTGCTTGGTTTCGACGCTTACGTCTTGAAATTGAACTCATGTTCTCTCACCTGTTTTTATTAAATAAAAGTTAGGCGGAGCTTTATGGGGGTAGTAACGAGGAGCAGGTTTATTAGCAAAAACTTACGTGCGCTGTTGACACTGCTCACTTGTTCCCTTCGCAGATGTTAATCTAATCAGGTTCTACGGATCCCGCTTTCGCGATCTCAGCCCTTTGGCACTCCGACAAGTCAATACGTTTAAGCTTTTAGTGCGCTTAAACGTAATTTATTCTAGCTTGAACTTTTAATGACAATCAAGCCTTATATTATTTTTTATTTTTTGCTGTAGTTATTTAATGTGTTGAGTATATTAACGCCCATTAAAAAACATATTGCAATAACATTATAAAACAAGTGGTTAGGTGGGGTTTAAACCTTTAAGGTTATCATTTTCACCAGCGACTTTTCATTTTAAAAGCTGATTGTATTTTAACTATCAATCAGTGCTGGCATTTTTTAATAAGCACTATGATGGTTTGGCGTGGTGAGTACAGACTTAAGTGATTAGGTTAGCAAAAGTTAGCACAAGGTTTAACTTTACGTATTAATTGCTAATAATAATGCAAATGTAGCGGTAAATTGTCGTAATATAGACAAACTGAGTAACGTACACTATATGGAATTAATTTATGGCTGAATCTAGCAGCTCAAGCGCAACAGAGCAGATAAGTAAAACCTTAGACCCGGTCAACTTACTTAAAGATGAAATTGATCAAGTGGGTCGTATTTACAATATCATTGTTGAGTTTTTCACCAATTACAGTTTTCAATTAATTGGTGCGTTTATCATCTTCATTATTGGTTACATTTTTGCCGGTAAAATAGCGACTGTCGTGCTGAAATTATGTGAGCGACATAAGCTTGATGTCACCCTGAGTCGCTTTTTAGCTAACACCAGTAAAATGTTAATTGTAGTGATGATAACCATTATTTCTTTAGGCAAATTAGGCATTAGTGTTACGCCATTTATTGCCGCTATAGGTGCTATTTCATTAGGTGCTGGTTTAGCTCTGCAAGGCTTGCTGGCTAACTATGCTGCCGGTTTTAATATTATTATTATTCGTCCTTTTGTGGTGGGTGATACGATTACGGTGCGTGGTGTTACTGGGCTGGTTAAAGAAGTTTTACTGGCATACACTATTTTGTCAGATGAAGACAATGTTGAGATTACCATTCCGAATAAACATATCGTGGGTGAAATATTACATAATTCAAGCCATGACTCTTTGTTAGAGTTAAGTGTTGGCATTGATTATAGCGAAAACCCGTTAGCGGTGGTGGCCTTGCTTGAAGAGGTGATTGGACAATTAGATATTGTCAGTAAAGCCCGTAAACCTTTGATTGGTATCGATGCTTTCGCTGATAGTGCGATTAACATCGCGGTGCGCTTGTGGACCCCAACAGAAAATTTATACAGTGCTAAATATAAAGCGAATAAAGAAATTTATTTAGCGTTAGATAAAGCCAATATTAAAATTCCATTCCCGCAACGCGATGTTCATCTTATTAAGGATCTGGTGTGATTTTTATGCCGTTGATGCCGGCTTTATTATGGCGTTAAATAAGGCTAGGCTGGATCGATTTTTGGCACAATATTGTCAGGTTAATCGCAAAAGTGTGCGACTGATATTGGCGCAAAATAGAGTATTGATCAATGATGTAGTCGCCCATGATATTGATGAAGTTATTGATACCTTTAGCCATATCACCTTGGACGGTAAAGTGATCCAAGCTAATTGTGCCTATTATATTATGCTGAATAAGCCTGTGGGTGTTGTCAGTGCAACCCGTGATACAAAGCATAAAACAGTGCTTGATTTACTTGAATATCCGTTTAAAAATGAACTACATATTGTCGGCCGACTTGATCTTAATACTTCTGGTTTGCTGCTAATGACCAATGATAGCCGTTGGTCAGAACGCTTAACTTTGCCTGAGAAAAAAATAACTAAACGTTATATAGTGACCTTGCAAAATAAACTTACCGCCGAATATATAGCCGCTTTTGCCGAAGGTATGTATTTCGCGTTTGAGGACATTACGACTCAGCCTGCAAAATTAACTATTATATCCGACTATAAAGCACAAGTTGAACTTTTTGAAGGACGTTACCACCAAGTTAAGCGCATGTTTGGACGTTTTCGTAACCCCGTGATAGCGTTGCACCGATGCTCTATTGGCAATTTGCAACTTGATCAGCAATTAGCTGTTGGGCTAAGCAGAAAGCTAACTGCGCTCGAGGTTAATAATATTAATCAATAATACGTGCTTTAATGTGTAAGTATTAAGATGGGAAATCACTACAACAATCACAAAAAAACAATCACAAAAAAACAATGAAAAAAACCATAAAAAATAATAATAAGGAATAAGAATGTTTAAGTATATTATGCTAATTATTGTGCTGGCCTTAATCGTCAGCTTCTTTGTACGCAATAATGCTAATCGTGAAGTAGCAAAAGTTAATGCTGTGTTAGCGGCAGAGTTTTTAGAAAATAATAAACAAGTCGCCGGCGTGATTGAAACAGCTTCTGGTTTGCAGTATCAGGTATTAAACCCAGGACAGGGTGACGTTCATCCCATGGCAAGCACAAAAGTAAAAGTGCATTATCACGGTACTTTACTTGATGGCACAGTTTTCGACAGTTCAGTTGAAAGAAATGAACCGATTAGTTTTGGCTTAAATCAAGTGATTAAGGGCTGGACAGAAGGTTTACAGCTAATGGTAGTGGGTGAGAAAACCCGTTTATTTATACCAGCAGAGCTAGGTTATGGTGATAGTGCAGCAGGTAAAATTCCACCTGGTTCATTATTGATTTTCGATGTTGAATTACTGGCTATTGACTAGTTCACTTAACTACCCCTGATTCAATGACTGATATTAAAGAACAAAAACAGTTTTAACCGCTGGTTAAGACTGTTGCCAACGCGATACTAAAATAATGGTTATTGGCTTGAGTTAGTCCTTGGTTAACGCTTAATTTGATCGCATAACTACCAACCAACCAACCAACCAACCATTCAACCTAGCTACCAAGCAGCATTGGCTTGTCATAGCGCTTTATTTTGCCTTATACCAATTTCATTAAGTTATTGCCCACTTGTGCTGGTTAAAATACACCAAGGCTACGGTGCTCTCAATCACAATAGCCAGCTATTGCTCAATCAAGCGTCTTGCCCTGATGCATTTTCTCTGCG
>NZ_JACGVK010000117.1:0-180415 GCF_014077185.1 Colwellia sp. MB02u-10
AAAGTGGACGATGCCGATAAGAAATTGGAAAACGGCCTTGAATCGTTTTATGATTGAATTTGAAGACCGTTTGAAAGATGTTATTTAAACCTGGCAGTTACACAAAATCTGTTACAGGGTCTGATTCCGCTTTGAATTTATGACCGCTTACTGCCCCTCAACTGTCGTTATAGTACTAATTCCTAAGGTCTTCTTTGTATATGGACTCCTCCTTTTCATCAAGCATTTCTTTATTAGGTTAAGGCGCGTACGTATATTCGGTTTTTATTTGGAGAAGCTATCTCCTAACCCTCAATGTATGCGCATCTCGATTCCTATATGTGGCAGCGGGTTTTTAATCCCTCAAAGCAGAACAGGTTTTCTCAAGATGGATATCTTTATCTAATAATGGCTTACTTGGTGAAACTCTTTTTAAACTGTTTTAATGCAATAGATAACGGTAATTTAAACGATTAATTCTTTTTTATATTCAGTTCCCTGGGTTAATAAAGCCCATGCAGTTCGAACGTTTTTATTAGCCAGTGCTACGGCTGCTTTGCCATAACCAGCACGTTCGATTAAATTGACTAACCACACATCTTTTTTTGTGGTGACTGATTTCATGCGATGTACATAGGCACGAGCACCTTGTATTAATACCGACCTGAGCCGTTTATTGGCAACGAATTTACTGATACCCATCAAGCTCGCTTTACCGCCACTACTGTGCTGCTTGGGTGTTAAGCCAATATAAGCCGAGAACTCACGACCATTTTTAAACGCTTCGCCAGTACCTAATGTCGAAAATAGTAGGATGGCGCTAATTGGTCCAACACCTTCCATTTTAGTGAGATTCGAGCATGCTTCGTTGTTTTTTACTAATTGTTTAACTTGTTCATCCAACAATCCAACATCATCACGAAGGTCAAGTAAGCGTTGATACATTAGATTAAGTGTAGCTCTGAACATATCTGGTATATCATTTTCACCGTCTTCCAAAATGTCAGGTATATTTTTAAAAAGAGAAGCGAAACCTTTAGGAACAAATACGCCAAATTCCATTAATAATCCACGAAGATGATTAGATAAACACGTCTTATTTTGAACCAATAATTCTCTTGAACGTTGAATTGATTGAATGCCTTGTTGTTCAAGCTCTTTTAGTGGAGCTTCTTTTACATTAGGTCTGTTAGCGGCTTCAGCGACAGCAAGTGCATCGTTTTTATCGGTTTTGTGACCTTGGCGAAATGATGAAACAACCTTTGCTGGTAATATTTTTACCTGGTGCCCATAACCTCTAGCTGCTCTGGCCCAATGATGAGCTGTTGAGCAAGCTTCGAACGCCACAAGACTTATAGGCTGTTTAGCCAGGAACTCGGCGAACTTTGTTCTAGGAAGCTCTTTGTTTGTTAGCTCTTTATTTAAAGGCGAAAGAACAGAAACTTGAATAACATTTTTGGCTAAATCTACGCCAATAGTATTAACTTTGTTCATGTATGAATCCTTAATTTGTGTTTGGTAGACACTA
Organism: Colwellia sp. MB02u-10; assembly: GCF_014077185.1. NCBI lineage: Bacteria > Pseudomonadati > Pseudomonadota > Gammaproteobacteria > Alteromonadales > Colwelliaceae > Colwellia > Colwellia sp. MB02u-10. Next base: position 1,508 of record NZ_JACGVK010000117.1, read on the forward strand.
ATAAACCTAGCTCATAGGTTGGAGGAGTCCATACATTGTGGCATAAGTGATCGAAGAGGTTAAATCTAGTAAACACAACATCTAGTGGTCGGTTGGGCCAAGTGGATAGCCCTTAAAGCCAGCCGCTTTTTTGCGGATATATTGTCGGGCTTACGAGTCGACTATCGAATTAACTTAATGTTGCATTCTTGGGGCTAGTGATGATTTTAAAGTAGTCACTAGCGAAGGCTAAATCTGTGAACCTTGAAATAAATGCCATCATTTTTTAGGTTTATACATGATGTTTTAAATTAATGTATCACTTTGTCTAGATAGCTAAATATTGGCATAAGGTTGTTTTTAACACTACTTGTATTTATGTAATATCTGCTTAGGAATATGACAATAATCATCGGGAAAGCGAGTTAATCTTTCTTGGTGTTCTTCATCGCTTTTCACATAATTAAGCAGCGGTAAAACTTCAACCACCATCTTATCGCCATCGTCGTGGCGGGCAATATACTCGATAGCCGTTTTTAGGTGACTAGTGTGTTGACTGTATATGCCGGTGCGGTATTTTTTGCCAATATCTTCGCCTTGCTTATTGACGCTGTAAGGGTCAATTATTTCAAAAAAGTAACCTATTAGTTCATCAAGATTAACAACGCTTGGGTAGAAAGTTACTTTCACACACTCTGCATAGCCATCATAACGACTTTTGGTGCAATCGGTTAAGCCATTAGCTCGACCTGCTTCTGTGGCAAAAACTCCAGGTAAGTGCTTCATAAATTCTTGCACACCCCAAAGGCAACCGCCGGCGAAATAAATAATTTCTTGCGTCCTGTTAGCCTGCTTATTATGTTGTTGTGTTTGTATCAATTGTTAGCCTTTATAAGAGGTGAATTAAGTTTTATGCGTGATGTTATTGATTATGGTAAAGCGAGTAAACTTTTATTGCTCTGTTTTTTACTCATATGCTTTTGAGTAATATTTTTTTACTACTCTATTTTTTACGGCCCTGTTTGTTTTAAATGTGTTTGTTATGCATCCAGTTGTAAACTGTTATTGATTGAGCATGGTTACCATGTGTAATATTTTACCCGCTAAGATATAATACTGATTCACGTAACGATTACTACCTTTCAAATAAACCTCAACTTTATCTTACGATATTTTCGTTTGGTTGTTCCCATATGTTTAATCCCATTGTTAGCACAAAGATGAGACATGGCTCTTTCTGCTACTGGGTTATATGGTTGGGTGAGTTGGGAAATACATAAAATCGTTTTTACTTAAAGATCAAACAGTGTAAATAGAGAAGATTAACATGATTCGAGTTGTACCAATTGCTTTGCCCGTTTTATTATTTAGCCTATCAAGCTTTTCATCGGCAGCCGACGATACTCATGATGTAAGTAATGATTTAACTCATGATGTAACTAACGATGTAAGTAAAAAAGTCAGTAATAATATTGAGCGAATTACGATTGAGGCTTCAACCACGGCTAATACTAAACCTGTGGGCACCTTTGGTTCGCCAGTTTCAAATCTAGAATATGATCCGCGCGTTGACCTACAGTCGCGCAATATGGCAGAAGCTCAAGCCGATGTAACTATTCGTGGTGGTATTTTCGAAAATACTGGCTTTAGGGTCGGCAGCGCGACCTTACTTGATCCGCAAACCGGACATTACTTTGCCGAAATTCCTATTGCTCAGGAAATGTTATCTAACGCTAATATACTGACCGGTGCAGACAATGCTCTACTCGGTGTTAACAGCTCGGTAGGCACGGTTTCTCGCGACTGGACAGTCATAAAAACCGCAGGTAGTGCTTCAATTGGCGCAGGTAATAATAACTTTAATCTACAACGCGTACACAGTGGCGTTAGTATGGCATTGGCTGATTATACCGATTGGACTATCGGTGCTGAAGCTGAATACTCTCGCTCTGAAAGTGACGGTACAATAGAAAATGGCGACCACGACTTTCAACGTGCTTCTGGTCGTATTCAGTTAGTTGGACCATCATCACAGACTGATCTATTTTTTGGCTCTCAAGAAAAGTTCTTTGGCTGGCCAAATATGTACACGCCATTTAATGTTAATGAAACTGAAGACATTAAAACGCGATTATTAATTCTTAATCATCAACAGCAGTATGCACAAGACAGCAGCTTTGAAATTTCCACTTATTTTCGTCGTAACAATGACCATTATGTTTTTTCGCGTGAAAACCCTGATGTATTTCAAGCCTTTCATGAAACTGAGGTTAAATCGATAGCAGTTTCTGGTCGCCATGCACAAACAGCATCATTTGCCCTGAATTACTCAAGCCAATTTATAGCAGACAGCATTGAATCAACTACGCTTGAAAATAACTTTACCTCTCGCCATTATTACAAACTCAGTGTTTTGCCTGAATATCGAATGGATCTACAAGAGGATCAACAGTTAACCGTTCGTCTTGGTGCTGCTTTTGACGACACTAACCGCGACGACTCACAAGTATCACTAATTGGTGATATAACGTGGAATATCATCAATGCTGATGACAGCTCACAAACACTTTATTTCTCTTATGCAGAAGCGAGTCAAGTGGCCGGTTATACTGCTATAGGGGGCAGTAATAAAGGTGGATTATTTAGAAGTAACTATGATCTTGAGCGAGAAACCACTAAAAATATTGAATTAGGCTTGGCATTAGATCGAGAAACTTGGCGTCTTGATGCGGCTATTTTTTATCGACAAGATGATGATTTAACCGATTGGACTTATAGCTTGAGTTCAAGCTCTGCGCGTTCTGCAAATCCGGTCGATATCGATACGCTAGGTTTAGAGTTATTGGCGGTAAAGCGTTTTGAGCATGCAGAAATTATCACTAGCTATACCTTCTTTGACAAGTCTGAAAATTATGGTGCTGCGGATATCGATGCTAGCTTTTATGCCTTGAACTACCCAGATCACCGCGTAACCTTAGGGCTTATTTGGCACCCAACCGACATTGTTGAAGTTCGCGTTGATAACGAGTGGCGCAAACAAGAAGAAAATATCCTTAGAAACGGTGATGACGATGCTTTATTTACCCACCTTACGGTAAAGATTTCTCCTACGCAGTTTGACGGTTTGGATATTGTGCTTGCAGCAGATAATCTTTGGGATGAATCTTTTGAAGAAGTACCAGGTACGCCTGGACGCGGAGAGCAATACACGCTTAGTGCTACCTACCACTGGTAACATGGTTAAAAGTATTTGCATCGACCCCAGCTTATTGGCTGGGGTCAAATTATTACTCAGTAGCATTTGAACAAAAGCTATTGAATAAACTAACCTTAATTATTAGAGACCTTGAATGATTTATCTCGTGATACCTACGCTGATTTGGGCTTTTTCTTTTGGTCTTATAGGCAACACACTCAAAGGTCTTGACCCACTTCAAATAGCAGATACCCGACTATTATTTGCGCTGATTGCTTTTCTGCCCTTTATAAAACTGGCGAACACCAACCGGCAGGAAAAATGGCAACTGATACTGCTTGGCGCACTGCAATACGGAGTTATGTATACCTGTTATCTTTCCGCTTTTCGTTATATACCCTCACATTTAGTGGCGCTATTTAGCGTGTTTACGCCACTTTATATTGTTATTATCAACGATCTTCGACAGCGTTGTTTTACACCTTGGTATTTAGTGGCGACACTACTTTCTGTTTTTGGCGCCGCGGTTATAAAAATGGACGATATAGACTCAAGCGAAATTTGGTTAGGGTTTTTCCTGATGCAAATAGCCAATATGGCTTTTGCTTTTGGCCAAGTTTATTATCGCGATTGGAAACAAGACAGACCAGATATTAGTGACAGCTCTGTATTTGGTTTTTTATACCTAGGTGCGGCGGTTTTTACTAGCATAGCTACCCTGTTAATTTCTTCGCAGCCTCCCATTCCTTTAGACGCGACACCAACGCAGTGGTTGGTTTTAGTTTATATGGGCTTCATTGCTTCAGGGCTTGGTTTCTTCTTTTGGAATAAAGGCGCAACCCAAACCAGTGTCGGGGTATTAGCCACGTTTAACAATGCGGTTGTGCCACTGGCTATGTTTGCCTCCTTATTTATTTTTGGTGAAGCTAAGGGCGGATCACCAGAAGAACTGCTCAGGCTTGCCATAGGATCACTGTTAATTGTGGCGGCACTCTTGATCGCAAAACGAAAATAAATTCTAAACTCTAAACTCTAAATTCTAGGTACTAGGTATTTGTGGGATATTTATAGCTAAGCTGCTTGAATATCCCTGCATCCTTCTATTATTGGGGGGTAAGTGATATGAGTCGTGCGAAAATAAGCATGAAATTAAGTATGAAATCAAGCCGACACTCACTGATAAAAACAGCTAGGTTGTTAGCGCAAATTTAGGGTGAGTGTCAGAGTAAACTTTCAACTATCGCCCATCTATGCGTTAGGCTAAATTAGGCTATTTTGTCGAAAAATTTGCCAACAAAATAGTTGCTATATTTCAAATCAGCACCTGAAGCGTTAGATTTAATTTCAGGTGCTTTGAACCGACAGATTTTCAAGTAGCTAATGTATCTACCGATAACCCACTGACCGGCTAAGCTTTGTCATGCTCGGTAATGCTATACAAATCATGACGTCTATCTCGCATAGTATGCACAGAGCCATGATTATGTAACTGCTTTAATAAATCTAAATTTACGTCTACGATAACGGTCATTTCTGAATTTGGTGTTGCTTCCGCTTTAATACCTGTAGTAGGGAAAGCAAAGTCAGACGGCGTAAAGACGGCAGATTGCGCATATTGAATATCCATATTATTCACTTTGGGCAAATTACCTACTGCGCCAGCAATGGCGACATAGCACTCATTTTCAATCGCTCTTGCCATCGCACAGTGACGTACTCGCGTGTAACCATTTTGGGTGTCGGTTAAGAAGGGCACAAACAAAATATTCATCCCTTGATCGGCCAGTATTCTCGAGTACTCTGGAAATTCGACATCATAACAAATCATGATACCAATTTTGCCACAGTCAGTATCAAACACCTTAAGATTTTTACCACCCACCATAGACCAGCTACGCACTTCTGCTGGCGTTAAATGAATTTTATCGTAACGTTCCCATGAGCCATCACGACGACACAAAAAACCTGAGTTATAAAGATTGCCATCAACAAAAAACGGCATACTACCGGTAATAATATTAATATTGTAACTAATGGCAAATTCGATAAATTTGTCGCGAATTTGTTCAGTATATTCCGCTAACCGGCGAATACTTTCAGTTAAACGTAAGTGATTAAACTCGGCCATTAAAGGCGCATTAAACAATTCAGGAAACAAGACAAAGTCACTTTTGTAATCTGAGACTGCATCAACATAAAATTCCATTTGTTCAAATAAATCATCAATGCTTTTCATGGAACGCATTTGCCATTGCACTAAACCTAAACGCACTTCTGAGCGTGGGGCATTGATCAGTTTTACCGATTTAGTATAAAAAATATTGGGCCATTCAAGTAAAGTGGCATATTCCATTGATTCCTTATCACCCGATAAGTAACCGGTCAGTAACTTGCGGACATAAAAGTCATTGGCAAGCTGAAAACTTAATACCGGATCATATAATTCTTTAATTTTAACTTTTTCAATGTACTGCTTTGCACTCATTTTGTCAGCATGCTGTGCATAGTTAGGCATGCGACCACCCGCGACAATAGCGCGCAAATTCAAGTTTTCGCAAAGTTCTTTACGCGCATCGTACAAACGTCTAGCCAAACGTAAACCACGATAACTAGGGTGGATAAAAACCTCAATACCATACAAAGAATCACCTTTGGGATCATGATTATCAAAGGTCATGTCGCTCGTAATTTCAGCATAAGTATGGTCATCACCAAAATCAGCATATTCGATTATTAATGAAAAGGCACAACCGACTACAACGCCATCAACCACCACACAAATTTGACCCTCTGGAAATTTAGTTAATAAAGCTTTTACCGTAGATTCATTCCAGGTGGCTAATTCTTTATTAAGGTAAACTGATTCACTCGCCTGTCGAAGCTCTGTCATATCTTGTAAAGTTAAATGACGGACGGTAACGCTATTTGCTTCCATTTATATTCCTAATCGATATTGGTAATAATCATTCCTTTCTCTCATCGTAGAGTGCAAAAAGACGATTATTGTGATTTGTATACCAAAAAATCAACTTATACAAGCATATTAAAAAAATGTAGCACAGCCAAACATCAGCCCAGATAGCACTTAGGAACTTATCAGAGAAACTTATCAGGCCAACCATAATAACTTGTGCATATTTCCCGCAATAAACTCAACTAAAATTCAACGGCTTGGTAAGTAGGGTGGAAAACGTCTAGCTAGGATCACTTTATTAATAAAGGGTTATTATAATAAATCAGCAAGACACCAACTAGCAGGTTATTACTGCTAGATTAAAATGACGGCCTGAGTCAGGAGCATGCTAAAGGGTGTGTATTACATGCTTTCTAACATCTTGCTACTCTTAGGGTTAAATCATAAATAGGACGTAGAATAGATGGGATAGGGGAGTTTATTGGTATTAATGCAACACTTCTAGCATTCGACTATTTTATAGCGACAAAAAAGCCCTAACCTAGGTTGGGGCTTGATGCTTACGGCGAAGGCATGGTGTCGTAAGCCTTGCTTATTTGAACTACTGATTTAATCAGTGTCAGTTTATTTTAGGCAATAAAAAAGCCTCAACATTGCTGTTGAGGCTTCGTTATGAATGGTGCCGACTGCCGGAGTCGAACTGGCGACCTACTGATTACAAGTCAGTTGCTCTACCAACTGAGCTAAGTCGGCACACGAAGAACGTGTGCGATAATTATATTCTATTGAACTAACTATCTTGGCACCGAATCAACATCGGAACTTGTTGATTCTACATTTAACTTAATAAAAGCTAAAAGTGTAAATGGTGCCTCGACCCGGAATCGAACCAGGGACACGAGGATTTTCAATCCTCTGCTCTACCGACTGAGCTATCGAGGCACATTAACAATCATAATGATTGCTCTGTACATTGTCTTCTTGGCTGTGCCTTGAAGACGGGGCGTATTAAACTGTTTTTCGTTTACCCCGTCAACCCTTTTTTTTAAATAAATGTTTGTTTGCCGTTTTTTTCAACGTATTGTGCTTTTATGGAGCAATTCAGGCTGAATCTTTCTATTTCTAACCGGTAATATCGTCATTAATTTGTTTATGCAGTGTCATGAGTAATCAGGATAAATGCTGTTGAGCTGCGATAAAAAAGTTGTTTATCAATATAGACGAGTAAATAGGCTAGTGGACTATTCAGCAGTAAAGCAAAAAATATAAGCAGTAAATCAAAAAAATACATTAATAGTGGCGGTAACCATTAACTTTGTGGCGAAAGCCGGCATTAAAAAATTTATCAGTAAGGTGTTAAATAAAAAACGGCAGAAAAAAAGGGGATATATTTTAACTTATCCCCTTATTCGATCATTATTTTTAGATATTATTTTTTCTCTGGTGTGAAACCTTCGATTTCAGGCTCTTTACCTTCAAAGAGATAGGCGACCATGGCTGATTCTAAAAATGCGCGGTCATCAGGGTCCATCATATTCATTTTCTTTTCGTTAATTAGCATGGTTTGCTTTTTTTGCCAGTGACCCCATGCTTCTTTACAAATGTTATCAAAAATACGTTTGCCTATTTCGCCCGGATAAAGTTGAAAGCCAAGGCCTTCGGCTTCTTTTTGTAAATTTTGGCAAAAAACGGTACGGCTCATAATAAGGTCTCTTTTTGTCTAAGGGATGAATAAATGCATATAAAAATTAAACAGGAAGTTGTTCAAGCTGTTTAATTAATTTTTGTGTCGATGCGGCTAAACCAACTGATGCGACTGTGGCTAAATTGTACCATTGCAATGTGCTATTTTCGCTAATTTCTTTTGCCGGTAACATTTCACAATCTATCACTATGGCTTCTATGTCGAGATGAAAGTGGCTAAAGGTATGGCGAAACTTATCTAAAGCAAATGTTGCTGTTTGCTTTAGGTTTAACTCGGCTAATAAATGCGGTAACTGGTCAAGGTCCGATAACTCTAAGAAGCACCATAAGCCGCCCCAAATTCCTGCTGGAGGGCGTTTTTCCATCAATACTTGTTGGTCAACACGTGGTATCACCATAATAGTGTGTTTTTCTGGTATGGTTTTTTTCGGTTTCTTTTGTGGATAATTTGCTTGTTCATCGCTAGCTTGAGCTAAACAACTGCTTTTTAGTGGACAAATGTCACACTTGGGCTTAGAGCGTGTGCAAACCATAGCGCCTAAATCCATCATGGCTTGGTTGAACTGCGCCACGCCAAGCTTTGGTGTTAATGCATCGGTAATGGGCCATAAGGTTTTTTCATAAATGGCTTGGCCAGTATGCCCTTGTACTTTATAGCAGCGGGCTAAAACCCGTTTTACATTGCCGTCTAAAATGGCGTGATGTTTGTTTAAGGCTAAGCTTAATACTGCGCCTGCCGTGGAGCGTCCGATACCAGGAAGCGCGATTACCTTGTCAATATTTTCAGGAAATTTACCTTGATAATCGTCACGAATTTTTTTTGCTGTTTTGTGTAAGTTTCGTGCTCGTGCATAGTAGCCAAGCCCGGTCCAGTGATGTAGCACGCTATCTTCATCGGCATTGGCTAAATCAATAATGTTAGGAAAGCTTTCCATAAATCTTAAATAGTATGGGATCACGGTTGCTACTTGCGTTTGCTGCAGCATAATTTCTGAAATCCAAACTCGATAAGGTGTTTTGTCTTGCTGCCACGGCAAGTGTTTTCTGCCTTGCAACTGAAACCATGATAGTACTTGGTCGCTAAATTGTTGCGCAGATTTGGCTGAGATAGTAGTTTTATTTGTCATATTCGCGACAGTGTAGCGAATAAAGCTGAAATTTTCATTGCAAAAATTTCTATTGCCTCTATCCTCTCGCAGTTAGTTAATATATACCCGCTCCACTTCAAGCTGTAGATTTCAGCAAATTGAGAAAGGGTTAGCTACCTGGCATGGATTGAAGAGAATAGTGGTTATATTGTCGAAATCCATAAGGCCAGAGATTACCTTTATCGGCTTGCCCGTAGAGAGCTTAGCTCTGAAACTGCACCTTAAAGTGAAACGGCTATCGTGTTTGCTTTAAACCTAACTGTAAGGAATGAAAGATGAAAATAGATGCAAAAAATCGTAGTGATCGTTTACGTAAAAAATTACGTGTTGATGAGTACCAAGAACTAGGTTTTGATATTGCTTGGCAACTAGATGAAGGCGCTGACAATGAAACAGTTGATGCATTTTTAACTAAATTTTTCGATGAAACCATAGATCCAAACGGCTTAGGTTTTGGCGGAGAAGGTGATACTTTGTGGCATGGTTTAATTTGTACTCAAAAATTGGGTAAATGTACTGAAGCACATCGCCAATTAGTAGAAAAGTGGTTAACGGATAATGGCGCAAGCTCAGTTACTGTTGGCCCATTATACGACGTTTGGTGGGCAGAGTAGTCCTTAACAAACGATATTAACCCGAACTAAGGTTAAATAACTTTACGGGCGTACAATTAGATCTTGATAGGCATTATGCGGTGATTGAATTTTAGTCATTAAACAAGGATAATATGCGCCCCAATTTTGATGACGCAATTAAATAATAGATAGCATTATGATAGACAGAAGCCATAAAACCGTTGAACAAGCAGAACAAGAAGGCAAGTACATTAGAAAAGTACGAAGCTTTGTTAAGCGCGAAGGCCGCCTTACTAATGGCCAAGCAAAAGCGTTAGAGCAGTTTTGGGATACGATGGGATTGAAACATCAAGACGGATTGATTGATCCTAAAGTTTTGTTTGGTAATGACAACCCTATTGTGCTCGAGATTGGCTTTGGCATGGGTAAATCTTTAGTTGAAATGGCTAAAAATGCTCCTGAGCTTAACTTTATTGGTGTTGAAGTTCACCGTCCAGGTGTTGGCGCTTGTATTGGCTTAGCCCAAGAAGAAGGTGTTAATAACCTAAAAGTTTATGAGCACGATGCTATCGAGGTTTTAGCCGATTGTATTCCTATTGAGTCGTTAACGACCGTACAATTATTTTTCCCTGATCCTTGGCACAAGAAAAAGCATCACAAACGCCGTATTGTGCAAGCCAGTTTTGTTGAAGCTATTCGTCAAAAGCTGAAAATCGGTGGTGTGTTTCACATGGCAACTGACTGGGAAAATTATGCACAGTGCATGTTAGAAGATATGACATCTTCGCCTGGCTTTAAAAACTTATCAGTGAACAATGATTATGTACCACGACCAGACTCTCGTCCGTTAACTAAGTTTGAAAACCGCGGTCAAGACCTAGGCCATGGTGTTTGGGATCTACAATTTACCAAACTTGATTAATTTTGATGAGTTGGTTATTAGACTGAGTTAGTGATTACTTCGAGTTAGTTAGAACAATGCCAGTGAAAAAAAAGAGCGAATACGCTCTTTTTTTGTGGGTGATCTATAAAGTTCAGTTTGGCTGACGTTTAAGGCTGATGGACTAAAGTCCACCCTACATAGGACTTACGGGTAATCATATAATTTTGGGCAGTTTTGTAGGTCGGACTTTAGTCCGACAACCGCACAGCAAACGCATAACGTGATATTCAAAAAGTAAACAGACAGGTGTTTCTTTGAACTTAAAGCTGAAAGCTGAAAGCTATTTTCACTAACAACTACTGATAGCTGAACTTTAAAAGCTGATGGACTAAAGTCCAACCTACATCGAGCCTACGGGTGATAATGTAATCTTGGGCAATTTTGTAGGTCGGACTTTAGTCCGTCAACCGCACAGCACACGCATAAGGTGATGTTCACAAGATAAACAGACAGGTATTTCTTTGAACTGAAAGTTGATAGCTATTTTCACTGACAACGACTGATAGCTGAACTTTAAAAGCTGATGGACTAAAGTCCAACCTACATCGAGCCTACGGGTGATAATGTAGATTTAGGGCAGTTTTGTAGGTCGGACTTTAGTCCGTCAACCGCACCGCACACGCATAAGGTGATGTTCACAAGATAAACAGACAGGTATTTCTTTGAACTGAAAGCTGAAAGCTATTTTTACTGACAACTACTGATAGCTGACGTTTAAAAGCTGATGGACTAAAGTCCAACCTACATCGAGCCTGCGGGTGCTAATGTAATCTTGGGCAGTTTTGTAGGTCGGACTTTAGTCCGACAACCGCACAGCGCGCACAATAAGGTGATGTTCACAAGATAAACAGACAGGTATTTCTTTGAACTGAAAGCTGAAAGCTATTTTCACTGTCAACTACTGATAGCTGACGTTTAAAAGCTGATGGACTAAAGTCCAACCTACATCGAGCCTGCGGGTGCTAATGTAATCTTGGGCAGTTTTGTAGGTCGGACTTTAGTCCGACAACCGCACAGCACACGCATAAGGTGATGTTCAAAAAGCAAACAGACAGGTGTTTTTTAACTGAAAGCTATGTTCTAGCGGTGTAGTTTATCTTGTTCAATATGAAATAAATGCTGACTGTTACGCAAATTACCGCTTTCTATTAACCATTGCTGGTTAATGATTTCTCGCATTAATGCCGCTTGTAATATTCTGCCGGCAGAAGCGCTCCAATAACTAATAGTTGCTGCTTGATGGGCTGTGGTATTAGGATGTAGCTCTGAACGTGTTTCGGCCATTTCCTCAATAATATTGGCAATAACTTTTGGTTTTAGCTCTTGTATTATTTGACGTTTAAATTTGGTGAAGTGCTTAGCCCGCCGAAGCTGCCAAATTAGCCAAGCTAAAAATAAAACCGCGATAAGTGCAATTATTTCCAAAACTATACTCTAGTATCTCTGTTAAATATCAGCGACATCATAACAGTAAATAGGCTCACGGTTAAATTTTTAATCGCGCTATTTCTTCCGCTGTTTATTTAACAAAAAGGCTATAAATTACGTTGACGTTTTTAGCATTTTCAATATGAAAAAATAAAAATAGCAAGCGGTTAAGCTTCCTATTTTTATCTACAGTATGTCGGTTATGTCGCGATCATATGGATGTGAAGGAGCCGCAATTTGCTAAGCATTAGAGTTTACTCTAATGCTATTGGTGCTGTGCTATTAAGTAAGCCTAATCCTGACCGCTGATACTGCTGTTTAAACTTGGCGACATCTTGCGCTAAAAAGTCATTTACCTGTGTTATCCCGGTTTTTAAAGCGGCTTTACCTCTAATTAAGTGAAGCTCAGCAGTAGGTGAAGATTTACCGTCGCGACTGCCTGCATAACCCCAAGCGGTAAATGTTTTTGCGCTAACTTTATAGCTTTCATCAACAATACTGTTGGTTTTAGGAATAGCGCGTAGGTTTTATCTAGATCGGTTATTGCTTTAAATAATATTAAAATGATAGATGCGTTAAGTGGATGGTTAAATGCGTCATATAGAATAACACTAGACAAAAAAATGCTATTTGTTCCTAAATGGTTAGCAAGCTTTGGCTTAGCCATTAACATAATAGACTTGTGTCACCTATATCATACCTTTTAAACCTACTATAGAAGCATTTTATTTATCTTGTTAATATTGAGACGCTACCTGCTATTTTTCAGTGAGTTATTTTCAATCACAGTATTGAATTCGACTATCTTAAGGCCTTTTATTTGGCTATCATGCGAAAAAAAATGAGTTTTCATGGACGCTTCCTTTGAATTTTTACGTCAAAAATTAAACAATTACAGTCCGCTTTCAGATAAGACATGGCAAGCCTTTAAAAAGTGCTGTCAATTGCGCCCAGTGTCCAAAGGTGAAGTGCTTTATCCTATTGGTGAGGTGCCGAGCAGCTATTGCTTTGTAGTTTCTGGTTTGTTTCGCTCTTATATACTCGATGAACAAGGCAATGAGTTTAATAAAACCTTTTTTAATGAAGGGCGATTTCCTGGGGTGATGACGGCACTACTTAAACAAACACCCATTAACTTAGCAGTACAAGCGATTGAATCATCAATGATTATCGACATCAATTTCAGCCAATATCGTCAGCTGATGTTTACTAATTTAGACTTGTGTCATTTCCAAATTCATTATTTAGAAACTCATTGGTTGCTCGAAAAAGAACAAAAAGAAATGCAAACGCTGCCATTTGAAGCAAAAGAGCGTTACCTTCGTTTTATTGATGAACACGCTAATATTGTTGCTCGTTTACCTCAATATCATATTGCTAGTTATCTCGGTATTACCCCAACACAATTGAGTCGTATTAAAAAAGAATTATAAAACTGAGCCGTTATCAACATATGTAAAGGAAATGAGCAAAGCAAATGGATAACCTGTGTGCATTGAAGCAGCAAGAGGTTCCCCATGACATTATTGCAAGCATTAAACTGGCGCTATGCAGTCAAAGCATTCGACTCACAACGGCTTTTAGATGAACAAATTAATCAACTTATCGAAGCCGTTAGACTTTCACCAGCGGCTTACGGTCTCCAGCCTTATAAATTATTGGTCATAGAGAGTTTAGCCGTTAAACAAGTATTAAACCAGACGATATAAAACAGTTTATTACTGAGCTTGCTAATACCCAAGGTGTTAAAATAGAGCAACTGAGTGGCTATCAACAGGCGATTGAGGCTGATTTATTAAATCTTTCTATATCTGCCGGCACAGCATGGGCAAAAGAGCAAAGTTTTATTGCTTTGGGTACCTTGCTAGCGAGTGCTGCGATTTTAAATATTGATACTTGCCCAATAACTGGCTTCGACGTGACGGGTATTGATAAGGTTCTAAACCTTAGCGAGCAAGGATTAACGGCAACTGTGTTAATTCCTGTCGGTATTCGCTCGACCAGTGATCTTAGTGCATATCGACCTAAACATCGGGTTTCTCAAGCACAGTTGGAGATCAGGTTATGAACACCTTTGCTTTGCTAGCTGTTATTGCCGGTGCGAGTATCGCCTTGCAAGCTTCTATGAATGCGCAACTTGGCCAATTGCTTGGTAGTAGTTTGCTCGCCACCAGTTTTGCTTTTTTCAGTAGTTTTATTCTGGTCGGAGTGGTAAGCGCTATTAATAGCAAGGGTGTGTCAATATCCAGTATTAACCTCTTACAAGTGCCTTGGTATTTATGGGCTTCAGGTCTTTTTAGTGTACTGGGTGTGGCAAGTTTTTATTTTTTAATTCCAAAAATGGGCGCGGGTAATGTCATGAGTTTTGCACTGACAGGACAGTTAGCTATTAGCATTATTATCAGCCACTTTGGTTTCTTTGATAGTCCAGTCAAGCAAGTTGATTGGCAAAAATCATTTGGGATTGTCATGATGATTGCTGGTTTAATTTTAATTAATAAGGAAGCAAAATGAAGGCCTTAATTAGCACAAACATTGCGAATCTAGATAGTTTTTTGTTAACCATGCCTTATAGCATTGAGGGTGACTATGTTTTTCATACCCGTTGGCCTAATAAGTATTGGCAAGCTGGCTTTGGTGCTACTGCTGAGCTTACTCCTAATCAGCTAGGTAAAAAAATATGGCTCAGTATAGATAATATTAAAACCGAGCAGTTTACTCGTTCTCACCTAACATTGATGAATTTAAAGCTAGATACTATCTTAACTGCTAGTTTATCGCCACGGGTAGCGCTTGAAACTGATTCTACTCGCTGGGCTTTTGCTTGTGGATTAGGTTTTAATTATGAGATTGATGCTAATGTGATCAAAACACTGGCTGAAAATGTCAATAATACTCTGTTATCGCTAAAAATTGGCCAAGACATTGCCGTGACTGCCATTCTACATAAAACTGGTGATACCATGGGTTTACACCAAATGACGACGCTACCTGCTTTTCGTGCTCAAGGTTTAGCGAAGGAGATGATGCAGCACCTGATTGCCTATGCTAAGCAAAGCGGTGCGCACTTTTTCAGCTTACAAGCTTCTCAGGCGGGTTTACCTTTATATGAAAAGTTAGGATTTGAAGCCGGGATCCCTTTGTATATGTATCGTAAAAAAGATTAAATTTTTAATCTGTATCAAACCTTAAATTGAGCCCCTTCATGCATTAATAATTTTGCCTTTAATGCCAAACCACCGGCATAACCGGTCAATTTGCCGTTGCTACCAATAACACGATGACAAGGCACGATTAACGCAATGGGATTTGCGCCATTTGCGCTACCGACCGCGCGAACCGCTTTTTCATTATTAATACGCTTGGCAATCCAGCCATAACTTTTGGTTTCGCCACAGGGTATTTGAATTAAGGCTTGCCAAACTTGCTGTTGAAAATTGGTACCACTAGGCGCTAGCGGTAGATCAAAGTGTTTTCTGTCACCGTCAAAGTATTCAGTTAATTGTTGGATGACTTGCTTAAATTTACTTTTATCTTCAGTCAAACCGGCCAGTGTAATTGGTGACTTTCCAGTTTGAAAAGCCAGTGCGCTTAAGCCATTGTCGTTTGCCGTTAAGGCAATTTCACCTAAGGGTGATTGATAAGTACAGTAATACATTTAAAGCTTCCTCAGTGTTAGTGCTGACATTTAGGGCTAGTATTTAGTGATGATATTGAGTAATGACATTTAGTTATGATATCGAGTGCTTAAATGGTGTCATTAGCTTTGAGTTGCCAGCGACTGCCATAAATATATTGCCGCATAAGCGCGCCAAGGCCGCCAACTTTCAGCTAAGGCTAATATATCTTTATTTTTGGGTTTTATCTCATCAGCAGTCAAGGCTTTAATGATGCCTAAATCTGCACTTGGAAAGGCATCAGGGTCACTTAAACCCCGCATGCCAATATAATTTACTGTCCACGGGCCAATGCCTTTTAGTTTTGTTAATTCAGCTTCTAACGCTTCAATCGTTAGGCCTTTGGCAAAAATGCTGTCATGGCTTTCAAAATAGCCGACCCAAGTTTGCAAGGTGGCAATACGAGCACGGGTTAATCCTATATCTTGGTAATCAAGGTTGATTAACGCGGCCACCTTGGGGAAGTATTTTGTCACCTTAATATTGTCAGGCTGCTCAATATCAAGGGCATTATCGCCATATTTCTCCACAATGCGTTGTGCCAGTATTGTCGCGCCTTTGACTGAAATTTGCTGGCCTAATATGGCGCGAATTGAAAATTCAAATATATCCCAACAACCGGGTAAACGTAAGCCGGGAAATTGCTCAATAACTGACGCTAATTTTGGCTGTTTTACTAACTGTTGATGAATTAAGTGCATATCGGCGTCTAAGTCGAACATACGACGAACGCGGGTTATTATTTGATGCAAATAACTATAATCGCTTAACTTAACCGTTAAGTTTAACGCGCTTTTATCTTGATGATGAGTAACTTTTATCCAGCCACGGCAATCGTCAAGCTCGAGCGTACGAAAATAATGTTTTGTACTAATATCTTCAATATTACTGATTTTTCTTGAGTGGAAAAAGCTCAACATTAATGGCCAATCAAAAGGGGCTTTATAAGGTAATAAAATGGTGACTGGCTGCTCAGATAAGCTTGTTTTTTTGCCTCGAATATCACTGGGCGTGGTTTGATAGCTTTGCATGATAACTTCATTAAAACGACGTATGCTATTAAAACCAGCGGCCAAGGCCACATTAGTGATGCTTAATGATGTTGAAACCAGTAGCTTATGCGCGAGTAATAAGCGTTGCTGATGAAAAAACTCACTTGGCGGTAAACCGTAATATTGTATAAACAAACGCCGTATTTGTCGGTCACTGATATCAAGCTGTTTGGCACATTTTTGCAGACTGTAATTATTTTCGTAGTAGGCCTGGGTAATTTGCTTTATTTTTCTGGGTAAAGGCAGGTTGGGTGCTAATTGAGGGAAGCAGCGCTTACACGGACGAAAACCTGATTGTTGAGCTAGTTCAGCACTTGCATAATATGTGACGTTCTCAGGCTTTGGTGCTCTGGCAGGACATATGGGTCGACAGAAAATACCTGTGGTGATAACCGCAGTAAAAAACCTGCCATCAAAGCGCGCATCACGACTTAAGCGCGCACTTTCACATACCTCAACACTTAACATATTTGTCCTATTACTCTGGTTACACTGGTGAGTGATATTTTTTGATAATACGCTAGCTAAGGTAAATCACTGGCGGTAATCGGACAAGACCTAAAATATAAACTTGTGTGTTTATGTTAAAAAAAGTTGGCAATAGGACAATTGCTTTAACGTTATTAGTTCAGCTTAAAGCAACTTAACTAGCTCAGGTTTAAGCTGCTTTGAATGCCAAAGGCTAGCCCATTAGTCTTCACCTAATAAAGTCAGTACCATGTTGGTATAATTGACTAAGCCGAGTATTTGCTGGTCTTTAATGACAGGGGCGGTATTAATACCAAAATTCTCAAATAGGCGTGCACAATAACGCACGTCCATATCGGGTGAAACTGATAGTAATGGCTTAGCCATAATTTCGTATAAATTTACCCGTTCAGGTGATCTATCTTTTGCGATAACTTGCTTCGCAATATCTGACAATAACACTAAGCCATATTCGTCATTCTCATGGCGTTTGTTAATAATTAACGCGGAAACATTATGTGCTTTTGCCAGTTTTATTCCTTCAGCTACTGTGACCATGCCGTCGGTAAACTGATAACTGTCAGTGGTCATCGCATCTTTTACTTGCACTAATTTAGAGTTCATAGTTCTTCCTCAATTTTACCTTTTAAACGCTCAACTTGGTGGGCAACCCCTACGGCATCTTCAATATCAATTTGTATGGCAATACCTTTACCGGGTTCTTCATCAAAACCTGCGATTTTAGCGATACGCTCTAAAATTTTTCGAGACAAATGCTCTTCAACAACAAATAATAATACATCGCGTTGGGACTCTAGTTGCAGACCAAAAAATGTTCTTTGGCGGTTAATACCTTCTCCACGGGCATGATTAATTATTGTCGCACCCGTAGCACCAGCCATACGAGCTTCTTTCATTACCTTTTCGGTAACCTCATCTTCAATGAATGCAATGATCAATTTAAAGTGCATTACTTATTCTCACTTTCAGTTAGTTTTTTGGTTTGTATTTGGCTAATCTGTGCATAGGCCATGACTGCAATTATTGGAAATAAGCTGGCAAAGGCAATTAGGCCAAAACCATCTATTAAAGGGCTTCTGCCAGGTATGGTACTCGCTAAACCTAAGCCTAAAGCCGCGACTAGTGGCACGGTAACGGTTGATGTAGTGACGCCACCCGAGTCATATGCTAAGGGTACAATCATTTTTGGACAGAAAAATGTTTGAATAACCACCACGATATAACCCGATATAATGTAGTAATGTATGGGGTGCCCAACAACAATGCGATAGCTGCCTAAAGCGATACCAATGGCAACACCTATAGCTACCGCAATACGTAAGCTGTTAGCCCGAATGCCGCCACCAGAGACTTCTTCTGCTTTTAATGCCACGGCAATAAGTGAGGGCTCGGCAATGGTGGTACTAAAACCTATGGCAGCGGCAAAAATGTATACCCAAGTATAGTCAGTCCAACTGATGACAGCGCCCGCATTAATAAATTCGCTAGCGGTTAATTGCTCAGCCATTATTTTTCCTAGTGGAAACAAGGCTTTTTCTAAGCCTAATAAGAAAAACGCTAAGCCAATTAAGACGTAGAAAAAGCCAAAGCCAACTTGTTTTATGTTGGGAATAGGGCGGCGTATCACCAATAATTGAAAAATAACAATAATCGATAAAATAGGTAATACGTCAATGACGGTTGATTTTAATATGTCGAAGAACTCTATCAGTAAATTCAAGCTAGTGTGCTCCGAGCTGAAGCAATAAATTTATTGCGCTCATTAGCTTAATACCATGCCGTATAGCATGACAAAAATCATCGGGGTAAGTGAGGCAAAGGCAATTAAACCAAAACCGTCTATCATAGGGTTTCTGCCTTTAATTGCTGATGCTAAGCCGACACCCAGTGCGGTGACTAAAGGAACGGTAATAGTTGAGGTTGTTACACCGCCTGAGTCATAGGCAATGCCGATGATCCAGGTGGGTGCAAATGAGGTCATGATAACCACTAACACATAGCCACCTAAAATAAGGTACTGTATTGGCCAACCACGAAGAATACGTAAAACCCCAAGAACAATCGCTAAGCCAACAGCAAAGGCTACGGTATAACGCAGACCATTAGCGTATTCGTTTTGTGCAATGTCTGTTGCGCCAATAATACCGCCACTAGCAGCAACA
The DNA here is from genome assembly GCF_014077185.1 of Colwellia sp. MB02u-10. Taxonomy (NCBI): domain Bacteria; kingdom Pseudomonadati; phylum Pseudomonadota; class Gammaproteobacteria; order Alteromonadales; family Colwelliaceae; genus Colwellia; species Colwellia sp. MB02u-10. The sequence continues at coordinate 20,775 of NZ_JACGVK010000117.1, forward strand.
GTTGCTGCTTCACTGGCAACCGCAATCAGGGCAGGCTCGGCAACTGTGGTGCCAAAGCCTAAACAAAAAGCAAATATTAGCAGCCAAGTTGTACTGCCTTTTTGCGCAAACGCTTTTGCCATAGACTCGCCAATAGGAAATAAGCCCATCTCTAAACCATAAATGAAAAAGGTTAAACCCAATATCACTAAAATCAAACCAACAAAAATATCACTGAGGTTTGGCATAGGTTGTTGTAACACGGCAAATTGAAAAAATGCGATAACTAGCACTATGGGCAGTAAGTCTTTACAGCTACCAAAAAGCGCTTTGAGGAAAATAATTAACTGTTGTTTCATATCGCTAGTGAAAAATACCAAGGTAAAATTTTATTATACTGAGCGTGGTGAAACAAAGTTTGATCCAAAACAAGCTAGCAGCTCATTGTTAATCAACTGAGCTTTAAATCAGCAGCTTTGCACAACTGAATTGGTATGATATTGATTAAACTGTGATTTTAATAACGAAGAATTTAATAACGAAATTTTTCTGGGTATGAAAGTATTGGTCTTTAGGTATTGGGGTATTGGGGTATAAAGGCAAGGGTAGCCAGTAATAAGTTATTACTGGCTACCCACAAGACTGATATGCGCTAAGAAAGCGTTGCTAGATAAAATAGCTTATGCGCAGTTCAGGCTAAATCAAGAATGACCTAGCTGCTTCAGTTTTTTTGCTAAGGCAAACGGCGTTATTATTACTTTTGCAATAGCCAATAAACTTAAGCAATAATCCATGAGCAATGACCTATGAGTAATGGCCTATGAGTATGAGCTATGTCATATGACTAATACCTTATCCCTAGAAGATTAATTAGGCGAAAAAGTAAGCGGTTAGAGTCCATAGCACTCCTGCTAATGAGGCTGCCAGTGTTGCGGGGACTAATTGAGACTTCACATGGTCCATTAAATCACAGCCTGTGGTCATGGCACTGAGAATAGTGGTATCAGAAATTGGCGAGCATTGATCGCCAAAAACACTGCCATTGAGCACAGAGGCAAAACAGAGCATCATAAATAGCTCAGGATCAGCTACCCCTTGGCTTTGACAAATAGCCCAAGCTAATGGCATGGCTAAAGGAAATGCGATGGCATAAGTGCCCCAACTTGTGCCAGTAGAAAAAGCAATGATCATAGTCATCAGTTGTAAAATAACGGGTAAAATCCAAAAAGGCAGTTTCTCGCCAAGTAAAGACACCAAAAATAAGCCACCACCGGTTTCTTTACTGATACTGCCAATAATCACCGCTAACATTAAAATGACCGACGCGAACACTACGCCCTTTAATCCGTTACCAAAACCATCAACCACATGATTTAACGACATCCCTTTTATTAAGGCAATAACCGCAGAAAGTACTAAAGCCGCACCAAAAGCCCAATTAATTTTAGGTGAGCCCAGCATAACAAAACTGCCAATGGCAATTGTTGTTAAGGTGACTAAAGGTAAAATAAATTCAAGCACATGAGGTTTATAACCCTCAGGTATATCAGTGCTTTGTAATTCTTTGGCACTTAAAGGTTTGGCACTAGGGGCATCTAGTTGATGGGTTGTTTCAGCACGTAGCTTTGCTGCTCGTATACGTTTACCAGAAAAAGTGGTGATATTAAGACTTAAAAGCAAAGTCCCAGCAACCGCAAACATACTGTAAAAGCTAAAGGGAATGCTTTGAAAGAAAAAGCTGATCCGGTCTGCTTCTGTGGCTAAAAAAGAAACACCAGGAATAAATATCAAGGCTTGAACATAGGCGGGCCATGCATTGAAGGCTAATATGGAGGCGATAGGTGATGCGGTTGAATCGACAATGTAACTCATTTCTTCGTGACTCACTTTCGCCTGGTCTGCTAAGGGTCTAACGGTAGTGCCAACTAACACAGTACTCATAGTGCCACCTTGGAAAAATAATATGCCCAAGAACCATGAAACCAGTTTTGCCGATTTTTTGCCTTTAACAAAATGTTTGGTCATAAAATTGGCAAAAGCTTGTGCTGCCCCCGTTTTAGACCAGATACCTAATAAGCCACCCAGCAGCCATAAATACAGTAATAGTAGTGCTGCCGTGCCTTCTTTAGCAAGATTAGGAATAATAACTTTGTCGGTTAAGTCGTAGCGCCCTAACATAATGGCACCCACGACTACGCCGCCGAGTAATGCGGTTAGTGGCTCACGGGTTAATAAGCATAATGCAATGGTTATAAAGGCGGGCAGGAGTGACCAAACACCAAAATGAAAGGCTGGTTTGAGTAGTTTTAATTGCTGTTTTTCATCTCGAACCCATTGTTGTTCAAGTGTGGGTGAATTTGCTGAATTACTCAGGTTACTTTGGTTAAGTGGTGAACTTTGATAGTCAACAACCTGTTCAATAATAACTTTTTGACCTTTATAAATATAACTCGAAACAGCGTTGTTGTTGGTAGTGACATCATAAACATAACTTTGTTCTACCCATTGTGGCGCGATAAATTGTTTAATATAAATTGCGGATAAAATGGCAAAAATAAAGGCCACTAAGGCGATGCTATTGTTTTTTGGCATACAGGTACTCTTTTATTTTTATTGTTATTTGGTTGAGACTTTTTGTTTTTACTTACCTTAGCCAAAGGCAATAGCAAGTGAGTTTAAGGGGCATAATTTCAAGTTTACGATAACAGAATTTTTAGGGTATAAAAGAAAATTAAGCGCAAAATTAACCGAGTAATGAATAAAAACACTCATGCTATTTAGTTTATTGCCAATTTAATGCGCTACAAGCGTGTTTGAAGCACTCAAAAAAAAGCATTTAATAGACGAGATATTGCGCTATTATTTTGTGTTTAACCTGCGGATCTTTATAATAGCGGTAATATTTTTAGGAAGCCCAATATGAGCATTGTATATAAAACTAGAACTCAATTAGTTGTTGAAACACTAAGAGAAAAAATATTAAGTGGCGAGATTAAAGCGGGTCAGCCTTTAAGACAAGCCGCGCTTGCCGCTGAGTTAAATGTGAGTCGAATTCCTGTGAGAGAAGCATTGCTGCAGCTAGAAGGTGAAGGCTTAGTTGATTTTGAGCCTCATAAAGGTGCCACCGCAACTGAGCTCAATGCCGATCAAGTAGATGAGCTTTTTGAATTACGCGCCATGTTAGAGGCTGATTTATTAGCTTATTCGCTACCACAAATTAGCAATGAAAAGCTGGAAGAGGCGACGCAGTTATTGCACAAACTCAATAAGGCCCTAGGTAAAGAAGACGCGGTTAATACTTGGAGTAAGCTCAACTCAGATTATCATCATTGCTTATACTCAGGAGCTGAACGCCCACAAACACAAGCTTTGGTTAGTACCCTGAACAAAAATGCTGACCGTTATATTCGTATGCACTTGCTGTGGGCCGGTGGTATTTCTAAAGCAGAATCTGAACACAATGAAATTTTAGCGCTCTGCAAAGCTCGTGATGTTGAAAAAGCGGTGGCATTATTAAAGCAACATATTCTCGGTTCTCGTGATGAGATCAAAGCTTTTTTAAATGAACGTGAAGCGATAATTAACCGTTAACTATCGCTGTTAAATCCTTAATAAAACAACGCTTTCAAATTTGAGATCGCCCCGTTAACTTTGATGTATTTTTGAGCGAATATTGACTTTTCACCTATGTATCTATAGTATACCCGCGCCTTCAAACCCCAAAAAATAGCGATTTTCGTTTATTTTTCGCTTGAATTGCCGACCATTAAGGCCTTTTGGGGAAACCAAAGTATTTAAATACAAGCTAATTTTGAAAACCAAGCTCGATTGTAAAATTACGCTTGTATTTTTGATGTTCTAATCAAAGTAGAGAAAATAATGTTTGAACTACACGCCAGTAAAGTGGCAAATTTAAAAAATGATGTTTTATCAGGTTTAACGGTATCTTTAGCGTTAGTACCTGAAGCCGTAGCATTTGCCTTTGTTGCCGGTGTTGGACCCCTTGTTGGTCTATATGCCGCCTTTATCGTGGGTTTAATCACGGCTATATTCGGTGGTCGTCCAGGGATGATCTCTGGTGCTACCGGTGCAATGGCCGTTGTGATGGTAAGCTTAGTCGCTATTCATGGTATCGAATATTTATTTGCCACGGTAGTGTTAACCGGGGTGCTGCAAATACTCGCTGGCTTATTTAAGCTCGGTAAGTTTATTCGTTTAGTACCGCATCCGGTTATGCTTGGCTTTGTTAATGGCTTAGCTATTGTGATTTTTCTGGCTCAGTTAGGGCAATTTAAGGTCACTAACGATGCCGGTGTTTTAGCCTGGATGCAAGGCAGCCAATTGCTAGTTATGTTTGGCCTAATCTTGTTAACTATGGCGATTATTCACTTTTTGCCTAAGTTGACTAAAGCCATACCGTCATCATTGGTTGCTATTGTTGTGGTAACACTTTTAGCGCAAGGCCTTGATTTAGATGCTCGTACAGTAGTCGATTTTGTTCGTGATATGACCAATGATCCTGCGGCTTCTATTGCCGGCGGTCTACCACAATTTAGTATTCCAAGCGTGCCATTTAGTTTTGAAACTTTCCAAATAATTTTACCTTTTGCCCTGATTCTAGCGGCTATTGGTTTGATCGAATCATTACTAACGTTAACGCTAATTGATGAATTAACCGGTACACGTGGCCATGGTAATAAAGAATGTATTGCACAAGGCGCAGCAAATACCGTTACTGGCTTTTTCGGTGGCATGGGTGGTTGTGCGATGATAGGTCAATCTATGATCAACGTTAATTCAGGCGGCCGTGGTCGTATGTCAGGTGTTACAGCGGCACTTGCGCTACTGGGCTTTATCTTATTTGGCTCGAGTTTAATTGAACAAATTCCACTAGCAGCACTTGTTGGTGTCATGTTTATTGTCGTTATTGGTACCTTTGAATGGTCGAGTATTCGTATTTTAGGCAAAGTGCCAAAAGCCGATGCTTTCATTATTATTTTAGTATCTGGAGTGACTGTTGCCACTGACTTAGCGATAGCCGTTGTGGTGGGTGTTATTGTTTCCGCCTTAGTATTTGCTTGGGAACACGCCAAGCATGTAGTTGTTCATCGTTCAATAAATGACAAGGGTTCAACGGTTTATGACGTTTCTGGGCCGTTATTTTTCGGTTCTGTTTCTGGCTTTTTAGAGCAATTTGACTTACAAGGTGATAGTGACGACGTTATTGTTGATTTTAAAGATTCACGTGTTGCTGACCATTCAGCCATTGAAGCCATTGATACTTTAGCCGATCGTTATATTAGTCACGGTAAGCAAATGCATTTAAGACATTTAAGTAAAGAATGTACGCAACTGTTAACTAAAGCCGGTAGCTTAGTAGAAATCAACGTTATTGAAGACCCTGAGTACTATATCGCTACTGACAAACTGGGTTAAATGAGCGTTTAGGTTTACATTAAGTAGATACTTAGTAGTATCTACTTAATGGTATCTACTTAATGGTATCTGCCCAATGGCCAAATTTAATTTAATGGGTATTACACAAAGTATTATGAGATGCAGTTAGAATTTTTTGATGTTCCTAGCCCTTGTATTGGTGTTTGTCAGTCTGATGACAAAGGCCAATGTTTGGGCTGTTTTCGTACCCGAGACGAACGCTTAAATTGGCTTTCATTAGCTGCCAATCAGCGTCAAAAAGTCATAAAACGTTGCCAGCAGCGTAAAAACCGTAAAACCAAGCCAGCAAAAATTAAAGTAGTTGAAGTGATTGTGGAAAATAAGCAATCCTCGCTATTTGAACCCCCAAGCCAGTCTCAGATCGATAACAGCAACGATGGTGACTTTGGCGATTTTGAACTTTAAATAGCCACTAGCGCCCATTTATCGCAGATAGTTGGCAGTTCAACGCAATTGCTCAACTCCCCTATATATCCGACTTGTTGTCGAAGACAATTCATCATATCGTAGCTATTAATATTGTGCTAACGCGCTGTAGTTATACCATTAATTTCATTAATTAGGTGGTCTACTTTATAGGCAGGAAAAATGGCCAAATACAAGGCATTTATTTTAATAACTAGTTGTTCTAATTATTAAAATAAATAACGCAGTAGTGGGTTATTTTAACCAGTAAAAATGATCAGGTAATTAGTGATATTGGTATTAACCTCATATTTACGTTAAATCACTTAGACCCAATTATAATAAGCTCATACAAACTCGGCTGAATAACATAATGTTTTTCTACTGTGTGGAGCAAAACAGGATACATTTATGCAAAAATTTCTACCATCGCTAGTGATGGCAGCACTTTCTGTTGCCTTGACCGGTTGTTTGCAAAGCGAACAGCAAGACGAAAAAGTTGTTATTAATAAAAACCCATACCCAAGCACCTATAAAGTATTACCGTTACAAACTACGCTGATTAAAAACGCGACGGTATTAACGGGTACAGGTAGCCGTATGGAAAATGCCGATGTCTTAATGATAGACGGTAAAATTAATAAAATTGGTAACAACCTATCTGCCGAGGGCGCGGTTGAAATTGACGCTAATGGCAAATGGATAACCCCAGGTATTATTGATGTACATTCACACTTAGGAGTATATCCAAGCCCCTCGGTTGAGTCGCATTCTGACGGGAATGAAATGAGTTCGCCTAATACTTCTGAAGTATGGGCTGAGCACAGCGTTTGGCCACAAGATCCTGGCTTTCAAAAAGCGCGCGCTGGCGGCATTACCACCTTACAAATTTTACCAGGTTCAGCCAATTTATTTGGTGGTCGCGGTGTTACATTGCGCAATGTACCTAGTGAGACTATGCAAGGTATGAAATTTCCAGCGGCACCTTATGGCTTAAAAACGGCCTGTGGTGAGAACCCTAAGCGGGTTTACGGTGCGCGTAAAGAATTGCCTTCTACGCGTATGGGCAATATGGCCGGTTACCGCATGGCCTGGGCAGAAGCAACCGAATACAAACGTGCATGGGAGAAATATGATGCTGATTATGCTGCCGGTAAAAACCCTGCCGCCCCTAAGCGTGATATTGAGTTAGATACCTTAAAAGGTGTACTCGATGGTGATATTTTAATTCATAACCATTGTTATAAAGCTGAAGAAATGGCGATGATGATAGATCTAGGTAAAGAGTTTAATTATCAGTCAGGTACTTTTCATCACGCTATTGAAGCTTATAAAATAGCAGATACGCTGGCTGAAAATGGCAACTGTGCAGCAATGTGGCCAGATTGGTGGGGTTTTAAAATGGAAGCCTATGATATGGTGCACGAAAATGCAGCTATTGTTGATGCTGTAAAAAATTCTTGCGCAATAGTACATTCTGACTCGGCTAGTACCATTCAACGTTTGAATCAAGAAGCGGGTAAAGTTATGTATCGTGCCAACGAAAACGGTTTTGATATTGCGCCAGAATTGGCGATAACCTGGATCACGGCGAATGCAGCACAATCTTTGGGTTTAGCGGATAAAACCGGTAGCTTAGAAATGGGTAAAAATGCTGATGTAGTCATTTGGAATCAAAATCCATTTAGTGTTTATGCGCAAGCTGAACAGGTATTTGTTGACGGTGCAAAAGTATATGACCGTTTTGATGAAAAATACCAAGCGAAAAGTGATTTCATGTTGGGTCAAAGAGAAGGTGAATAAAATGAAACAGTTAACATTATTTAAATCATCGCTAATTGCTTTGGCACTAGCGAGTTCAAGCGCAAGTTTTGCACAAAGCTTTGCTATTACTCATGCCACAGTACACACGGTAACAGCGCAAGGTGTACTTGAGAACGCCACAGTAGTCGTTGAAGATGGCAAAGTGATTGCTATTAACCCTGAGACAATTAACGCTGATAGCATTATTGACGCGAAAGGAAAGATTTTAACACCGGGTTTAATTGGCTCAATGAACCAATTAGGCTTAGTGGAAGTTAGCGCGGTTTCACGTAGTCGTGATGCTAGCGATAAAAAAGCTAATATTACTTTTGATGCAAGTTTAGCTTTTAACCCACGTTCTACGGTTATTCCTTATAGCCGTAAAGGCGGTATTACCAGTAATGTTGTTGCGCCTCGCGGCGGTGACGATATGTTTAAAGGCCAAACTTTTGTTGCCGACCTGTCTGGAGAGTTTGATAGCGTTCGGATGAATAACAATAGTGTGGTGATTGACTTAGGCGCGAAAAGTAAAGGTTCGCGCGCATTAAGCTTACAAAATTTACAGTTTAAATTTGAAGATGCTGTTAAGGAATTAGCGAAAGCAAACAAGAAAACTAAAAACGCGAAAGATGAAAAAGAAGCAAAAGAGCCAAGTCGTGAAGCGCAAGTCATTAATGCTCTACTCGCAGGTGAAAAAGCCTTGGTCGCTTATGCTGACCGTGCCACAGATCTTTTAGCTTTATTAAAAATGAAAGAGCAATTTTCACTAGATTTAGTGCTAGTGGGTGCAGCTGATGCCGTATTAATTGCTGATAAAATTGCTGATGCTAAAGTACCTGTTGTGATGACAGCGTTAGATAACTTACCGGGCAGTTTCGATGCTTTACATGCGTCACTTGAAAATGCGGCTAAGTTAACGCAAGCTGGCGTGAGTGTAGTCTTGACGGTAAATGGTGATACCCACAACCTTTATCAATTGCGCTTTCATGTCGGCAATGCGATTGCCAATGGTTTATCACGTGACACTGCACTGGCGTCGGTAACCGCTAATGTTGCCAACGCTTTTAATCTTGACAGTGGTACCATTGCGGTTGGGCAAACAGCTGATTTAGTTTTATGGAGTGCTGATCCATTTGAACTAAGCACCAAGGTTAGTCAGATGTGGATTGATGGGCAAGAATATTCGACTCAAAGCCGCCAAGATGCGTTGCGCGATCGCTATACAACGCCAAGCGATATGCCAAAAGCTTACATAAAGTAATTTGAGTATATAATGTGAATTATCAAAGCCACGTTAATACGTGGCTTTTTTTTGCGTAATTTACGCTTTACTACTGAACAGTTGAACTGCACTACAGAACTAAGCCATTGAAAGTCGATTGGAATACTTTAACGCTTTCCTCCATCTTTTTAATTGTCTAATATACTCATTATTTAAATGCGATAATAAATTTTGTGCTTATCACTCATAGTTAGTTAGTTTCAATAGCTAATGATCAGCTGTAGTTGGGGATTTATGCCGTCAGTTTTGGGTTAACTAACACTTTTCCTGTGCAAGTAGTGCAGAAATATAGGCCATAGCCAGTTAAATGGCGAACATGTAAACCACAAGCATATAAACCACAGACATATAAATTTTAGAGATAAAAAATGCTAGAAGTATTGTTAGAAAATGAATTTGGTCATATTGAGTTGTATGAGTTGGCAAAAGGCCTACAAGCGCTGCGCTTTGTTCATCAAAAGGGTCAAGGCTCGGTAAGTTTGTATGGTGGCCAAGTGCTAAGTTGGCAACCCCACGGCCAACAACCGGTGTTTTGGTTGAGTGAGACTAGTCACTATCGTTCAGGTAAAGCCATTCGTGGTGGTGTGCCACTATGCTGGCCATGGTTTGGTGGTGAGGTGAAATTACCTAATGGTGAGTTACATAAAGTCAGTAATCATGGCTTTGCTAGGCAAAGCCAATGGCAAATCGCTGATATTAAACTGCTAGTGTCTGGCGTTGAAATAACATTATCACTCACCGGCGAGCAACTTTCACCCCATTGGCCGGGCGCTTTTGAATTAACACAAACACTGGTGTTTGATGAGTCGTTTGTGCAAACCTTAACCATGAAAAATTTATCTCAGCAAACGCTAGAATATACCGGTGCATTACATAGCTATTTTTGTGTTGGCAATGCACAGGAGACACAAATTCCAGCGTTAAATGATGTGCTATATGATGACAAACTCAGTGGCAGCAATGGCCAACAATCAGTGTTAAAAAATTGTCTCGGCCCAACTGACCGTATTTATCACAGCAGTAAGAGCATGGTTATTGTTGACCATAAGTGGCAACGAGAGATTGAAGTATCGAGCCAAGGTTGTCAGCAGTGGGTATTATGGAATCCGGGCGAAGAGGCTAAAACCATAGCTGATTTACATGCTGACGGTGAAAATGAATTTATTTGCCTAGAAGCCGCAAATACTCATTGGCAAGCAATAGCGAGTCAAACTAGTGTCAGCATCAGCCAAACCATTAAATTAAAGGTGATAGGATAACTTTTCCTCCACCTTTTTTTACACATTTTCCTGCACTATAGTATCGCGGTGTGATGCACTCAAGCTGATGTTTTGAGCAGTGCTTTTGAAACCACTACACTTGATTTTTATTAGGTAACCTGTTGTTGTTAAAAAGTTTACCTAGCCATATTTTCAGTTGTATTAGTAAAAATAACACTTTTATTTCTGCCATTACTTTTAGCTTGGTATAACGCTTTATCAGCACTTTCAATATAATCTTGGATGGTTTTATTTTTTACCGGTAATTCACAAATACCGAAGCTAATTGTGCTGGTAAATGAATTGCCAGTCGTTGATATAGGAAAAGAAATATCAGCGATATTTTTTCTAATGCGTTCAACAATAATATGTGCCTGTTTGGCGGTTGTTTCAGGTAACAACATCACAAACTCTTCGCCGCCCCAGCGGCCTACCACGTCAACTTTTCGTATGGTTTGGGATAATTGCTCAGCAATAATTCGCAATGTATCATCACCCACTAAATGTCCGTAGGTGTCATTAATATTTTTGAAGTTGTCAATATCAGCTAACACTAGGCAAAGGTTTTCATTGGTTTTAACAATATGATCAAAGCGCCAATGAATATGGCTGCGGTTTGGCAGTTGGGTTAGATGGTCAGTTTCTGCCTGCTTAATTAATCGTGATTTTAAATAATTTATACTATATAAAAGCATCATATAAAAAAGCATGGCGACAAGGAAAAATAGCAGAAAGCGTCCGATAAATATTTTCCAATACTGGCTTTGCTGTTCAGCTGGCGGCGATACAATAAACATGCGCCAATTAAGCTCTTTTATCGGCATTTGAGAAATTAACAAACCTTCATCAGTGGTATAGATGAGTTCTGAGCTTAAGTTTATATCTGTGGCATTATTTTTAAGTAGTGATTGATGCCAAGGTAAATCATTTAATCGCGTCATTAAGTCTTGGCGATGATGGCTTTTTGATTCCAAAATTTTATTGGAGGATAAGGTAATAATATTATTACTATCAACAAAGAATAATTCAAAACCAAAGCGATCACTGTATTCTTGAAATTTACTGGAAAAATAATTTAGGTCAATGGCTACGCCGGTAAAGCCAATAAACTCACCGGCGGTATTGCGAATTTTATTATCAAAATATAAATGTGGGTTTTCAGAATTACCTATGTCAGTAAATTGTTCACCTGGTAATTCTTTGAGGCGATTATACCATTCAGTTTCGTTACTGTTTAATATGGCTTCTCGACCATCAGAGTCGAGCATCAAGTTATGTTTTTCCAAGGCAATAAATGCAACCATATTATATGACTTGGCAATTTTTTCTAGATAAGAAGCAAGGTAGTCTTTTTCTATTTTTTCTTGATTGGCATAATCAATAATAAAATGATTATTCGCCATAAAGTTTGCCACATTTAAAGGGCGAAGTATCTCACTAGCGACTAAAGAAAATAGTGGCGTTATGGCACTTTGTACTTGTTTATTGTGGTTATTAATAACGTCTTTTAAGGTGAAATAAGAGGTTACAATAGCGGTAGCGATTGTAACGAAAAATATTACAGCTATGTAGCGATCAAATTTATTACCAAACTTCATTGGGAGATAATAGTGCCGAGTGTCAATGTTTGAGTGTTTATAACGTGGTTAATCAATTTTAGCTACGAATTTTTACAATTAAATGAGTATTTCAATCGTGTTAGCGATGAGCTTATAGTTAATGCATACCTAATGAATAGCTAGTTAATACGTAAGTACTTATTTAATAGCGCCTGTGTAAAGCTCGTTTTTAAATAAAAGCCACGCGGTAAGGTCATAAAGGGTTGACCAAGACGATTAAATGCTTGGGTTTTCGCCTGGCTATTTGCCGCTTTTGGCCGCAATTGCAAAACTTGCCCATGCTTACCATGAATGTTTTCCACATCCCCTAGCACTATCATATCAGTGAGTTCTTGCCAGTCGAGGGCGAGCAGGTGCTCTTCTTCTGGTGAAGGCGACCAAATAAAAGCTGTGCCAACAATACGATCAGCGATTGCTATGCTACGTTCAGAGATAACTGGTATCCACAACACACGCGCGATTTTATTACGAATATGACTTGTTTGCCATTGGGCGCCGACTAAACCTGTTAACGGGGCAACGCAGACAAAGGTCGTTTCTAAGGGCTTGCCTTGATAATTAATCGGTAATGATTTTAGCTCAATGCCTAAATGTGGAAAGTCGGGCTCTGGTCGAGAACCGGCACTAGCGCCTAATACTTGCTCTAACAATAAGCCTATCCAACCTTTATCACGCTTTAGGTCTTTAGGTACCACAACGTTAATCAATTTTGCAATTTCTCCTAGCGACATACCAGCAAGGTTTTGTGCTCGTGTTAGTAACTCTGCTTCGTTTTTAGGACTTTTATTGCTATTCAAGGCTGGCTCTGTATTAAGGTTGTTTAGCTCATTATCATTCAGTTTTGAGTCTTTGAGCAAGGCAATTATTTTTTGTTACATGTTAAACATGTGAAATGTTATGAACAAACAAGGGTTAATACCGGCATATTGTGCTGCTTTGTGTTAATAAGTGTTTGCCCAAAAGTGCAGAATGTGGAAGAATCAAAGCATTATTAAATGCTGTCAGGAGTTCCTTTGATAGATGCCGAAGGCTATCGAGCCAACGTTGGCATAGTAATAATCAATGACAGAGGACAAGTATTTTGGGCAAGGCGTTTTGGTCAGCATTCTTGGCAATATCCACAAGGTGGCGTTGATGAGGGTGAATCTGCAGAGCAAACTATGTACCGGGAATTAGATGAAGAAGTCGGTTTAAAACCTGAACATGTTAAAATTGTAGCGACCACTAAGAATTGGTTAAGATATAAATTACCAAAAAGATTAATTAGGCACGAAAGTTTACCGGTATGTATTGGTCAAAAGCAGAAGTGGTTTTTACTGCAATTGACCGCACCAGAATCAGCGGTTGATTTATTGCATTCAAATCATCCTGAGTTTGACGATTGGCGTTGGGTTTCTTACTGGTATCCCGTTAGGCAAGTTGTGTCATTTAAACGCGAGGTTTATCGCAAGGTGATGAAAGAATTTGCTTTAGCGGCAATGCCTAGTCATCGTCAAGAGCGTCGTCGACGTCGTGCTTGATTATTGTTCAGCCTAGATTATTATTATGTCTTATAAAATAGCTCACTTCGGTGAGCTATTTAGTTTAAAATTATTGAATGAGTTATGAATATGGATGACATAACAGACTTCATTAATAGCTGCTGAATTAGCATCGGTCACTTCAATCATGCGGCTTTGTATCTCTGTAGCATTGAAGAGTCCAAAACAACTTATCTAAAGGGATGGTAATGCTTACTATTTTGCGTCGAATTGTTCTAGAGTTTAGTCAGGCTTCAGAGCTTGACCAAGCGTTATTACGTTTAGTTAGTCAGGTTAAAAACGCACTCTCCACCCAATGTTGCTCAGTATATTTAGCGGATCATGAGAAGCAGCATTTCATTTTAATGGCCTCTAATGGCCTAGCCGAAAATGCTTTTGGCCGAACTTGTATTGGTTTTACCGAAGGACTAGTGGGTTTAGTCGGGCAACGTGAAGAACCGATTAATATTGCCAACGCTCAGCAACATCCAGATTTTATTCATGCGCCAGAAGTTGAAGAAGAGCATTTTAAAGCTTTTTTAGGTACGCCAATTATTCATCAGCGCAAAGTCTTAGGCATATTAACCGTACAACAAGAACAGGCACGTTTTTTTAACGAAAATGAAGAAGCATTTTTGGTCACGCTATCGGCACAGCTTGCCACCGCATTAGCCAGTGTTGAAGCGCAAGGCATGATTGAATTAAGTTATAGCCAAAATATCGGTAAAAACCTTGCCGGTATAGGCGGCTCACCAGGAGTGGCTATTGGTGAAATGATTGTGGTGCACCCTAAAGCTGATTTATCTAAAATAGCGCTTAACAAAGTCAGTGATAGTCAGCAGCAACTCATGATTTTTGACGATGCAGCAAGTCGCACATTCGCTGAGTTTTCTCAAATGAGTGAAAAACTAAAAGCGATAATTTCAGATAACAGTCTCGATATTTTTGATGTTTATAAGCAGTTGCTTGAAAGTGATAATTTTAAAGCTGAAGTTATTGCTAAAATTAAACTGGCTTGGAATGCACAAAGTGCTTTGAAACTGGTTGTTGATAGCTATGTTATGCAGTTTGAAAGCTTGGAAGATGAGTACTTGCGAGAGCGTGCCTACGATATTAAAGATTTAGGTAATCGATTATTAAATAACATTCAAAACTTGGCAGAGCAGGATCAGCAACTACCTGAGAAATTTATACTTGTTGCAGAAGATGTAAGTGCAGCCATGCTTGCTGAATACCAACATCTTGGGCTGTTAGGCATTGTTTCAATCACAGGCTCAAATAATTCTCATACGGCTATTTTAGCGAAAGCGTTGAATATTCCAGCTATTATGGGCGTTGATTATCTTGCTATTCGTCAGCTGCATAAAAAACAGGCTATTTTAGACGGTTATGCTTGCCAGCTTTATGTTACTCCCGCAGATGCCCTGATTAATGAGTATCGACATATTGTCGCGGCAGAAAATGAATTATACGCGCAAGTAAAAGAGGAAGAACATTTACCAGCATCGACCCAAGATGGTCATCATGTCAGCTTGTTGATTAATGCTGGTTTATCGGCAGGGTTTGAATACTCACAAAATGTTGGTGCCGATGGTGTCGGTTTATATCGTACTGAAATTCCCTTTATGAATCGTAGTTGTTTTCCGTCTGAGTCAGAGCAAACCGTGTTATATCAACAAGTTTTAGCGTCATTTCCAAACAAGCCTGTCACCATGCGAACTTTAGATGTTGGTGGTGATAAGTCGCTACCTTATTTCCCCATTATTGAAGCTAACCCTTTTTTAGGTTGGCGTGGTATTAGAATTACCTTAGATCATCCTGAAATATTTTTAGTGCAAGTGCGAGCAATGATGAAGGCAAATTATGGCCTGGGTAACTTAGCTATTATGTTACCTATGATTTCTAGCATCACTGAAGTGGATGAAGCCAATAGGCTGATTAATCAAGCGTATTATGAGCTTACCTCAGAATTATTTTGTAATGAAAATGACGTTTTAGAACGGCCAAAAGTGGGTGTGATGATTGAAGTGCCTGGCATTATTTTTCAGTTAGAAGATTTAGCCGATAAAGTTGATTTTTTCTCTGTTGGCAGCAATGACTTAACTCAATATTTATTGGCTGTTGATCGCAACAATAGCCGCGTAGCGAGTTTATATGATTTTTATCATCCTGCGGTTTTACGTGCGCTGCACCATATAGCACAAAAAAGTCAACATCGAGATGTGCCATTAAGTATCTGTGGAGAATTAGCCAATGAGCCGACCGGTGCGCTTTTATTGATCGCCATGGGTTACCAAAATTTGAGTATGAGCGCTCATAGTCTTGCGAAAGTTAAATGGGTTATTCGCCATGTTGACTATCAGCAATTAAAACAAATTTTAGTGCGAGTATTGAGCTTCACCAATACCAGTGATGTACATAGTTATATGCATGAGCAATTAGTTCAATTAGGTTTAGGGGACTTTGTGCATGCCAGATTACAATAAGCGTTTCTTAATACTGTTATTGCACCATTATAAAGTAAGTAATTTCGATGTTTATTAGTGTATTTTTAGCCTGCGCCTTGCTGGGTACTGTGGTGGGTTTTTTTGCTGGTTTACTCGGTATTGGCGGTGGGCTTATTATTGTGCCTGTGTTGGTGTATTTATTACCGTTATTAGGCATAAGCGCAGAGCTTGCCTTTCCCATGGCACTTGCCACCTCGTTGGCTTCGATCATATTCACCTCTACTTCGGCGGCTTTCGCCCATCATAAAAACGGTAATATTCCTTGGCCAATTGCGCAACGACTGGTCATAACCGTGGCTATTGGTGCTATGCTCGGCGCCGTTATTGCCGGCATGCTGTCGTTAAAAGCCTTAACGCTAATATTTGCCAGTGCAGTACTTATTTTAGCGGCTTATATGTTTTTATCGATTAAAGTTGAGCGCAGTGTAGCGCTACCTAGCAACTGGGTATTACAATTTATTGGGTTGTTTACCGGTGTGTTAGCAAGTTTGATGGGTATTGCTGGTGGCGCTATATTGGTACCCATTTTAATGTATTACTCATTATCTATGCGCCAAGCAATCGGTGTGGCCACAGCCAGTGGTATTATTGTCGCGTTATTTGGTGCTTTGGGCTATGTTATTATCGGTTTTGGACAAAGCGACTTGCCACCCTGGAGTATCGGTTATATCTATTTACCTGCCTTATTAGGTATTGTATTAACCTCGTCGTTATTTGCGCCACTGGGTGTAAAGGCAGGTGCTAAACTGTCTTTACCTTACTTGAAAAAAGGCTTTGCCATTTTCTTGATGTTAGTTGCCATTAAAATGATGTGGTATTAACCGTTTAGCCTCGCTCATTTTTGTAAAAATAATTGAGCCTAATTGTCGATAATTAGGCCCTGTTGTACCAACAATTTCACGCAAAAAAAGCCAAATACTGATAAACTGACCCTACTGAAATCAGTGGTTAAGTTTATCGCTTTAGCCGTACGGTGTTTGGCATAAACTATTTGTTCTAATTAATAACGTTAAAGGAAAACCTAGTGAAAGCATATCTTGATTTAATGCGCCATGTTAGAGACGAAGGGGTTGAAAAATCTGATCGCACTGGTACCGGCACTAAAAGTATATTTGGTCATCAAATGCGTTTTGATCTTGCGAAAGGGTTTCCGTTAGTAACCACAAAAAAATGTCATCTTAAGTCGATAATCCATGAACTATTGTGGTTTATAAAGGGTGAGTCGAATATCGCTTATTTACAGCAAAATGGCGTGAAAATTTGGGATGCTTGGGCTACTGATGAAGGTGAACTTGGCCCAGTATACGGAGTGCAATGGCGTAACTGGCCGGCACAAAATGGTGAAACTATTGATCAATTAGCACAATTGATTGATGATTTAAAAAATAATCCTGACTCACGTCGCCATATAATTACCGCTTGGAACCCTGCGTTATTACCTGATACCTCGATAAGTCCAGCCGCTAATGCGGCACAGGGAAAACAAGCTTTACCGCCATGCCATACGCTGTTTCAGTTTTATGTCTTAAATGGCAGGTTGAGCTGTCAGCTATACCAAAGAAGTGCAGATATTTTTCTTGGAGTGCCATTTAATATTGCTAGTTATGCCTTGTTTACTATGATGATCGCGCAAGTTTGTGATTTAGAACTGGGTGACTTTGTCCATACTTTTGGTGACGCGCATTTATACTTAAATCATCTTGAGCAAGTCGACGAGCAATTATCGCGCGAGCCTTTGCCATTACCCAATATGTGGATTAATCCTGAAGTAAAAAGTATTTTTGATTTTACTTTCGCAGATTTTGAACTACAAAACTATCAAGCTCACCCACACATTAAAGCTGCTATTTCGGTATAATTGAGTCAATTTTATAGCAAAAGTGTTGTGCACTTTTGCTAACTTTGATTTTCATTTTCCTCATATAATATTACTCTGCCACTGTCTTCATATCTGATTGTATAAAATAACCGCACGAGTAACTGTATTAGTTACTGTATTTCTTAGTTATGCTGCCAATATGAGCAAAAAAATGATACCTGATAATTAGGTTCTGCTTGGGCATTATGGTTAGTTAGCTTGAATTTTGCTAAAGAAAGTTATCAAGGAAAATGAAGGGTTAATATTGATCAGATAAACACCTTGATAGTTGGTAATAAATATCATGTATTTGATGATGTTACTCAGGTATAAGTTAGTTAGAGGTTATTTGACACTATTTTTGTCTTAGCTTTATTGTCAGCCGCCTTTTTAGCTTTCTGCTGGTTATTGTCTGCTTTTTTTATTGGCGTGTTAACTTATTCTTTGGCTTTCTGTTCGTCATTAATTATATTATTTTTCTGCACGTTAACTTCTTTTTTTGCTTTTTTAACACTAGTATCAGTTTGCGCTATGCTCGAGATAAACGCATGTTGATTTTTGGCGAGTAAACTAGGTGAAAAACTCATTATGATGGTAATAACTATAACAAAAGCTATGTACTTCATGTTATTAACAGTTACATGGTGCAGGTATTGATTTAATTACTTGTCCTGAGTAAGTGTTTATTGTTTCATCAAAACAACCTCTACCTTGATATTGCAGACGTCTTAGTAATAAATTTGGACCAATCCACTTTTGACACAATACAACCACACCATTGTTGGATATAGATAAAGTTATATTTATTTTACTCTGGCTAGCCACGGCTTGATTGAATAAATTAAAATGAATAGCGGCTGTTTTAATGCGCGATATTTAATTAATGCTAATTGGACCTATTATTTGCATCTAAGTCTTTATTTAATTGTTTATCAAGTTGTTAATTTAAAATGACAAAAAAGGCGCTAAGTAGCGCCTTTTTAACCCGCTATGTTAGCGATAAACTATGCTTCTAAATAATCACTAGCTTTAAGTGAAAACTCAGCTAACAAGTGATCTATAAAACGGTTTAACTCACCGGTCATTAAAGCAAAGTCGGCATCGAGTTTCGCGACAATATCATCGCTATCAATATCGTCGTTTTGTTCTTGAATAACGTCATAGAATTTAAGACGTTTAACGGCTAAATCGTCACATAATATAAATGACAATGACTCGTCCCACTCTAACGCTACTTTGACAACATATTTATCGGCATCTAAATGTGCTTTGATTTCTTCACTGGTAAGATCTTGGTTTTTAACCCGAACCACTGCGCCGTCATCGCCTAAGGCATTGAATTCAGCTTCCATGCCTAATTGAAAGTTAGCGCCTAAGTTACTTTCGACTAACCATTCGGTCATGACTTCATCAGGGGCTTTTTCTGGTGATGGAGTTGTTACGGGCAATGTACCAAGTGATTTACGTAAAAGTGCTAAAAAGTCTTCGGCTTTACCACGACTACTGGTATCGATAACAATAATGTTATGCACAGCATTAATATAAGCACGAGTATCACTAAAGCGAGAAAATGCTCGCGGTAGTAATTCAAAAATAATATCTTCTTTAAACTGCTCTTTCTCTTTTTTAGTGGCGCCGCGTGATTGCTCTACTTCTAATTGCGCTACTTTTTGTTCGATCATGTCTTTAACAACAGGAGCGGGTAGAATTTTTTCTTCTTTGCGTGCACACAATAAATAATTACCGTTTACCGAGTGAACAGTTGAGTCGCCATGCTTGCCTAATGCATTAACCCAACCAAAATGCGATTGTTCAGTTGAAGCACAGGGGGTAAATAAATGCTCAGATAATTGTTTCTCTAAATCTTCTTCAGAACAATCAAAAGGGCGGGTAAAGGCAAAAAAGTATAGGTTTTTAAACCACATTAAGATAATCCTAGGCCCGATAAAAGTGGGCGAATAATTGAAAAACGAGGGCACTATACCTGTTCTACTTCAAGCTAAAATCAGTATCTTAAAGTTGAACAGGTATGTTAAGCGGGTATATTACCGTACTTGTTTGCATCACGCACGCCTTAGATTAATCTCATTAGGCAAGGAGCACTTAGTGCATATTATCAAACTTGATATCATAACTTAGCCCTTGTTCAAGAGCTGAACTTGCACTAACGCTGCCATTTAAGGTGTCATTTACTAGGTTATTAACGATATAAGTGCCTAAGCCTGTGCCGCCTCTATTTCCAGCGGTAGTATAAAATGGGTCAAAGAGGTGTGTTAATTGTTCGTCAGATAAGCCGTGGCCATTGTCCTTATATGTTATATGCACATGTTCACCGTTGAGTTGTACCAATATGGTAATTACACCGCGCTCTATATCTTTAAAGCCATGGATGATTGAGTTGATGATGAGGTTGGTAAATATTTGAGAAATAGCGCCTGCATGACAATAAACTTCAGCATCTTGCGGGCAATCTACTTCAATCTTGTGTTGGGTGTTTTTAAATTTAGGGTGCAATGAATGGATGATTTCATCAATATATTTTCCCAGATTGACCTGACGAATTTTTTCGCTTATTTGGTCAACCGCCACTTGTTTATAGCTCGTGACCAATTCAGAGGCACGTTCAAGGTTGTTTAACACTAAATTAAGACCTTGTTCTGAATTCTTGGTAAAGTCATTAAGCACTCGTTTCGAAAGTTTATTGTCTTTTATGTCAGCTTTAAGCGCAGTGAGTAAATCTGCCAGATAAGATGTGGAGGTTATACTGACGCCTATTGGGGTATTAATTTCATGGGTCACTTCAGCTGACATACTGCCCAGTACCGCCATTTTCTCTGCGTCAAGTAAGCGCTCTTGCGCTTTGTTTAATTGAATAATAGAACTTTTTAATTCGTGATTTGTTTCAAGCAAAGTTTTTTCTGTGGTGCTTCTGCGAGCATTTTCAGTTTGTAGATTTTTTTGCTGAGTTAATAATTCACGTTGCTGCATTTCCATTTTTAACATCGAAGTACTTAATGATGATGTTTTACGTGCTACCTCTTGTTCAAGTACCAGGTTTTGCTCATCAAGTTTGTTGTTCGCGGATATAATGTTGCTTTGGGCTAGGGCGAGTTTGTCTTTATACGCCACCAGTTCATCAATTAAATTATTATAGGCGTTTTGCAGAATGTTTAATTCGTTATTTTCATAGTTAATTACATGTAATTTAGAGGCTTCAGGGTCATCGATATCAAATTGATTAATTTGTTCGGTTAGTGCGTTAAGTGGTCTGGTCAAAAGGCTTGAAAAAGCTAAGGAAAATAACAACACCAGTGCGGCGGTTTTCACCATTGCATTACCAATAAGAAAATAAATACCTACCTGTATTCGGTTAAAAATGACCTCATTGCTGGATAATAAGGTCACTGAGCCAACTTTAGTGGTGCGACCTGAAAATTCAAAAATTAACGGAAAGCCATGACCAAATAATCCTTCGCTGCGGGAGCTAACATTAAAATACTCAGGGTTGTTAACGTCATGGCCAACTGACTCAATATAAAGCGTTGCTTCGTCAGCTGTTAAGCCTAACTGTGCGATAATGAGATCGTTTTCATCGGTAACCGTGATGCCTTTAATCATTGGAATAGCCACTAAGCCTTCTGCAATAGATATCGCTTGTTGGGTATTTAGCTCCCATACTGCTCGGGTTAAGCTGCCACTAAAGGTTTTCTCTAGTGTGAGTAATTCATTGGCAATGTGATTTTTGGTATTGATGTATTCGGCACCAATTTGTACACAAGTAACAATAAATGTCAGAACAAAATATAATGACAAGACTCGTGTAAGTAACTTTCGTGACAGGCTAGTTGATTTCATTAAAGTTTTCTTTTGTTAGTGTTGCTTTGTTTTGCTGTTTTAAAGTAGCTTAACCTTATTATAAATTCAGCTACTTTAATTAATGATTTGAGTTGTAAATAAGCACTATGCTTTTTTATTTTTAATTTATTTTCAGCATAATTCATTCCACATAAAGGGAACACCATTAATTTACCGCAAAAACACTATAAAAGCTTGATGTAGTGGTTATTAACCATTAATACAAATTATATTTTTTGGCATAATGGTGAAAAATTATTTCTTGATGTCACAAAAATGTCATAAAGGTTAGGCAAACTAAGCGCAATTATTTTTAGCCATACTAATTCTTAAAGGTATCAACATGAAACATACTTACAACAAAATCGCTGTCGTTTTATTGTCTTCTTTATCATTGTCGGCATTTGCAGCTGATGTTGAAGTTTACGGTAAAGCAAATCTTTCACTGCAATCTTCTGATGAAGGTGAAGGGTCATTTACAGAAGTAAAAAGTAATGCGTCACGTATTGGACTTAAAGGTACACATGATCTGGGTGAAGGCTTGTCTGTTATCTATAAAGCAGAGTTTCAGGTTGACTTAGATGGTGATAGTGCAAAAGGTGATAGCATTACTGATCGTAACCAGTATGTTGGTTTAGCCGGTGGTTTTGGTGAGGTTTTATTGGGTAAAAACGACACTATGCTTAAGCAATCGCAAGGTAAAGTTGATTTGTTTAGTGATTTAAATGGTGATATCAAAAGTTTATGGAAAGGTGAAAACCGCATGGCGGACACACTTTCTTATAAATCACCTAAATTTAGTGATTTTCAATTAGGTGTTACTTATATCGCTGAAGATGCTGTTGATGCAGAAGATGGTGTTTCTGTTGCCATATTTTACGGTGATGAAAAATTGAAAAAATCAACTATCTTTGCTTCTGTTGCTGTCGATTCTGACGTTAATGGTTACGATATTACTCGTGCGACTGTGCAGGGTAAAGTCTCTGGTGTTGTGTTAGGCGCCATAGTGCAAAGCCAAGAAAAAATAGATGGTAGCGGTGAAATGGATGGTTTCATGGTATCGGCTAAATATAAAATGGATAAAATAACCTTTAAAGGCCAATATCAAGCGGCTGACTTTAAAGACGGTGATGATAAATCTGGTATTACTCTCGGTGCAGATTATTCACTAGCTAAAAGCACTAAGCTATACACTTTTTACACCACTTTTGATATGGACAGTGGCGAAGACCAAGATTACTTAGCCGCGGGTATCGAATATAAGTTTTAACCATTGTAGTTGTTGATACATTAATGATTAAAAGCCGCTTTGTGCGGCTTTTTTCTTGCCTAATGGTTTGGTATCGATGATCATAACAACAATAACAAACAGATTAATGTTGCTTAGGGCTTAATAAATCAACCCAAGGATAATAATTCTATCGTTGTCATGAAACTGTCACAATAATTTATCACAATGTTTGCTATACGATTAGGCGATTAGGAAGGATACATGAGTAGACAGATTTTGGTTGTTGAAGACGAAGCCGCAATAAGAGAAATGATCATCTTTGTTTTGGAGCAAAATGGTTTTAATGCCATCGAGGCTGAAACGATAGAGCAAGCACAAGCTCAAATTAAAGAACCTTATCCTGACTTAATCTTACTGGATTGGATGTTACCAGGTGGCACAGGGGTAAAGTTAGCAAAATCATTAAAACAAAATGAGTATACCCGTACCATTCCAATTATTATGCTAACCGCTAGAGCAGACGAAGACGATAAAGTTAAAGGCTTTGAAGCCGGCATTGATGACTACGTAACTAAACCTTTCTCACCGAAAGAATTAATTGCTCGCATTAAAGCGGTTATTCGCCGCGTTGCGCCGACAGCTTTAGAAGAGACCATTGATTTTCACGGTATTACCTTAGACCCAGTCGCGCATCGAGTGTCAATAAATAATAAAAATTTAGACCTTGGCCCAACAGAGTTTCGTTTGTTACATTTTTTTCTAACCCATACTGAACGGGTTTATAGCCGAGAACAATTACTAGACAATGTATGGGGCACAAACGTTTATGTTGAAGATAGAACGGTTGATGTCCATATTCGACGTTTACGTAAAGCTATTTCTGGTGACGGCCATGAAGATTTTATTCAGACGGTACGAGGTTCAGGTTATCGCTTTTCGGGCAAAATTCAACCCTCAGGTTAATAACTAATTTATGTTTTTTCGCATTTCAGCTAGAACGCTTTTTACCCGTATTTTTGGCGTAATTATTGTCAGTGGTTTTGTTGGCTATTTGTTTGGCCAAACATTTCTTGCTGTCAGTATTGTCTCACTATGCCTGCTTGCTTGGCATTATAATCATTTGTTTAAATTGATTCAGTGGCTGTGGCAAGGAAAATCAATAGCACCACCACAAGCTAATGGCATTTGGGGCAGAATATACGATGGTCTTTATCGCCGTATTCGCAAACAGCGCTTAAAGCAGAAGCAACTTAATGAACGTATTCGAAAGTTTCGTGATGGCGCTGAAGCCTTGCCTGATGCAGCGTTAGTGCTATCAAATGAACTGATCATTTTATGGGGTAATAAAAAAGCTTCAAAGTTTTTAGGGGTGCGTTGGCCCGAGGATATTGGTTTACGTATTGACAACTTGATTCGATTTCCAGAGTTTTCTAAATACCTAGATGATGGCGATTATAATAGCCCTTGTTTAATTATTTCACCGATAAATAATGAGTTACAGCTTGAGCTGCGGATGATGGCTTACGGTAGTGATCAAATTTTATTATTAGCGCGTGATATCAGTAAAATACAACGGTTAGAGGAAATGCGCCGTGATTTTGTTGCTAATGTATCCCATGAGCTAAAAACGCCTTTAACAGTGGTACGCGGTTACGTTGAAATGGTGCAAGCGAGTGAAACTGCGCTAGACCCACATTGGAAAAAAGCCTTTACCACGATAGAGTCACAAGTGTCACGAATGGATAGGCTAGTTGAACAACTGTTAGTGTTATCACGAATCGAGCATAATGTTGACGCAGATAATCATCAAGAAGTTAATTTGTCGCGCTTAGTCTTAACGATAATTGAAGAGGTGCAGTGGTTAAATCAAGATAAAAATCATATTATTAACAATGATATTGCGCCAAATATAAGTATTAATGGCAATGAACATGAATTAAAAAGCGCCTGCTTGAATTTAATTTCAAATGCCATTGCCTATACTCCGCCTAATGGCATTATTGACATAAGACTGCGTAATGACGGTAATAAAATACGCTTTAGTGTTAAAGATAATGGCCCAGGTATTAAACCTGAGCATGTTAATCGTTTAACTGAACGATTTTTCCGTGTTGATAAGTCTCGTTCACGTAATACGGGTGGCTCAGGGCTTGGTTTGGCGATAGTTAAACATGTGTTGAATCACCACCACGGTGAGCTTTCAATTGAAAGTGAGTGGCATCTAGGCAGCGAATTTATTATCTATTTCAGTCCTGAAATAGCGAATAAATAAGCTTGTTAATATGTCTGCCCGTATGACTAAATCTCATTGTTGGTTATTTTTCTATCTTAAGATTCAAATAACTTATCTAAGCATAATAAAAGTCATTTGTAATTAATTGTACTTTCATTGTCTGTATAGTTTTGGCTACCAAATCTAGCACTTAGCAAGGTTAAAACGCTATATGTTTTGTGCCGATACACTTGTTCAACAAGTCAGTTTTAAACATGAAGCTCACTAGGGCTTTGATATTTTGACGGTAAAATAAAATGTTTAACTTGATACTCAAAAGCCTAATCGTCTGCAAATAAACTTAAAACTAACAGCGATTTTTAAAACAGGGTGGACTAAAGTCCACCCTACAAAGGGCTTGCCGGTGATAATCTAGCCTTGGGTGATTGTTTTTTTAACTGAAAGTTATTTTTAAAACCTGATGGACTAAAGTCCAACCTAAATTAAGCCTACGGGTGACAATGTAAATTTAGGCGATTGTTTTGTAGGTCGGACTTTAGTCCGTCAACCGTACAGCGAATAAAAAACGTAGTGGGATAAAGCGAAACAAACAAGCAATCTGAAAGCTGATAGCTCAAAACATCAAATTAAGAGCTTTCTTTAAAACCTGATGGACTAAAGTCCAACCTACATAGAGCCTACGGGTGACAATGTAGATTTAGGCAATTGTTTTGTAGGTCGGACTTTAGTCCGTCAACCGCACAGCGAATACAAAACGTAGTAGGATAAAGCCAAACAAACAATCTGAAAGCTGTTTCTTATAGCTGATAACTGACAGCTAAAAACATCAAACTGACAGCTGTTTTAAAACCTGATGGACTAAAGTCCACCCTACAAAGGGTTTGCCGGTGATAATCTAGCCTGGGTGATTGTTTTGTTGTTAACTGAAAGCTATTTTTAAAACCTGATGGACTAAAGTCCAACCTACAAAAGGCTTGTCGGTGATGATGTAACCTTGGGTGACTGTTTTGCTTTTAACTGAAAGCTGACAGCTATTGCTTTTCAATTGACAGCTTTTTTAGGTTTGTCATACAAGTGTCACAAACTTTACTTATTATTGTCATATTCACTTTCTATAGTGTTGTCAAATTAATTATAGTTCTCATCGGAGAGTAACATGAGTTTAAAAAGTACATTAGGCGTTATTGGTTTATCAAGTCTTATCAGTTTTTCTGCATTTGCAGTTGATAATGAGTTACCAATCTATAAAAAAGTCAGTGGTGTTTCAGGCAATGTTTCGTCTGTTGGTTCAGATACCTTAGCTAATATGATGACATTTTGGGCGGAAGAGTTTAAACGCATATATCCTAATGTTAATGTGCAAATACAAGCGGCAGGTTCATCTACAGCGCCACCGGCATTAACGGAAGCAACATCTAACCTTGGCCCAATGAGCCGTAAGATGAAGTCAAGCGAAATTGAAGCGTTTCAAAAGCGTTATGGTTACAAACCAACGGCCGTTCGAGTCGCTATTGATGCTTTAGCTGTGTTTGTTCACAAAGACAACCCGATAAAGGGTCTTCGCATAGATCAAGTTGATGCTATTTTTTCAAATAACCGTAAATGTCGCGCTTTAAAAGATGTTGAACGCTGGGGAGACCTAGGGCTAACAGGTGATTGGAGCGCTAAGGATATACAATTGTACGGTCGTAACTCAGTGTCAGGCACTTACGGTTACTTTAAAAAAGAAGCACTATGTAAAGGAGACTTTAAAAATAGTGTTAACGAACAGCCTGGCTCAGCATCGGTTGTACAATCGGTTTCTGCCTCATTAAACGGTATTGGTTATTCAGGCATTGGCTATAAAACCTCAGGCGTTCGCGCATTGCCATTGTCTAGAAAAGGCGAAAACTTTATTGAAGCTAATATGGAAAATGCAATTTCTAAAGAGTATCCATTATCACGCTTTCTATATGTTTACGTTAATAAGCACCCAATCAAGCCTTTAGCACCTATGGAAGCTGAATTTTTGAAAATGGTATTGTCAAAATCAGGTCAAGACATTGTAGAAAAAGATGGTTATATTCCATTACCTGCCTCAGTTGCTGCAAAAGAATTTAAAAAGTTAGGCTTATAAAAAACTAGCGTATAGCAGTTTAGCGCCTAGAAAATTAGCAAATAAAAAAGTCCGCAATCAGCAATGAGTGCGGACTTTTTATGTTTAGGACGAACGGTATGCTGCGCTCACATGGAAGTGAAGAGCAGCGATGTTCAGGACGAACGGTATACTGCCATCACATTGCCATTCTTTGCCATCTTGGTCATTGCGCTATGTATTATGCTACGGACTTACCTTTAGATAAGAACATAGCACTAGGGTATTAATAGAGAGCTTAAGTCGAGATAAAAGAGTAATAATATTTTTATAAAGCAATATGAAAAAGTATAAAAAAAGCTGAGATATTACTAGCGTGTTGGGTCATAGTTATTTTTTTAGCGAGAAATATCTACCATCAAGTCATCAGCGAGGTTTTCAAGCGCATCAATCATAGAGTCGATAGCTTTTTTATTAGTCGAAATAGTGACTTTTGCTTTGAATAGTTCATGGCCGGCATGTGGTGCGCTTTCTTGTGTACTCACCAGTTTAAGTAAATTACCACCATGATGATGAATAGTAGAAGATATTTCTTGAATTATGCCTGCTCTATCGTTTGCCGTTAGTTCTAAAACAAGTAAAGTTTCAGGTACTGAGTCATTAGGTTGTACGTGTTCTATTTGCATTTTAAAGCCGGCTAAGGCGGCGAGTTCACTCGATAATGCTGCTGAACTTTCAGGGGCAACTGCAATGTCGATCACGCCGGCAAAAACACCTGATATCTGATGTAAACTAGACTCTTGCCAATTGGCTTTATGCTTACTGATAAGGTCAGATAATACTTTTACTATGCCAGGACGATCCGCGGTGATGAAAGATATAATAAGATGATTCATAATAAATCCTTTGAAAAATTAGTTGAAGTTGAGCGTATTAATTAAGGTCGAGTTAGCTGTGACAGTTCTTTATTAAATTGCTTATCGTCTGCAAGGTTTAGTTCAATTAAACGCCGTAATAAACTCACACTCTCAATATCAATGCCATTGCATTGCACACCAATTTTATTGCCTTTGTGATGAGCAACGGTGACTTTCATTATGATTTTGGCACCAAAGTCATCTAATTTAACCGATAGTAAACCCAATTTTTTTTCAAGGAATAGGCCTTTAGTATCAACAAAAAGTAAAACACCTTTTAATGATATATCATGAATAGTGACATTAAATACTTGCTGCTCTATTGCTAATTCTGCCGGTATAGAACAAAGAATACGTGTAAATTGGCGTCTATTTTGCATTGAGTTTAATTATCAAAAAGTGATTTACTCAGCATAGCCCGATTTTAATAAAAAGGCACCTTAATTAATTTATTAAGGTGCCTTTTACTTGTTGTTAACTCATTAGTTAACCTATTTTTTTATATTTTATTCTATGTGGTTCAGCGGCTGCTGGACCATAAGTTTTCTTCAGCCATTCTTCGTATTCTGTATAATTCCCTTCATAGAAATTAATGTGGCCTTCATCACGATAATCTAAAATATGGGTGGCGATGCGATCAAGGAACCAACGGTCATGGGAAATAACCATGGCACAGCCTGGAAATTCTAACAGCGCTTCTTCAAGTGCACGCAAGGTTTCAACGTCTAGATCGTTGGTCGGTTCATCGAGCAGTAATACGTTACCACCTGTTTGCACTAACTTGGCTAAATGAACACGGTTACGCTCACCACCAGATAAGTCACCAATGATCTTTTGTTGATCATTACCTTTAAAGTTAAAGCGGCTAACGTAAGCACGACTTGGAATTTCAAAACTACCAATTTGTAAAATTTCATGGCCTTGAGATATTTCTTGGTATACGGTTTTACTGTTGTCCATGTCATCGCGAAACTGATCAACACTAGCAAGCTTAACAGTATCACCGAGTTCTACATTACCGGAGTCTGGCTGTTCAGCACCTGACATTATTTTAAATAAGGTTGATTTACCAGCACCGTTTGGTCCGATAATACCGACAATAGCCCCTTTAGGTACGCTAAAGCTTAAGTTATCAATTAGTACTCTATCGCCAAAAGATTTGGTTAAGTTATTAACATCTAATACTTTATCGCCTAAACGAGGCCCTGGTGGGATGTACAGCTCGTTTGTTTCATTACGTTTTTGATGATCTTGGTTATTAAGCTCTTCAAAGCGTGCCATACGGGCTTTGCTTTTTGATTGACGCGCTTTTGGATTTGAGCGTACCCATTCAAGTTCTTGCTTAATGGTTCTTTGCAAGGCACTTTCAGTTCTACTTTCTTGTTCTAAACGGGCGTTTTTTTGCTCTAACCATGAAGAATAGTTGCCTTCATAAGGAATACCATATCCTCTATCAAGCTCTAGAATCCAGCCAGCGACATTATCTAAGAAATATCTATCATGAGTAATAGCAACGACAGTACCAGGATAGTCATGTAAAAATCGCTCTAACCAGGCAACAGATTCAGCATCTAAATGGTTGGTGGGCTCATCAAGTA
This sequence comes from Colwellia sp. MB02u-10, assembly GCF_014077185.1. Classification (NCBI taxonomy): domain Bacteria; kingdom Pseudomonadati; phylum Pseudomonadota; class Gammaproteobacteria; order Alteromonadales; family Colwelliaceae; genus Colwellia; species Colwellia sp. MB02u-10. The sequence continues at coordinate 50,372 of NZ_JACGVK010000117.1, forward strand.
GCAACATATCAGGTTTTTGTAATAACAAACGACAAAGTGCAACACGACGACGTTCACCACCACTAAGTACACCAATTTTTTGTTCCCACTCAGGTAAACGTAAAGCATCAGCGGCGCGCTCTAAGACGTTGTCAATATTGTGGCCGTCTTGGCTATTGATAATATCTTCTAATTGCCCTTGCTCCTTTGCTAAAGCATCAAAGTCAGCATCAGGCTCTGCGTAGTCTGAATAGACTTGGTCTAATCGTGCTATGGCATTTTTTACTTCAGAAACGGCTTCTTCAACAATTTCACGGACGGTTTTTTCTTCGTCTAATATTGGCTCTTGTGGCAAATAACCTATGTTAGTCCCTGGAAGTGCTTTTGATTCACCTTCAAATTCGGTATCAAGACCCGCCATAATACGCAGCAAGGTCGATTTACCTGAGCCATTGAGGCCTAGCACACCAATTTTTGCACCAGGAAAGAAAGAAAGCGAGATGTCTTTTAAAATTGTGCGCTTAGGTGGAACTACCTTGGAAACGCGGTTCATCGACATGATGAATTTATCGGGTAATGGTTGTGCCATGAAAAACCTTTTTGAAACAGTGTAAGTAATGTCGCTATTCTAGGTTAATAGTGACCTTGTTGGCAATGAGGTTTTATGGGCTTGATGTCCTTAGGCTAAAAGCTATCTGTATTTGGCATCGCAAATTAATCACTTGAGTTTTAATGCGCTTAAGGCTTTGATGGTTAGTCGATTAAAGATACGTGATTCCTCCCCCGAGACTTAGCTTGATATAAAGCACTGTCAGAGCGGGCATAGAGATCTTGAAAGCAATTGTCGTTGGCTTTTAACACCGAAATCCCAAACTGATTTTATTGATAACATCATATTTGTGTTAATAAGTATTAGGTTTTTATCTAATAAATCGCGCAATTTTTCTGCGGATTGCCGGCTTTGAGACAGGCTGATGTTGGGTAGTAATATTGAAAAATTTTCTCCATCTATTCTGGCATAAATATCTTCCGCTCTAATAATGGAAATAATGAGTTGCGTAATCTTGATTAACACTTGATCGCCAGCAGGGTAGCCATATTGATCGTTAACAGTCTTAAAGTGGTCAACATCTAACGAGATAACAGCTAGTGCTTGTTGGTGTTTTTTCGCTCGGTTGAACTCTCAATTAGCATGGTGAAAAAATAACGACGGTCGTAGATACGGGTCAATACATGGGTATTAGCCAGTTGTTCAAATTTTTCTTTCAGTTGACATGGCTCAGTTACATTGCTGGAAAAGGCTATCATAGTTCTTATATCGCCTTTTAATTGCAAAGGTACTTTTGTGCAGAGGTACTTTTGTGCAGAGGTAATATTGCGTTTTTTGTCAGTTTGCCAAAAGTGATCGGCATAGCTCGGCGAAACACAAAGCTGGTTGTTTGATGTTATCTTCTAGCTGTTAAGTTTCTATAACGGTTTTACTGTTTATTGCACTAGAGTTGGTAATAAAGCTTGGGTATTATTACTTGACGTTGTCTTGATTTTTTCGACGATATTGCTCCGCAATGACCTTGATGATATCGCGCCAAGTAATAACACCAATAGCACATTTATTTTCATCGACAACAGGCAGGCAAGATATTTTGTGATCATGAAATAGCAATACTGCTTCAGATAAGCTGACATCTTCTGTTGTGGTGATCAGATCTCGAGCCATGATTAAATGCACTTTTTTATTCAATATAAAACTATCTTGCGGGGTTTCTTTACGCGTACCTATCGTAGGGCTTAAGTTTTTCCATAAATCACGATCGGTAATAATACCTGTTAAGGTGGTTTTATCTTTGATCAAAATATGATGGATATTATGTTGATCAAACAAGTTTTTAGCACTCTCTAAGCTGTCATCTAACTCTAACGTTATTAAATTACGTTGCATTATTTTATTAATATTCATGTTGTTATATTTTTTCCTTCTGCTCAATGCGCGGTTATTTTAATAGGTTTGGTTATTTCATTGATAACATTTAATAAGTCATAACATAACTAAAAACTAGCAAATTGTCGCTGTTATTTTTAATGGCGGTGTGAGATAAAAAACACCTTGTCACAAAACTGTCATGTTGCTGTCTTACAATAGCCGCAGTTATAAAAATTATCATAGTTGAAGGTGTTTTTAAGTGGCCATTGCTTCTAAATCAGCAAATTATCGCAAGGTGAAAAATTCATTAGCAAAATGGATGATTACCTTAGGCGGTATCAGTGTTTTATTTACGCTAGTATTAATATTCATGTATTTACTCTACGTAATTAAACCTATCTTTGAATCTGCAAAAGTTGATGTAATAGCAAAATTTGTTATCAACGAAGAATATAAAGTACTAGCAACAGGTGTTGATGAATTAAAAGAAGTCGCCTATAGCATTACTGAAGAAGGCAAGATTAACTTTTATCAATTAGTTGATGGTGACGGGCATAAAGCCGGTGACAAAATACTTTCTCAACCATTGGTTGCTGATGGCGAAAGTCTAACGCAGCTGATTAATGTGGGTCAAAAGCAAAAGCTATTAATTGACAGTGCTGGTAATGTTCAGCTTATTGTCCCCAGTTTTACGGCTAATTTTACCAGTGGTAAAAGGGTTATTATTCCTAGTATTCGTTATCCGTTAGGTAAAGAATATTTACCCATTGATGAAAATAATGCAGCAATTACCAAGCTGTCGTTTGCTATGGATGATGAAAAAGCAATTTTCGTTGCTTTTACCCAAGATAAGCGCCTGATTAAAACTACTTTGTCAGCTGAAGATGACTTTAATTACGACACGGCGTATGACGTGCAATATCAAGAAATTGATTATGAGGCAAAGCAGGTTAATGATATTTTGGTATCGTCAGGTTTGTCTATGGCGTTTATTCGCCAAAATGATCAAGTCGCTGTGTTTTCTTTAGATTATGAACCCGAGCTAAAAGCGACCATTATTCCACAACTGGCACAAAATAAATCGACACCTAATCATATTACCAGTATGGCGTTATTATCAGGTGGTAGCTCAATTTTATTGGGCGATGACAATGGTTCAGTCAGCCAATGGTTCGAAGTCGCAACAGATGAAGGGCGTGAGTTTAAAGAAATTCGTCGTTTCAAAGTGAGTGACAATGAACCGGTAACAGCCATATATACCGAGCAATATCGTAAAAGTTTTTATACCGAAACACCGTCAGGTGAAATGGGCATGTTTTATACCACCAGCGAAGCAGATTTATGGCGTGGTAATTTACACCAAGGTAATGCTCAAGCGCTTTCTATTGCACCTCGTGCCGATGGTTTAGTGGTGTTTTCGAACAACGAATTGGCTATTTTCTCTGTCGAAAATGAGCACCCAGAAGTTACTTGGCAAGCACTTTGGCAAGAAGTTTGGTATGAAAGTTATCCTGAACCTGAGTTTATTTGGCAATCTACGTCTGGCTCTGATGATTTTGAAGCAAAATTTTCTTTGGTGCCTATTTCGTTTGGTACCATTAAAGCCGCATCATACGCTATGATGTTTGCCGTACCTATTGCCTTAACTGCCGCCATTTATACGGCTTACTTTATGACGCCTGGTATGCGCAGAAAAGTTAAACCGACTATTGAGATGATGGAAGCCTTGCCAACCGTCATTTTAGGTTTCTTGGCTGGACTTTGGTTAGCACCTATTATTGAAATTTACTTACCGGCTATCTGCTTATTGCTGGTTTTTATTCCATCCTCAGTATTTATTACCGCTTTCTCATGGCACAAATTACCACGAAAATACAAAGCACTTATTCCTGAAACATGGGCACCTATTATTTTAATACCGGCTATTTTACTGGCGTCTTATGCGGCATTCGCGTTATCTCCTGTGCTTGAATTACACTTGTTTGGTGGTGATGTTCGACAATATATCACTAATGATCTAGGCATTAGTTTTGACCAACGAAATGCTTTAGTTGTTGGTATTGCCATGGGATTTGCGGTTATTCCTACGATATTTTCTATGGCTGAAGATGCTATTTTCAGTGTACCTAGGCATTTAACCAGTGGTTCCTTGGCATTAGGCGCTACACAATGGCAAACCTTAATTAAAGTGGTGTTATTGACTGCAAGCCCAGGCATATTCTCTGCCGTTATGATGGGACTTGGCCGTGCGGTAGGAGAAACAATGATTGTGTTAATGGCAACCGGTAATACCCCGATTCTTGATTGGAGTATTTTCCAAGGCATGAGAACACTTGCAGCAAATATTGCGGTTGAAATGCCAGAATCGGAAGTGGGTAGTTCTCATTATCGTATTCTGTTCTTGGCCGCATTTGTTTTATTTGTATTTACGTTTGTAGTCAATACGCTAGCTGAATTTGTACGTCAGCGTTTGCGTGAAAAATATAGCTCATTGTAAGGAAGGCGACATAGCATGAATAATTGGTTTAAGTCTGGCTCTCCTTGGGTGTGGTTGTCAGCAGGTGGTGTTAGCATCAGCCTGATATCGGTTTTAGGTTTACTGGGGTTAATCGCCTGGCGCGGTTTAAGTTATTTTTGGCCAGCAGATATTTATCAGTTTGAAATGACTGATGAGCAAGGTAAAAATTTAACGGTTATTGGTGAAATTTACGAAAGAGAAAGTATACCTGCATCGCAGTTGGTACATCTAAATCTCAATATTGACGAGTCAGCTGAAACTATTGAGCGACTATTAATTAAAACCGGTAACCGTGAATTAGTCAGTTTAGACTTTCGCTGGATTTTAGTACCGCAAATTAATAAAACCTCTTTACCTGAAGAGTTAGTGGTTATTGAGCGTCGCACCAATGGTAATTTCTATGGTTATATCGAGGAAGTTATTCTAGGTGGTCAGGCTGTAGAACAAAATAAAATGTTACAGCTCGTTGAGCGAGTGAGTGACTTTCAAGCTGACATGGAAGACCTACAAAAGTCTGATATTGGCGCCATTAACTATCAAATTGAACGCACGCGTTTAGAAGAGCGCAAGCATATACTTGATGACACGCTTACTGCGCAATTGCAGCAAGAGTTTAAAGATAAAGTGGCAGGCTTAAAGGCTGATTATAGTGTGCTAGAAGAGCAGTTAATGGCTTTACGTGAGAAAGTCTCCCGTGACCAAATTGTTGTGCGCGCTATGGATGGACAAAAAGTTACCATTAACTTTGAAGATGTATTACAGGTTACTTTTAATAATAAACTCAACGTGTTTGAAAAGCTGATAATGTTTTTTAGTCAAATTGGGGCATTTGTTAGCGAAGACCCGCGTGAAGCGAACACCGAAGGTGGTGTATTTCCTGCGATATTCGGTACAGTATTAATGGTGCTGTTAATGACAGTGATTGTTTCGCCATTGGGTGTTGTTGCCGCCATTTATTTGCATGAATACGCCGGTAACAATGCGCTAACAAAACTACTACGTATTGCAGTAATTAACCTTGCAGGTGTACCCTCTATTGTTTATGGGGTATTTGGTTTAGGTTTCTTTGTCTATATGGTGGGGGGTAGCTTAGATGAATTGTTTTATGCTGAAACACTACCTAGCCCGACGTTTGGTACGCCAGGCGTGATGTGGTCAGCGCTTACCTTGGCTATTTTAACCTTACCTGTAGTTATCGTTTCAACTGAGGAAGGCTTATCGCGTATTCCTTCTGCTATGCGACACGGTAGCTTGGCCTTAGGCGCGACTAAAGCTGAAACCTTATGGCGTATTATTTTACCTATTGCGAGTCCGGCGATTATGACCGGCATTATTTTAGCCATAGCACGTGCGGCAGGTGAAGTTGCGCCATTGATGTTAGTTGGCGTGGTGAAAATGGCGCCAAACTTACCCCTGGATGGTAACTTCCCGTTTTTACATTTAGACCGTAAATTTATGCACTTAGGTTTTCACATTTATGATGTTGGCTTTCAAAGCCCCAATGTTGAAGCGGCCAGACCTTTGGTTTATGCCACAGCATTATTATTAGTGAGCATTATTATTGCTTTGAATATTACCGCGGTAACTATTCGTAATCGCTTGCGGGAAAAATATCGTATGTTAGATCAATAAGCTCAGACGATAAAACCAAGCAATTTAAAAAATTAAAAGATGCACGGGAAGTAATTCCTATCTATTGAACAAGATTTAAAGAGAATACTATGATTTCTGTTACCCCAAAAAAATTATCAGAACACAGGGTTAAGCTAGATCTTAATAACCTGTCGCCAGAGCAAGTAGCGTTAGAAATTAAGAACCTAGACTTATATTATGGTAACAAGCAGGCATTGCAAAATATTTCAATGTCGATTCCTAAGGGGCAAGTCACTGCTTTTATCGGCCCCAGTGGTTGTGGCAAGTCAACCTTGTTGCGTTGCATCAACCGGATGAATGATTTAGTCGATATTTGTAAGATAACCGGTGAAATAAACCTTAATGGTGACAATATTTACGATCGCCATACCGATGTGGCTGCCTTGCGTCGTAAAGTGGGTATGGTATTTCAACGGCCAAATCCTTTCCCTAAATCTATTTATGAAAATGTTGTTTATGGTTTGCGGATCACAGGTGTCAACAACCGCCGTGTGCTAGACGAGGCGGTGGAAAATGCCTTGCGAAGTGCGGCGTTGTGGAATGAGGTTAAAGATAGGTTACATGAGAGTGCTTTGGGGCTTTCTGGTGGTCAGCAACAGCGTTTAGTGATTGCTCGCGCCATTGCTATTGAACCTGAAGTGTTATTATTAGATGAGCCAACATCAGCTTTGGATCCTATTTCAACCTTAACCATTGAAGAATTGATTAATGATTTAAAGAAACAGTTTACTGTGGTTATTGTTACCCATAATATGCAACAAGCGGCGCGTGTGTCAGATCAAACTGCCTTTATGTATATGGGTGACCTTATTGAATATAGTGACACCAATACCTTGTTTACGACGCCAGCAAAGAAGAAAACAGAAGATTATATTACTGGCCGTTACGGTTAAATAAAATTGACGATAAACAGAGGGTTATACCGTGGATAATTTAAATATTGGTCGTCATATTTCTGGCCAGTTTAACGAAGACTTAGAACGTATTATGAATCATGTTATGCACATGGGTGGCTTGGTTGAAAAACAGCTAGCTGATGCACTAACATCGGTTTGTGATGCGGATGAAGCGCTAGCGAAAAAAGTGCTCAGCAACGACTATTTGATTAATAACGCCGAAGTGACTATTGATGATGAGTGTACGCGCATCATTGCCAAGCGTCAGCCAGCGGCAGGCGATTTACGTTTAGTGATGGCGATTGTAAAGACCATTACTGATTTAGAGCGTATTGGTGATGAAGCCGGAAAAATAGCTAACGTCACCTTAGAAAGCTTATCAGGTAAGCACAAAGACCTATTATCGAATTTGGATAATTTGGGACGTCATGTGTTAACTTTTTTACAAGCCACTTTGGATGCGTTTACCCGCATGGACGTTGAAGCCGCGATTAAAGTACATAAAAACGATGATAAAATTGATCGCGAATATGAAGCCTTAATGCGCCAACTTATGACTTATATGATGGAAGACCCACGTTCAATTCCACAAGTGATGAGCGTTATTTGGTCAGCCCGAGCGTTAGAGCGTATTGGTGATCGTTGTCAAAATATTTGTGAATACATTATTTATTTTGTCAAAGGTAAATCCGTTCGTCATACCACACCTGAAGATTTCGACTCCTTATCTTAAATCCTCATCTTAAATTAATGTATTTAGTCATAGACATTATTAGCTATTTTACGGCTAATAATGTTTATGATTTTAATTGCACTGATAAACAATAATCATGCTATAAACAGCCGCTGTCTTGTGATAAAACCTTTGAATTCACTTTCAAATGCTTTAATATCCGCTTCGAATAAAAAACAAAGAGCTTAAGCTCCTGGAAATTAATTATGGCCAGAAACTCAATTATTGGCATATTTGCAAAGTCGCCAATTAAACCCTTAGAAAAACATATCCGAATAGTGCACAAGTGTTGTAGTCAGCTTGTGCCTTTTTTTGCGGCAGTGACCGAAGAAGATTGGAGTAATGCAGGAAAAATTCGTAAGAAAATTTCTAAATTGGAATGTGATGCTGACGATTTAAAACGTCAAATTCGCTTAGAACTTCCAGGCGGTTTATTTATGCCCGTCGATCGTGCTGATTTACTAGAGTTATTATCTCAACAAGATAAGATTGCCAATTGCGCAAAGGATATTGCCGGACGTATCTTTGGCCGAAAGTTAACCATTCCTACCGAATTACAAGCGCAGTTTATTGCTTATGTCGCGCGTAGTATCGACGCAGCTGAAAAAGCCGCAGATGCAATAAATGAACTGGATGACTTATTAGAAACTGGATTTCGTGGTCGTGAAGTCGATTTGGTCACTAAGATGATCAGTCAACTTGATGAAATTGAAGATGACACAGATGGTATGCAAATTAAATTACGTAAAGATTTATTAAATATTGAAAAAGATTTAAATTGCATAGATGTGATGTTTTTATATCAAATTATCGATTGGGTTGGCGACTTAGCTGATCTTGCCGAACGTGTTGGCGCACGTTTAGAAATTCTTTTAGCTAGAAAATAAGGCTGACTTATGGAAATTTTACTCTCACATGGCTCTACGTTAGTCATGATCGCCGCTGCTGTCGGCTTTTTTATGGCATGGGGCATAGGTGCAAACGATGTTGCTAATGCTATGGGAACATCAGTTGGTTCAAAAGCATTAACCATTAAGCAAGCGATTATTATTGCAATGATTTTCGAATTTGCTGGTGCATATTTAGCGGGTGGTGAAGTTACATCAACCATACGTAAGGGCATTATTGATCCCGCGTTATTTGTTGATATCCCTGAATTATTAGTCTTTGGTATGATCTCTGCCTTATTAGCTGCGGCAACTTGGTTGTTAGTGGCGTCTGTTTTAGGTTGGCCGGTGTCTACTACTCACTCAATTGTTGGCGCCATTATCGGCTTTGCTGCAATCGGCATAAGCCCTGATACAGTCGCTTGGGGTAAAGTAGGCGGTATTGTGGGTAGTTGGGTTGTTACACCCTTGATCTCGGGTGTTATTGCTTTTGTTATTTTTAATAGTGCACAAAAACTCATTTTTGATACCGACAAACCATTAGAACAAGCAAAACGTTATGTGCCGTTTTACATGTTTTTAGCGGGTTTTGTTTTATCGTTAGTGACCATTAAAAAAGGTTTAAAACATATAGGTTTAGAGAATATAAACTTAGGTTTTTATAACTTTGAAATTGCCGGCGCTGGTGGCTATTACTTAGCGATTATTGTCGCTGCTATTGTTGCTATTATTGGTAAGTATTTTATCACTCGTCTTAAATTTGATGAAAAAGCAGATAAAACTACACATTACGCTAATGTTGAAAAAGTATTTGCTGTCTTGATGATAGTAACCGCTTGTTGTATGGCGTTTGCTCATGGTTCAAATGACGTTGCCAATGCCATTGGGCCATTAGCTGCTGTCGTTAGTATTGTTGATAACGGTGGTGAAATTGCCAAGAAAGCTTCACTAGTTTGGTGGATTTTACCACTGGGTGGTTTAGGTATTGTTGCCGGTCTTGCATTGTTTGGTCATCGTGTTATGGCCACTATTGGTACCGGCATTACACACTTAACACCAAGTCGTGGTTTTGCCGCTGAGTTAGCTGCTGCATGTACAGTCGTTATTGCTTCAGGTGCAGGCCTGCCTATTTCAACCACACAAACATTAGTGGGTGCGGTGCTAGGGGTAGGAATGGCGCGTGGTATTGCCGCGATTAATTTAGGTGTAGTACGTAATATTGTTATCTCTTGGGTAATTACATTACCCATAGGTGCAGGTCTTTCAATTATCTTCTTCTGGATAATGAAAGGTATATTTAGCTAATAGGCTAAGTATGCAAACATAAATCAAGCCAGCAATTATGCTGGCTTTTTTATCTTCAGCCCTTTCCTAGCCATCCCTGACTCCACGGCCTTAGCGCTTAGATGCACGTCGATGTGAAAGCAGGATGATGTTCAGGTTCTTCAGCTATCCTCTTTTTTGCGGCATTTTTTGTGTCATTAGGACTGCTCGGTAATTGCTACGGTATTACTGCATTGACTTAGCTGCTTGTAATAACCTGTTCGTCAATGTGCAAGAGTGATGAGGTGGGTGAGCTAATAGGATTGCTATGAGTTGAGATAATGGCATGACTGCTGTTTTTTTATGCTAATGAAGGTAATTATCAATACAAGTCAATAAAATGGCTTGCGAGCGAGTTTAATTCCCGATACTATGTCGCCTCTTTCGAAGTGAATACGATGTTTATCTGGTTTATTCATTTAAAGACAGTGCCTTGATAGCTCAGTCGGTAGAGCAGAGGATTGAAAATCCTCGTGTCCCTGGTTCGATTCCGGGTCAAGGCACCATATTATATTCTAGTAAAAATATTCTAGTAAAAAATATCTTAGTATCAAATCTAAAACCTTAACATTTATATGTTGAGGTTTTTTTTCGGCTGAAATTTATCTTTGCTCTCTCTTGACGATTTTTTTGTTGATGATGTTGTTATTGTGCCAATAACTATTTGTTATCGGAAATAAAAATGCCCGCTAATCAGCAGGCATTTGATTTAGTTCGTTTGGTATTTTTGCAAAAAACTATTTTTTCTGAGCCTGTTTACTGGCACTTTTAGTGGCTCGACGCTCGGCAATTACTTGTTTTATATCACCGCCAATATGTTCTTCACCACGCGCTTTAGCAAGGTTGATTTGCTTTTCACGCTCCTGAAAACCACTTTTTTGCTCGTCAGTGTATTTATCATAACAACGTGGGCAACTGACGCCTTGAATATAATGCTCGCTGGTTTTTTCTGCTGCTGTGATTGGATAACGACAGGCAAAGCATTGGTCATATTGACCACGCTCTAAATCATGGTTAACGGCCACTCGGCTGTCAAATACAAAGCATTCGCCTTGCCACAGGGTGTCTTGTTCAGGGACTTCTTCAAGGTATTTTAATACGCCACCTTCTAGATGGTAAACTTCTTCAAAGCCTTGCTCTTTTAGATAGGCGGTGGACTTTTCACAGCGTATACCGCCGGTGCAGAACATAGCGACTTTTTTGTGTTTATTTTTATCTAAATTTTTCGCGACATATTCAGGAAATTCACGAAAGCTCTCGGTGTTTGGGTTGATAGCATGTTTAAAGCTGCCAATTTCTACTTCGTAATCATTGCGGGTATCTATCAAGAGCATTTCGGGATCAGAAATAAGGGCATTCCAATCTTTGGGTTTAACATAAGTGCCAACGGTAAGTGTTGGATCTATACCTTCAACACCCATGGTGACAATTTCTTTTTTTAATTTAACTTTCGTGCGAGCAAAAGGGTTGTCTTGATGAAACGAGCATTTAGATGAGACACCAGATAAACGACAGTCACTGTTAATAAAGGCGAGTACGGCGTCTATGCCAATTTGTGATCCAGCGATAGTGCCGTTAATACCTTCAAGCGCTAAAAGTAAGGTGCCTTTAACTGCATTGTCTTCCATCACTTGTAGCAAAGGTGGCTTAATAGCGTCGAAGTTCTCTAAGCGAACAAATTTATATAATGCGCAAACGGTAATGTTATTCATATTTTATTGACCCATTGAGCGAGCCTGATAGTAAGTCAGGAGCTTTAGATTGAATGTTAACCTACCAGTAAGGCAGGCGTACTAATTTTACCATATATTGATAAATCGGCGGCATTCTAGCAAATGTCGATTCTGGCGAATAGTGTTTACATCATTTTTGTTAAAGGCAAATCAAGTGTGGCTGTAAACTTGGCCCTGCCACATATTGTTGACAGCTGTTTATTAAGTATATTTTCTTGGCATAGCCTTTATGACAACGCTTGTTATAATACGGCGCATTGCTATTTAATAGCGTGTATTGTAAACACGTATTTTACCTATTTTCTGGAGTTGTTTAGCCCATGTCTAACACCAATTTACTTAATGAAACGCACAACCCGGCTTTAACTAGCTGGGTAGAGTCTGCCAATGTAGAAAATTGTGACTTTCCAATACAAAACCTACCTTTTGCTAGTTTTAAGCGAAAAGACAGTAAAGAAGACTGTCGAGCAGGTGTAGCCATTGGTGATCAGGTTATTGATTTAAAAGCGCTATTCGCCTTGGATATTTTTGCTGGCGACACACAATTAGCATTGGAGCAATGTTGTCACATTCAGTTAAATGCTTTTATGGCGATGGGTAACCGTTTTTGGAGCGCTTTGCGCCAAGCGTTATCACAAGCATTAACCCAAGGGGCAGCATTACAAACGAAATTAGCATCATGCTTAATTGCACAAACCGATGTTGAATTTGCTTTGCCATGTCAAATTGGTGATTACACTGATTTTTACACTTCGATTCATCATGCCACATCCGTTGGTAGCAAGTTCCGTCCTGATAATCCGTTGTTACCCAATTATAAATGGGTTCCTATTGGTTACCATGGTCGTTCTTCGTCGATTGAGATCTCTGGTAGTAACTTTAAGCGTCCTAAAGGACAAACTAAGGCACCAACAGCAACAGAGCCTTCTTTTGGTCCATGTAAGCGTTTAGATTATGAAATGGAAGTGGGTATATTTATTGGTAAGGGTAATGCTTTGGGTGAGCCTATTAGCATCGAAAATGCCGAAGATCATGTGTTTGGTATGTGTTTATTTAATGATTGGTCAGCACGAGATATTCAAGGTTGGGAATATCAGCCTTTAGGGCCATTTTTGTCAAAAAGCTTTGCATCAACAGTTTCTCCGTGGATTGTAACGTCAGAAGCGTTAGCACCTTACCGGTCAACATGGACACGTGATGCAGCTGATCCTCAGCCTATGCCTTACTTAGAGTCAGAGCACAATCGAGACTTTGGTTCTTTAGATTTAAGTTTACAGGTATTAATTGAAACTGAGACCATGCGTAATGCCAAGCAAGCACCGGTGCAATTGTCACAATCAAATTTTAAAGATTCATATTGGACCGTGGCGCAGATGGTAGCGCACCATACGGTTAATGGTTGTAACCTGCGCTCAGGTGATATGTTTGGTAGCGGCACACAGTCCGGCCCTAAACCAGAAGAAGCAGGTTCAATGCTTGAATTATCGAATGCTGGCTCAGAGCCTATTCACTTGCCTAATGGTGAAACTCGTACTTTCTTAGAAGATGGCGATTGTGTCATTATGAAAGGTTGGTGTGAAAAAATCGGGGCTGCGCGCATAGGTTTTGGTGCAGTAAGCGCTACTGTTTTAGCCGCTGATTAAACTATCCGACTATTGAACTAATAAAGCTCCTAAATTGGAGCTTTTTTTATGTTTGATTCACCCTATTATTTGTGATTGAGCACATTACTGACTTCCCCCCTAGGATTAAAATAAACAAAAATTTTACATTGATAACTTCACTTTAACGAGGCTTTTTACCTCAGTAAATACCGACTTTAGAAAAAGTTCATTTTTTTTATGTTTTTTTTTATTGATTAAATATGCAGATAATATTTAATTTAATACGAAAAGCTTCGCACATACTTCGTTTGTATGTTTTATTATAACTCATAGGGGCTGTAGGCTGCAGCATTATTGCCTGTGCTAATGTTCTTTGCATAAAATCTGACTATAATTGCATATCAATTCTACTTATAGATTTAATGTTAAACCTCAGTGAAAAAGACTACTTGTAAAGTATTTCTAGCTGTTCTATAAATCAGAAAGCTGTTTTGATTGTTTACAACAAGATGATTTTTTGTGATGGGCGAAATGGGTAAAAATAAAATTATAAAATAGATAATTATAAAATAAATAATTATTAAAAACATATTCAAATATATTAGGAAGAAAACAACATGTCTACAACATTTCGTACTGGTACTTTAGCTCTTGCCATTGGCTTAGCGCTAGGAACAGCACCTAGTTTTGCCGCAGGTTTTGCCGAAGAAGCCGTAAAAAAAGAAAGCATTGAACGTATTGCTGTCGTTGGTTCACGTTCAGCTCCGCGTTCAGTAGCTGAATCTCCAGTGCCAATTGATATCATTGGTGGTGATGAGTTAGGTAAAAACGCCTCAAGTGATATGCTTGATATGTTAGTAGGCGCAATTCCTTCATTAAATGCCCGTGCACAACCTATTAGTGATGCTGCATCATTAATTCGTCCAGTAAATTTACGTGGTTTACCTTCTGATTCAACCTTAGTACTTTTAAATGGTAAACGTCGTCACCGTGCCTCTGTTATTGCTTTCCAAGGTGGTGGCATTAATGATGGTGCACAAGGTCCTGATATTTCAGTTATCCCAAGTGTCGCTATAAAGCAAGTTGAAGTGCTTCGCGATGGTGCTGCTGCACAATACGGCTCCGACGCAATTGCGGGTGTAATGAACTTTGTACTTAAAGATGACGCAGATGGCGGTTCAATGTCTGTGAAACAAGGTTCTTATTACGAAGGTGATGGTGATCAAACGATTATAGACGGTAATGTCGGTTTACCATTTACTAAAGATGGTTTTGTTAACTTAAGCTTTCAATTAAAAAATGCTGATGCAACTAGCCGAAGTGTACAACGTCCAGATGCAGCAAACATTGCAAGTCAAGGCAATGCTTCTATTCAGAACCCAGCGCAAATTTGGGGTAATCCAGAAGTTAAAGACGATATTACGTTTTTCGGTAATGTTGGCTTAGATCTTGGTAATGATAAAGAATTTTACATGTTTGGTAACTATTCTGAGCGTGATGTAACAGGTGGTTTTTATTACCGTAACCCGCATAACCGTAGTAATGTTTTCTCGGTTGATGATGGTGAAACCTTACTTGTAGGTGATGTCGGCGAATCAGAAGGTGCAGCGCGTACTTGTGCTGTTGTTAATATTCCAAAAAATAGTGATGGCTCTGACGGTAATGTTTTAGATAGCGTTGACTATCAAGCAATGGTAGCTGATCCAAATTGTTTCTCAATGAACCAAATTATGCCGGGTGGTTATACACCACAATTTGGTGGCAACATCACAGATACCTCATTAACGGTTGGTACTAAAGGCGAAATTAACGAAGGTTTCTTAAAAGATTGGTTTTTTGATGTTAGTGGCTCAGTAGGTCGCAATGAATCTAAATTTAACTTAAAGAATACCTTAAACCCATCACTTGGTTTAGATACACCGTTAGATTTTGATACCGGTAGTTATATCCAAATGGAAAAAACCTTTAACTTTGATTTAGTTAAAGGTTTTGACATGGGTCTTGAAGAGCCAGTTAACGTTGCTATGGGTCTTGAATGGCGTGAAGAAAGCTTTGAAATAGTTTCAGGTGGAGAAGCTTCATGGAAAGCCGGTGCTTATGCAGACCAAGGTTTTAACATTGGCTCACATGGTTTTAAAGGCTTTGGTCCTGAAACTCAAGGTCGTAACGACCGTCGCAATGTTGCCGCTTATATTGATGTTGAAGCCCAAGTAACAGAAGACCTTTTAGTGGGCGCAGCCGTTCGTCACGAAAGCTTTAATACTTTTGGTAGCACAACTAATTACAAGCTAACTGCACAATTAAGACTTAACGATGAGATTTCACTACGTGGTTCTCATAGTACAGGTTTTAGAGCACCAACAGTGGGTCAAGCCAATGTGGTTAATACACAAACATCATTAGTTGCTGGTGAGTTAATTCAAACGTTCCTTGCGCCGCCAACTAATCCATTGTCAGCGTTTTACGGTGGTAAAGAGTTAACGCCAGAAGAGTCAAAAAGTTTTGCTTTTGGTGGTGTTTACCAATATGACGACTTCTTCTTTACTCTTGATTACTACAACATTGAAGTAACTGACCGTTTAGCACAATCAAGTCAAATAGATGTATTAGCAGCTGACTACACAGCGCTTGAAGCATTAGGTGTTGTTAACCCTGAGCTAATTTCAGCGGTTTCGTATTTTTCTAATGATTTTGACACTACCACACAAGGTGTTGATGTTGTTGCAAACTATACAATGGCATTAATGGGCGGCGATACCTTGTTATCATTAGCGTATAACTGGAATGAAACAACGGTTGATCAGTTTAATCCAGAGACGACTAATGAAGGTAAAGTTCATCGTTTAGAAGAAGGTATGCCTGATCATCGCGCTACCTTCACTGTTTCTCAATCTTGGGAAGATGTATCAGCTTTTGTGCGTGTAAACTACTTTGGTGAGTATTTTGCAACGCATGCTGACGATGCTTGTGCTGTGGGTTGTTGGAATGAAATTGCTGACTCAGCGGTTACTGTTGATGCAGAAGTAAGCTACTTCTTAAATGATAGTATTACCTTGTCAGCCGGTGCCAATAACATCTTTGATCAAGAAGCACAAAAGTTACCTGCTGAATCATACGGTCAGTTAGGTGCTGAATACTACGAAAGTGGCCCATTTGATTACAACGGTGGTTTCTACTACGTAAAAGCAACTTATAACTTTTAATGTAAAAGTTAATTAAGTCTAAAAAGCCATATCATTTGATATGGCTTTTTTATGTTCAGGCCTCTCTCATACCTTCTGTATTTTTAAACATTACTGCTGCTCGGAAAATTATCCCGCATGACTCTGTTGACTTATACCAATTTCATTAATTAGGTGGTCTACTTTATGCGCAGGAAAAACAGCCAAATATAAGGCATTTATTTTAATAACTAGTTGTTCTAATTATTAAATAAATAACGAAGTAGTTGGTTATTTTAACCAGTAAAAATGATCAGATAATTAGTGAGATTGGTATTACCTCCTTGTTGGTCACTAATTATCATTTAGTGGTTCAAACAAACAGGCATTGAGTGCGGTGGCTAACTCATCAAGTTTAGCGGTTAGTTACTTTTATTAGATAATATGTTGTTTTGTTTTATATAACTTTGTTGGTATTTATTTAATTCAGCAAGTCTTTGCTCTGCTATTGCCGCTTTAATCTCAAGCCCTTTCAAACCCTGTTCAACAAAAGGCTTGGCTGTTACTCGGTTGAGCATTTTAAAGCCAGTGTAGAGAAATTCTTTTTGTTGGTATTCAGCTATATCCAAGCCATAGCGAACAGTAAAATCTGCTTGGCAACAAAGTAAAAAATCATCAAACTCTTCTGGTTTTCGCCAAACATCTAATTGATTATATAGCTTTAAAATAGTACTAGCTTTTAATTGAAATACCTTATGTGCATGCAGGTGAAACTGACAAACCTTTAGCGCCAAATTTTTGTGTGCTGTTGGCACTCTTAAACGCTTACAAACCGCCTCGATTAAAGCCACCCCGGCTATTTCATGATCAGCATCAGCAGGTATGTTATCTGGTTGGGTTAACGACTGACCTAGGTTATGGCAAACACTGGCAAACCTAACGGTAGTTTTTTCAGAGAGTAAAACCGCTTGTTTGAGTACCATCATAGTCTGTAATCCAGAGTAAATTTTTGCCTGCGATTTTTCTAGCTCTGGCGTGTCCCATAAATTATGTAAATCAGGCCAAAGCGACTTTAGGGCTTGGCATTGATATAACACTTGAAAAAACACTTCAGGGTGAGTGTCGGCTAAGCTGCGCTCCATTTCTTGCCATATTCGTTCAGCAGAAAGACTGGATAATTCACCACTTTCACTGAGTTTGGTCATTAAGGCTAATGTTTCTGGTGCTATGGCAAAACCATAATCGTGATACCTAGCGGCAAAACGAGCAACACGTAAAACCCGTAGTGGGTCTTCAATAAAAGCTGGAGAAACATGGCGTAATACGCGATTATCTAAGTCTATTTGGCCGTTGTAAGGATCAATTATTTTACCATTTTCATCCATCGCCATCGCATTAATACTGAGATCTCTGCGCAGTAAGTCTTCCTCAAGCGTAACGCTTGCTGATGCATCGCAATTAAAGCCGGTATAGCCTTGGCCTGCTTTTTTTTCGGTGCGAGCTAAGGCGTATTCTTGTCTACTTTGTGGGTGGATAAATACTGGAAAGTCTTTGCCTACTTGTAAAAAGCCAAGGTTGAGCATTTCTTGAACGCTAGAGCCGACCACGACATAGTCATTATCAACAACAGGGCGTTTCAGGAGAGCATCGCGTACGGCGCCGCCGACTAAAAAAGTGTTTAGTTGCTGTGTTATATTTGTCATTGAGCGCTATAAACCTCTGAAAATGAGTAATGTATAGGAAATTATATTGATTAACTTTAACATAATAGCGACTGACTTTTGACATATGATTGCGTTCAGGTTAATTTTGCAGGGCCAATTCATCAGTTAAGATTTTCTATGTATACAAGTTATTTTGGTTTAGAAGAAAAGCCATTTTCAATTGCCCCAAACCCTGATTATTTGTTTATGAGTGATCGTCACCGCGAAGCCCTTAATCACTTAACTTATGGCTTAGGTGATACCGGTGGGTTTGTTTTACTTACCGGTGAAGTGGGCACGGGGAAAACCACGCTGAGTCGGCATTTAATGGCAAACTTACCAGAAAATACCCAAGCCGCTTTTATTCTAAATCCCACTTTATCTAGTCAAGAGTTATTAGCGACCCTTTGTGATGAATTAAAAATTCGTTATCGTAAAACAGACGCAACCTTGAAAACCCTCACCGATAAAATACAACAAAAGTTACTCAAAAATCATAGTGATGATCTTAATACCTTGTTGATTATTGATGAAGCGCAACATTTGCAACCTGAAGTGTTAGAGCAGCTCAGGTTATTAACCAATTTAGAAACTAACACCAAAAAACTTTTACAGGTAATTTTGATTGGTCAACCTGAATTACAGCAGTTATTGCAGCGTCGAGATTTACGGCAATTAGCGCAAAGAATTACGGCGCGCTATCATTTATTACCCCTGAATAGGCAAGAAGTTGAGCAATATCTTAAACACCGCCTATCCGTAGCAAAATGTTTTCGTAATATTTTTGATAAAAGTGCCGTTAGCGCCATCCATAAAATTTGTAACGGTATTCCGCGCTTAATGAACTTGTTAGCCGAGCGATCTTTGATAAATGCTTATAACAGTAACAATGCTTTGGTTAACCGTAAAATTGTACTTCAAGCGGCTCATGATGCCTTAGGTGATGAATTTCAGGTAAAACCTTGGTGGCAACATTCGTGGGCAAAAACAGGCGGCCTAGTTACTGCATTAGGCTTAGTTTTAGCGCTAGGCATTTGGTGGGGAGCATATCAACCTCAGGGGTTTGTTGTAGAGACTAAGGTAACTCGTGCGACTATAAATCAGCCAGATCCTATGGCTGAGCAGAAACCGCTAGCTGATCGAGAAGCGCCAGCTGTTGTCACTACAGAACCAGTTCAAGCAGAGGGTGGTACGAGTCATGATATTAACAGCGGTACTAATAATGGTACTAATCTGCTTGCCTTGGCGGTCGATCAAACGACTCAGGCCAAAGCAAGTAACACGAACCTTGAAAATGAGCTTGCGGTAGCAACGACTAAAACTGTTAGTAACCAGGCAGGGTTAACTGATGAACAAGGCGATACGCAACAATATATAGCGAGTGAAAGTAGCTTAGCCGACGCGCAAATTGCTGTGCCAACAAGCGTACAAAGCTCAGCGCTAAAGCCTAAGAAAGTAACGGGTGAAAACTTTGTCGTTAAAGCAGAAGCTGGGGTGTCTGACGAGTTGTTGGCAAGTTTTCAATCGGCTATCGAGCACACCAAACAAAGTGACCATGCTAGCGAAAATGTAGTAGCAGGCGGTAGCGAACTCATACCGCTGGCACAAATGCCAACTTGGGTGCAAGACGGGGTGCCTTCGCTGGCGTTTGAAATGCATCTTTATGCTAGTGATGGGCAAGGTTGGGTAAGGGTGAATGGCCGTGATCGTTATGAAGGCGATTATATTAGTCGCGAATTACTGCTTAATGAAATACTTCCACAACGTGTAGTACTGAGTTTTCGAGGGGAAAAATTCACTATGTCTGCGTTATCTACTTGGAATTAGAATAAAAAATATGCCGCAGTTTTTTCAATGATAACCAAGGTTCACCATCAGCCTTCACAGCTGATGGTTGATCTTTTTACCTACTGCCAAGCTGGCATTTGGGCTTCGTAATCTTCTATCTTAGCAATTTTATTTAACGTCCAACCCACACTGTCAACACCGTTTTCTAAACAGTATTTATGGAAAGGCGCAATAGTAAAATCATATTGTGCACTGGCTGTTTTAACCGTACTGGCGACTAAGTCAACGGTAAGGTGCTGTAAACCCTCTTTTGACTGTTGAAATAGCGTCGCTATAGCTTCTTCCGCTAATATCACAGGTAGAATGCCAATATTGATACAGTTAGCATAGAAAATATCGGCAAAACTAGACGCGATAATAACTTGAAAACCATACTCTTGCAGCGCCCAAGGTGCATGCTCGCGACTTGAGCCACAACCAAAGTTTTCACCAGCGAGTAAAATACTTGCCCCTTGATACTGTGGCTTGTTAAGGACAAACTCAGGATTGTTTTCGTTACCCAGGTTGTCTAAATAGCGACGGTCATGAAATAGGTGCTGGCCAAAACCTGTGCGAGTGGTTTTTTGTAAAAATTGTTTTGGAATGATTTGATCTGTATCAACATTCGCCGTGTCCAATGGCACAACTAAGCCATGATGTTGGTTAAATTTTTCCATGTTATGCTCCTTGAACTTGTGAGTTAATCGAGGTTAAGTCGACAAAGTGACCTGCAATGGCAGAAGCTGCCGCTAATTCAGGGCTGACTAAGTGGGTACGACTGCCGCGGCCTTGTCGGCCTTCAAAGTTTCGGTTGCTGGTAGAAGCGCAGCGATCACCGTGCGTTAACACATCATCATTCATGCCTAAACACATTGAGCAACCCGGTAAGCGCCATTCAAAGCCGGCATCAATAAAAGTTTGTGCTAAGCCTTCAGCTTCGGCTTGTTCTTTAACTCGATAAGAGCCGGGTACAACAATAGCGTTAACCGTAGCTGAAACTTTTTTACCTTTGGCCACTGCAGCAGCGGCGCGTAAATCTTCAATTCTAGAGTTAGTGCATGAGCCAATAAATACTTTATTAATCGCAATGTCGGTAATTTTAGTGCCGGCTGTTAAGCCCATATATTTTAATGCCGCAATGCATGATTCACGCTCAACGGGGTCAGTAAAATCCTCAGGGGAAGGTACAACACTATCAACTTGTGTCACTTGCCCTGGTGTTGTTCCCCAAGTGACTTGGGTTTTAATCTCTTTTGCTTCTAGCGTTAAGTAACTATCGAATTTTGCTTCGCTGTCTGATTTTAGCTGCTGCCAATCTGCAACGGCTTGCTGCCATACTTCGCCTTTTGGCGCGTAGTCTTTGCCTTTTAAGTAGTCAAACGTTTTGGCATCAGGTGCGATAAGCCCAGCTTTAGCGCCAAATTCTACACTCATATTACACACTGTCATGCGCTCTTCCATGGTTAAACGCTCAATGGCTTCACCACAATATTCAACCACATAACCGGTTGCACCCGCACTACCTGTTTTACCAATAATGGCTAAAATAATGTCTTTAGCACTTATGCCTGAGGCAACTTGACCTTTAACTTCAATTCTCATGGTTTTAGCTTTGGTTTGGCGTAATGTTTGGGTGGCGAATACGTGCTCAACCTCAGAGGTACCAATGCCAAATGCTAAGGCACCAAAAGCACCGTGTGTTGAAGTATGTGAATCGCCACAAACAATAACTGTACCAGGTAAAGTTAAGCCTAATTCTGGGCCAATAACATGCACAACACCTTGGTTTTTATGGCCCATGCCGAACAATTCTATGCCAAATTCTTTACAGTTTTTTTCTAGTGTTCTCAGTTGATTTGCAGCGCCTTCACCGGCAGCGTTAATTTCAATAGAGCGCGTTGAAATATTATGGTCCATAGTCGCAATGGTGCGCTCGGGATGGCGCAGTACACGATTATGAAATTTTAAATTAGCAAAAGCTTGTGGCGAGGTAACTTCGTGGATCAAATGGCGGTCAACAAAGATCAAGGGTGTTTCATCCGCTTTTTCTTCAATGATATGACTTTGCCATAATTTTTCGTATAAAGTGGTTGCCATGCTATTTTGCTCCTGAAGGTTTTTGGTTGTTAACGATATATTGACAGATAATATCGCCCATTTCGTTAGTCGATTTAGCGCTATGACGTTGCTCGGCACTTAATAAGTCGCCGGTAAAGTTACCGGCATTTAATGCCTCTGCCACGGCAGTTTCAATCGCGGTAGCGGCTTCTGCCTGATTTAAGCTATGACGCAACATTAATGCTGCTGAAAGAATTTGCGCAATAGGATTAGCAATGCCTTTGCCAGCGATATCTGGCGCTGTGCCACCAGCAGGCTCATACATACCAAAGCCTTGTTCGTTTAAGCTGGCTGAAGGTAATAGTCCCATCGAGCCGGTGATCATAGCGCAGATGTCAGATAAAATATCGCCAAATAAGTTAGAACATAACATGACGTCAAATTGCGCAGGGTTACGTACCAATTGCATAGCCGCGTTATCAACATACATGTGTTCAACTTCAACACTAGGATAGTCTTTTGCCACTTCAATAACGACTTCTCGCCACAATTGAGACGATGCTAGTACGTTTGCCTTATCGATAGATATAACCTTGTTACGACGCTTCTGAGCCGCTTGAAAAGCAAGGTGTGCGATGCGGCTGATTTCTTTTCGAGAATAAATCATAGTATCAAAGGCGGCTTCATCTTCTTGGCCTTGATTTTTTCGACCTTTAGGTTCGCCAAAATAGATACCACCGGTTAATTCTCGTATCACTAAAATATCAAAACCCGCTTGTGAAATATCAGCGCGTAAAGGGGAAAGGTGTGACATGGCGCTTTGCAGTTGTGCAGGGCGCATGTTACAAAACAGCCCAAAATGACCTCGTAAACCCAGCAAAGATGCTCTTTCTGGTTGTTCAGTGGGTGGTAAGTCACTCCACTTAGGGCCGCCAACCGAGCCAAATAAAATGGCATTAGCTTGTTCACAGCCCTTAACTGTACTGTCTGGTAGTGCTTGGCCATGGTTGTCGATAGCGCAGCCACCGACATCATAATGCTCAGTGGTTATTTCGAAATCATACTGTTTGGCAACTGTTGCTAAAACTTTTTCTGCTTGGGCCATCACTTCTGGCCCAATACCGTCACCGGCTAATATTGCAATCTTCGACATAGTGTTTTTAAACCTATAAATATACTAAATTAATGAATCTACTGTTTAACTAAACTTGGTTTTGGCCATCAATAGCGGCTTCTTTCTTGAACTCTGATTTCAGCTCAGTTTTTAGCTCAGCTATGGTAATCGCACGGTGAATGCCATTAAGTGCATTCACTAAGGCATTACCTGACGCTTTAATAACATCGGTATCTAAGCCGTAGCCATGAAAATTTCTCCCTTGCCACGACACCACAATGTCAGCCTTACCTAAACCGTCTTCACCTTCACCTTTATTTGAAATTTTGTAGTCGCTGACTTCAAAGTCAATATCAATAGCTTTTTTAATGGCACGATACAGCGCATCAACAGGGCCATTGCCCGTTGCTGAAACAATTTTATCTTCATCACCTATAGCTAATTTAATGCTTGAGGTAGAAAAGTCACTACCGCCACTTTGTACATTTAAAGTCTGTAAACGATAAAAGTCTTGCTGGTCTTGTTGTTGAATATTAAAAAGTAAAGCTTCTAAGTCATCATCAAATACTTGGCCTTTTTTGTCGGCTAAGGCTAAGAAGTCAGCATAAAGTGTCTCTATGTCATAATCAGACTCTTGATAACCTAAGCTTTCCATACGATGCTTAATCACATGTCGACCGCTACGCGAAGTTAAGTTCAACTTGGTTTTGCTAATGCCGACACTTTCAGGTGTCATAATTTCATAGGTGTTACTGGCTTTTAACATGCCGTCTTGGTGGATACCTGATGAGTGGCTAAAAGCATTGCCGCCGACAATCGCTTTATTTAGTTGTACCGGCATATTACAAAGCTGACTGACTAACTTAGAGGTACGGGCTATTTCTTGATGATTAATACGGGTATGCACGCCTAACAATTCTTGGCGAGTTTTCATGATCATCGCGACTTCTTCAAGTGAGCAATTACCTGCACGTTCACCAATGCCGTTGATGGTACATTCAATTTGTCTTGCACCCGCTTGCACGGCTGACATTGAGTTAGCTACCGCTAAGCCTAAATCATTATGACAATGCACAGAGATAACCGCTTGATCAATATTAGGTACACGATTAAATAACGTTTCAATAATTCCACCAAATTCGTTAGGCAAAGTGTAACCTACGGTATCAGGAATATTGACTGTGGTCGCGCCGGCTATAATGGCTTGTTCAACCATACGGCATAAGTTGTCAATCGGGGTTCTACCCGCATCTTCACAAGAGAACTCGACATCATCGGTAAATCTACGTGCATATTTGATGGCGTGTATCGCCATCGCTTGGACATCAGCAAAGCTTTTTTTCAATTTCTGTTGCACATGGACATCAGAAGTAGAAATGAAGGTATGAATACGAAATTGATCGGCTGGTTTTAAGGCCTCGGCACAAGCTTTAATATCTGCTTCTACCGCACGAGCTAGGGCACATACTCGAGAGTTTTTTACACTGCGCGCTATCTCTTGCACTGACTTAAAATCACCCGGTGACGATACCGGAAAACCCACTTCCATAATGTCGACACCTAAGCGTTCAATCGCATGTGCTATTTGTAATTTCTCATGTACTGATAAGCTGGCGTTCAATGCTTGCTCACCATCACGTAATGTGGTGTCAAAAATAATAACTTTATCGTTAGAAGTGCCCATGTATGTTCCTGATTTTTTTTGTGAAAATTTACGCTAAATGACGAGCATAAAAAAACCCGCGCTTATTAGCGCGGGTTTAGTGTTTTATTATGTTATCTACTTATTCTTTTAAGCAATAAAACCTAGCCGCGCATGGATAATGCGAGGAGGAGGTTAATTCGAATCATGTTAGTGAAGTTTTTCATCGATGCTTTTGCTTAGTATTTTTATTTAACAAATAGTTTATAGCTTATTAATAGCGCAATTCTCTGGTTGATGTCAATAAAAACTTGAGTATTTAAACTAATAATCTACGAAGTCTAATGCTCGCAGATACTTTGTCAAAGCATTGAGATTCTCACTTTGATTTATACTTCACAGTGCCCTATTAGACATTTTTGTAGTAATTAGTCGTTATTCTACTCGCTAAGTTAAGCGTACAGCTATATTTTCCAATAATTGAGTTTTCTTCTAAGCTTAAAGTTACGAAATAAGTTCAGAGGCTTACGCTTATTGGCCAGTTTACCGTTTGTAAATATATTTTCTACCGCGTCCATTATTCTGCAAGAAGATTGACCGTCTTTAAAAGGGTGGAGTTCCTCACAGTAATGGGTAATCGCTTGTTTAAGTTGATCAGATGGCGATAAGGCAGCCACTATTGCAGTTGAAAGTTCAGATGGCGTTTTAATATCAATTAGATAGTCACCAGGTAAGGAGTTATTGTAAGTGACTATGGGTTTACCCAGTAGCGAAAATTCACCAATAACAGAGGAGGTATCAGATAACAGTATGTCGGCACTTTGAAATAATTCATTTATTTCACTCGAATTGACCACTTTTATATGTTCACATTCTAGTTTGCTATATTGCTCTACCCAATACATCGGCATTTTTGGGTGAAATTTAATTAACCAATTATATTTTTTAGATTGAGATAATACTTTAATTTCATTAAATAAATCGCTCGCCGAAGTGAGTTTTGGGGAGAATGTTGGCGCGTATAAAATGGTTGGTTTATGGGTAGAAAAATGTTGCTTAGGAATGGCATTAAATAACGGGTCAACTTTTGGCCAACCGGTTTCTATGACATCAAAATAGCCATGCTTTTTAGCGAGTAACTTAAATCGAGATGTTGTCGACTTGCCATGTGTACAATATAAGTCAAAACAGCCGCGAATTTGAAAGTGACCTTTTTTTTTCCACTCAAGCCCATGAAAAACTTGTACTTTAATTCCGGAAATAAATCTGGGAATATGGTTGCCTGGTACAAAACAAGCTGCAGGTTTATAGCCAACAGCGTCGGCAGCTGAGTTTAATATGACTTCGTTATCACAAAAATTATCAAGATTAATGTGATTACCAGAGACAAACCACTTTACCTCACCACCTCTTGCTAATATTTCTTTTTGTAATGGTCGCAAGATCTCAAAGGAGTAGTTTTCAGAAATATAAAATAGGTGACGTTTCATTACTTTATGGAGTTACCTTTTTGTTTTTACAACTTCAATAATTTCAGTGGTCGAAATGGAAGGAGTTCGAGGTAAGTAAATGACTTTACAGATATCTTCTAGATGATCAAACTTACCTTGCCAATCATCCCCCATAACGAGTATATCGGCATTATAATGTTTAATGTAATGCGCTTTTAACTCAAGAGATTGCTCAAGAAATACTTCATCTGCGCAGCGAAGTGAGCGAATAATATGTTGTCGGTCATCTTCTGAGTATATTGGATATCTAGATTTTTTTTCCATATTTAGTGCATCTGAAGATACGCCTACTATGAGGTGTAACCCATGTAACTTGGCGCGTTCTAAAATATTGACATGTCCGACATGGAATACATCAAAAGTCCCAAAGGTGATTACTCTCATTAATTAGCTCCTGTAACGAGAAAATGTGCAATGCGTTCGCTGCATTTACCATCCACTTTCCCAACCAAATACTCGCAAGTTTTGGCTCTTTCAGCTTCTTTAAGCTGAGGATTATTGATGTGTAATTCTACTTGTTCTATTAACTCTTGTACATTTGTTGTTTTTGCGGCTACTTTTCCAAAGTAGGCTATATCTTTGTCTAACCGACGAGTAAACCTATACTTGAATATGCCACGGTAAGACCAACGTAGTTTATAAAAGTCGCACCAAATCGCTGGCTTATTTAAGGCTGCAAATTCAAATAACGTAGAGGAGGCATCACTAATCATTAATGCTGCATGCTGCATAAAAGGTAAAATAGAGACATCACTAACATCACAAACGTATACATTACTGTAACTTTCCCAATGTTTTAACTTTTTTTGTTGCGCTTTATATTTATTTTTTATTAAAGAAAAAAAGTGTGCTTTTATAATAATATTGTATTTTTTTAAAAGCACCGGAAAATTTTTCGGTAAACGTTCAATGGAGCTAGGATAAAAAGTTGGGGCATAAAGGATTGTTTTTTTGTTTGGATCTAAGGCGAGTGAACCAAGGAAGTCGTTATTTTTACTACTATTCACAATAGGGTCTAATTTTGCATAACCGGTATCAATAAATTTCTTTTCAGGAAAAAGTTTCTTTAATCGTTCAAGTCTATGTTTCCCCTCAACAAACCTGTACATTATTGCTGAGTTAGATACGTCATAATAGCAAGATTTTGGGCCAATTCCGTGCTGCATCAATGCTGTTTTAGAAGCACAGTGTATTTTTTCTAACCCATCTATTGCATTGCCAAATATTATCCATTCAGGTTTTTCTGTCAAATAAATATTATGAGCTTCTGCTTTATCGTTTGCCCAAAAACATGATAATTTATGTGTCTTCACGTATGCATCTAAAATATCGTTTAAGTCTGTTTGTCGATGTAAAATAAACTCACAATCAATGCCCATTTCAGTCAACTCATTATAAACGGGTAAGTATTGTGGTAAATAATATAAATGCTGGACATCAAAAAAAACGCGCATTAGTATCTCTCTTAAATTTTAGTAATGCTGGTAATTCATCCTTTTAAGACCAGTTAATGTTAGCAATAGCACTATGTAGAGTGTCAAATTCCTACCAAATATATGAAACACTGGTACTTAGAAATTTTTCACCTTGCGTATCTTCTCCGAGATTAATTGCTAGGTTGATAAATGCGTTTTTTAATGTTTTTTTGAACTTTAACTCTATTTCATGGGAGCGCTGATAATTCATAGCAGACGATGAATCGACTGTAGCGGTTCGGTATAACAGAGTAATTCGGTCAACTACTTGCGTTTGCCAGTCAATTCTCATACTTGCGGCAGAACCTGCTGCACCATCGTTTGCCGTCTTTAAATTACCCCACCAGTGCCCCATTTTAACTTTATCATTAGCGTAGCCTTCGTCATAAATATGATGGACATACCAGGCTGTATGAAACTTACTATATTCAATATTTAATGACAACGAGTCAGTTAGGTAGGGGAAAAACATACCAAAATTTTGTGCTATGTTGCCTAACTGGTAATTGCTATAATCTTTAGTGTCCTCTCCTGCGTACTCATAATAAATGCTTATTG
Organism: Colwellia sp. MB02u-10; assembly: GCF_014077185.1. Classification (NCBI taxonomy): domain Bacteria; kingdom Pseudomonadati; phylum Pseudomonadota; class Gammaproteobacteria; order Alteromonadales; family Colwelliaceae; genus Colwellia; species Colwellia sp. MB02u-10. The sequence continues at coordinate 78,668 of NZ_JACGVK010000117.1, forward strand.
GAAAATTAAACGGGCTGAAATCGAATTTATTACTAAATGACGCTTGTTGGTTTCCAAATTCTTGTGTGCAATCTACTAAATCAGATTCACCACCGCAGTTGTCGCTACTTAAGGGGTCAATAAATGCGTTCCATACATCCTTAACAGAGACACTTTTGTCACCACCAAACATAAAGGTTCGATTAAAGCCAACAGTCCACCATTTTATAGGTTGTAAGCTTAAGTGCATAGAAAGTAAGTTGGGCTTGCCAGCGACAATATTACTATCTCGTCCAAATTGAATCCCTTGTTGCTTTTCAAGGATACCAACTGACAATTCATATTTAATATTCCAGTCAGTTAATAGTTCAGGGTTACTAATAGTTACATTAAGCGCTGGCTTAGCTTGAGTCGATAATAGTAATGCACCTTCCTGCGTCGGCGATAACCAATGTTCTCGATAACCAACATCTACTTGCAATACATCCCAGCCAAAAGAAACGTAACTATTATTCGGTACTACTTCACCATTGAAAAATGTACCCCCACCATTAAAAATTAGGTGCTCATTGACTTGCCAAAAGCTGCTTGTTGATATTTTGAAAGAATCGTCAACATCAAGGCCTCGCTGATTAGCCATTAAAAAATCATCTTCAAATGAGTGATTAATCTGTGCTGAAAAATGAGTGACAGCTTTTGTTTTTTTATAACGTTTTATATAAGCATTTAGCCTTTGATATAAAACAGGATGGCTAGTTTTAATTTTGTCTAAGTATTTATAGATTGTTGCCGCATGATATGGGCGTGTTAAAATCGGTAATTTGGTTATGGTAGCAAGTTTTTCAAGCTCTAATTCAAGTAGAGGATCGGTTTTTAAGGGTAAATAGGGGGAAACGCCATTTGCCTGAGTGGTAAATGATATCAGACAAATATTGATGACAAGTGTATAAAAAAAAGTTTTCAAAAGTATTATTCCAGTGTTCTTTAATTTTATTAGTTTTTCACGCAAACCATAACGAAATGGGTTTAGTTAACCCCAGTTTTCCATACCTGATTTACGCTTTGAAAATAAACGCGGTAAGATCAAACCAAACAATAAACCAATACTTAATACGATTGCGCCATTAAAAAACCATTGTTTTTTAATGCTAGTATCTTGGTTTTTTAATTGTGATTTAGTTTCTGTTAAATCCATATTGAGTGCTGAAATACTGTTTTGTAGGTCACTACGCTCAGATTTTAATGCGTCAATTTCACCTATTGCTTCGTTGAGTTGCTCAGTAACATCAATTTTGCCTGATTGAAAACTCGCTAATTTTTCATTAAGATCAGCAATAACATAACGCATGCCTGGTTTTGTTGAGACAAGTTTGCTTTCAATCCAGCCAGTGCGTTCATTATCGCTAATGATCTCGCTATAATCATTAGCCGACTTACCGGTTAATTGTATTTTTTCACCCGCGTTTACCGTACCTTGTATACGGTAATTTTTACCTGCACCTGAGTGCATATAAACAATTAAATTTTCAGAAATATAACCGGTAGTGGTTGAATTAGTAGACTCTTCAGCAAAAGAGAATAAAGAAGTAAAAAGTAATAGTGCAACGAATTTTTGTTTTATGTTTATCATGAAATAACCAATAGCGCCATTTAAACAGAGAATGGCAAAGATAGTAGGACGTTGCAGTAATGATAGCAAGTGGAGTCGCTTAGATTTCTAAGATTTTTGATATAAATTATTAATCATGTAAGATTGACACTACTATTAGCTGTAATTGTACAAAAAATATCACTACTGCAGTTAATGGGATTGATTTATAACTAATATTGGAAAAGTATGACAACCGAAATAGAGCTTAAATATTTAGTTTTAGGCAATGACACCGTAGAAAAAATCACCCAAACACTTAATCGTGAAAATATTCACTTTAGCTATCAAGAAAAGCAACTCGCTAATTGCTACTTCGATACCCCAGAGCTAAATTTGCGACAACATGATATGGGCTTGAGGGTTCGCCGAAGCAATAGTCATATTGAGCAAACAATAAAAACCGCTGGACAGGTGGTCGGTGGTTTACATAGTCGCCCTGAATATAACGTTGATATTGAAGGTGAACTGCCGATTTTAAGGCTTTTTCCAGATGACATTTGGCAACCAAGTCAATCGGTTGAAAATATTCAACATGATTTAGTTGCCTTATTCAATACTGACTTTAAACGTTGTACCTGGTTAATCACCGATGCCAGTGGCAATAGGGTTGAGCTGGCTTATGATCAAGGTGAAGTGGCCAGTGCTGAGAAAAAAGAGCGCATTCATGAGCTTGAATTTGAGTTGGTTCAGGGAGATAAATCTGCACTATTTACTTTAGCCTCATTGCTTTTTAAAGAGCTAGCACTGCGCCCAGGCTTAAAAAGTAAAGCGGCACGAGGTTATGCGCTTTGGCGAACCGAGCCAGTAGTAGAAGCTACCCCACAACAAAGTTTTATTTGCAACAAAGGTGGTGATTCAATTGCTAATGCCTTTACCGATGGACTAAGTCATGGGCTTACCCGCCTGCAAAATAGTATTGAGGCTTATTTAGCCACGCCAACTTTGCATGAATTAGTGGCAGTAAAAGCAAACTTAGCGCTTATTCGTCATGGCTTTTGGTTATTCGCAGACTATTTATCGCCGGATGAATTACTGATCAGAGATGAATTAAGTCATTTTGTGCATTTACTTGCTTGGCTTGATAACGCGATATATTTGCAAGAACTGACCAATAAAACCGGTAATTACCGCAAAAAACTTGATTTTAGCAAGCTACTAATCGAACAACTTCAAATAGAAAAACGTCGTTTTCCTGATAGTGATGATATTAGCCAACTGTTACATAGTAGCCGTTTTAACCAACTGCAACTGTCGATATTGCAAGGTTATTTAGCGCGTAGTGAGCATATCGCTGTTGCGAGTAAAGTCGGTGATGATACCCTGATTAAATTTGCTCAAGATAAAATTCAATTGAGCCTAAGTGAAATTAGTGCGCAGATGAAGAACATGGCGAGTTCAGACTGTCAGCAATATATTGCACAAAGCAAACTATTGTATCGCAGCTCATTAACCGGTACTTGGCTTGCCGGCTTATTTGATAATGATTTACGGGATAAATTTCGCCGGCCATGGCTAGACCTACAACAAGGTATCAGCGAATTACAGTCACTGTGGATTATTCAGCTGCAATTAGAAAAACTCTCTGAACCGCCAAAAAAACTGGTGCAGTGGCAGCAGAGTAAAGTACAAGGCTTGTTATTAGCATTAGACAATACTAAAGCCATTGCTATTGCGATGGAGCCGTATTGGCTTGAGTAGCACTAAGAGCCAGAATTTATCATTAAGTGTTTGATGCTTATTAATAGCGGAGTAATAACTGAACGATAACTGAGCGATAAACTCAATAATAGCTTGGTGATCCACTAGGCTATTTTTTAAATATTAAAATCAGTAGAACACGCACTGAGCTTAGCCTTTTAAGTTCAATGCGCTGTAGGCCAATTGTTAAGGCGTTTACGCTGAAGTATTTTTAGCTTGGTTACGCTGTTGTGCTAGTGCTTGTAGCTGTTTTGATTGTTGATGTAAACTATGTCGCACTAAGGCTTCTTGATCTTCTTCACGAATATGATGAAAAATCACCTTGTATTGACTTTCGCTGTCCACTATTTCACTACTGACAATTTCGCCAACACAATATAGCGCGGTATTTTCATCAGCAAAAAATAACTTTAATTCAAGAAAGTCACCCGTGTTAAAGAGGTTAGGTGCCGTGGTTTTAAAAATAATGCCACCACCACCAAAATTAATGGCTTGAAATCTTGTGCTTGCATCGTTTTGTTGACTAAGAATGTAACCTACCAGTAGGTCCATTTTTTTCGCTTGATGATTAAGGTAATCCATTAAATGACTAGCAACCCCAGTCACTGATTGTAGCGAGCGTAGGGCCTTTTTATCGACGGTATTGACTTCTACCGCTATTTTAAAAGGTGCTGGCATGTTTTCAATAAACTGCTGATAATTTGGCAATTGCGCTAAGTCGATAACACTAGCGTTGATGGTAAAAGTATAGTTTATGGAAAAAAACTCATCAAATTGAGCAAGTTTTGTCTGATGGTCAGCGGTTGTCATAAATAAATTACCTTATAATTTGCTCAAGTAGTCTCATTCATTATCTCAATGGCTAGCTATATCTATTGAGATAAATAAACGATTATTCTAAAGTGGATTCAATATCCAATATCTGCGTTAGTTTTAATCCCAATAACCCACTAATACTCAATCAAGCGCCTTGCTCTTGAATATTTAGTCTCACTTATATTAGTCTCACTTATAATGGCTCACTGACTTAATCTAATGGCTATTGTGTGTACTAGCAAGAAACACGTTAACGGCACATTCACACATTTCATCAATCTGGCTATCTTGTGCGTATATACCGTCAATAACCAAACGAGCGATACCGTGCAAAGTAGCCCAAGTTACTTGCGCCAACCTTAAGCTATTTTCCTCTTTGATAATAATGCCTTGTTCTTGCCATAATTTGGTCATTTCAACTTGGTAGTTAAAAGTTGCATAGGCAATTTTCTTTAACGCTTCAGTGCTATTATTTTCTTTCCAAATAACCCGGCCAAACATCAGTTCGTATAATGATGGGTTACTGGTGGCAAAGCCGATATAAGCATGAACAAAATGACGATATTTATCTTCATTAGACAGCTTTTCTTCAGAAAAAATTTCACTTACACGCTGATGCCATTGTGCAAAACCTTGCTCAGCAATCGCACATAACAGATCATTTTTATCGGTAAAGTGATGATAGGCCGCGGTGCGCGAAACACCAATGCGCTCAGCGAGTTTACGTAACGACAAACCTTCAATGCCTGCCTCTGTCACCATTTCTGTTGCGGTAATCACTAACGACTTACGCAAATCTCCATGGTGATATTTTGTTTTGGTTGCCATTAGCTAAGCTGCTCAGTGTTATTACTTATGATCAAAGGACTTTTCTCGATGGAAATACCACATTAGCAAATATTAATCCGGCCACTAATGACATGAAAATTAGAAAGGTTTGTGAGCCGATGTCAGTGGCATTTAGCATAGTTTGCCCCGATACTGCGTTACTTAAACCAATATACACTTTACTTCCTGGTACCAATACCACCAAGCCCATTAATTTAACAATACTTGAGGGAAGATTCATAATGCGTGAAAAAATACTACTGTATATACCTAAAGCAAAGGCACCCACAAAGGCACCCAGGGCAACCCCTAAATATTCAGCGCCAATAATGCTGGCACCAAAAGCAATATAACCTGAAACAATGCCCCAAGGTGCATCTTTTTTGCGGCACTTAAATAAAATAACTAAGCAAATTGATAAGGTGGTCACTGCCGCCCATGAGGTCCAATTAGGTGTGCTAGGTGGCTGAATAAAAGCGACTTCACCCCACATCATTTTTCCCAGAGCGATACCTAAAACACCACCAAAGTAAATCTTAAATAAGATCATTAAGGCATCCATTAGCCTTGCGGTACCCGAGATCAAATTTCTTGCGGCAAGCTCAGATAAAGCTAAGTTTAACGACAAGCCTGGAATAAACGCGATAATACTGGATAAAACCACGAAAGGGATATTAATGCTGGGATCTATTAAGGCAATAGCCGTGGCTAAAATAGCGGTTGTCATCGCGGCAATGGGTTCTAACATATCGGTGACACGGCGCGAGTATTCTGCCCCAAAGGCAAATAAGCAAACCACAAAACCCAACAAGGTGGACCAAAAAACGTCATTCCAACTGGTGTGCATTAGCATGGCAAAAGCACCACTTGAAGCGCCAAAAGCTAGAAAGGTTAAAAATCGACCATAAGGATTAGGTTTGTTGGCAATTTCGTCTAAGCGTTCAATGGCTTCTGATAGTGTTCGTTGACCCGAAGTAAGTTCGTCAACCAATTCGTCGGCACGAGCCAATGAACCTAAATCAAGTTCGCCCGGCGCAACACGCAAAATATGATTGTAGTCTTGGTTTTCGTCATCTTCAGATAAAACAAAGGTTAACGATGTCGGGCTAATCACAAAAGAGCCATAAACATTTAAGCTTTTTGATACATCAGCTAAATGTGCCTCCAATCGATAAGCGGGAGTACCGAATTTATGTAAAGCTTTACCTAAACGAATTATAAATCGACGCTTATCGGTAAAACTATCAGTGTTTGCCATGGGAATTTCGTTAATATTGAAAATAATTTTCTATGGTAAATGATTAATTTTAAAATGAAAGCACAGAAGTCGGATCTTAATAAATTTGTTATCTAAAAGAACATATACATTGTTTAGGAAAGTTTGCAGATAGGTTTAGGAAAGTTTGCAGATAGTGTAAATCTCGGTATGATATCTGAGCTAGCGAGATAGTTTTTTCTTGAAAATTCAACTGCGCTAGTAAAATTTTGCTATTGGGGTAACAAGTGATATGACTTTATTGATTATTTTATTTTGTGTATTTTCGGCAGTTGCCTTGATGGTGATTTTAGGACAACGTTTTGGCAAGCCAATGGTAGCAGAGCAACAGCAAAAATACGCTAAAATACTCTGGGTAGTGGTATTTATTGCCATTATTGCTGCTATTATTCGTCAGATGTTGTAAGACTGCGTTTTTTGCAGAGTTTTTTGCACAGTACTGACATTTTTATCAATACTATTTATCAACACGATTAAAAGTACTATCTAGTAAAAGTACCATTTAGCTTTTCTTACTTGACTCAATATCGAACTTGTTTTGATTTAGTACCTCGCCAGCGCTGTTATAGTTACGTTCGTAAACTTCAATATCACCTGTTTTTGCTTGTAAAATTATGGCTGTCGAGCGTGTGCCATAGTCAGGCGATACGATAAAAATACTACTGAGTAGCGACTCCAACTCTTCACTGATGCCGGTAATCGGTAAATGTTGCGCTTGCGCCAGTTCTTGGTTCATCATCACAGAGAATAATGCGGCAACATTGACCTTGTCAGTGGTAATTAAACCTTCTAAGGTATTTAGGCCTAAGGCCATTTTGGGCCAAATATCATCTAATGCGCCATTACAGACGCTATGAAAGCCAGGTTGAAGGTTGACAAGTTTTTTATTAACACTATCAAATGCCTGCAAATTATTTAAGGGACCAAAGACAAGATTAAAGTCGTTGTATTTATCGGACACTTGCGATAAATTTTGCTGGGTTTTAAGGTCTCCGTTTTGCAATGCTTGTACCACTAAATCACCACGAGAGCGCTTTTTCGTATCAAAACTTGTTGGTCGACGAAAGTTAGTTAAGGCTGAGAAGTCGCCTTCAGGGCTTAGGCCAAGCCAAGTACCTTGTGCCTGTAAATCTTTACCCGCTAATATCTTTTGCTCCGGCCACCAGTGCATGTTTTGTGTTGGGCGTTGATGAAATTCATCACGATTAGCACAGATAATAACCGGGTAGTCAGGGTGTTGTTCAATAGCGATAAATAAGATGCACATAAAAAGGTTTTTTCCAAAAGAGGGTGTATAAATGGTTGTCATACCAATTTCATTAATTAGGTGGTCTACTTTATACGCAGGAAAAATGGCCAAATATAAGGCATTTATTTTAATAACGAGTTGTTCTAATTATTAAATAAATAACGCAGTAGTGGGTTATTTTAACCAGTAAAAATGATCAGATAATGAGTGAGATTGGTATAACTAATAATATCTGGAGCTTTCACTCTATGCCATCATAGGATAAGGTTTATAACAAATATACCCTCGATATTATTTTTCAAGCAAAAGGTAGTAAAGGCTGATGTTAGCAGTTCCCGTAATTGATTTAAAAGACAAAGTATCAGCACAAGAATGGCTACTCAGAGTAGATTTAGCCGCATGTTATCGACTGATTGCCTTGCATGGCTGGGATGACTTAATTTACACCCATGTTTCGGTGCGTATTCCTGGTACAGAGCATGTACTGATTAATGCTTTTGGTTTACGGTTTGATGAAATTACCGCGTCGAATTTAGTTAAAGTAGATATGGCGGGCAAGATAGTTGATGCAGACTGCCCGTTTGAATTTAACCCGGCAGGTTTTACCATTCATAGTGCTATTCACGCTGTTCGCCATGACGATATTTGTGCCTTGCATGTGCACAGTAATGAAGCGATAGCGGTGGCTAGCTTAGAAGCAGGTTTATTGCCTATTAGCCAATATTCAATGTTCGCACTCGCCTCACTTAGTTATCACGATTATGAAGGTTTGGCGGTCAACGACGATGAAAAGTTGCGTATACAGCAAGACCTAGGTGATAAAAACTTCATGTTATTGCGTAATCATGGCGCTTTAACCATGGGCAAAACCATAGGAGATGCTTTTATGCATATGTATGATTTAATACGAGCTTGTCAAATTCAAGTACAAGTCATGTCGATGGGTATGAAGCCACTATTGGTTGACCAAAGTATTGTTGATGGCATTAAAGCGCAGGCAAACATAGTGCATACCGGACAAACGGGTGGGCAAAAAGCTTGGCCGGCGATGTTACGTAGAGTCTATAAAGAAGATCCAAGTTTCGCGCTATAATCTTAAATATCATGGCTGTAGTGATTTTAGAAGCGCATTTAAAAAGAATGTAAAGAGAGCATAATGAAAGTAACTCATGTAGAAATTTTTGATATTGAATGTCCAAAACGTCCAGGTTGGAACCCAGTATTTATTCGTGTACATACCGATGAAGGCATTTCTGGTGTGGGTGAAGCAGGTCTTGCTTATGACTGGGGTCACAGTGCTGCAGCGGCGATGCTAAAAGAAATTAGTGAAGCGATACTGATAGGCTTTAATCCCTTTAATACCGAATTATTGTGGTCTAGAATGCTACGAGAAAGCTTTTGGGGCTTAGGTGGCGGCCCTGTGCTTTATTCGGCTATGAGTGCGATAGATACCGCTTTGTGGGATATAAAAGGTAAAGCACTCGGCTTACCGGTTTATCAATTATTAGGCGGTAAAACTAATGAAAAGTTGCGCACCTATGCAAGCCAATTGCAGTTTGATTGGGATGAGAAAATCACTAAACTTATTGAACCCACACAGTATGCAGAAGCCGCATTAAAAGCCGTTGCACAAGGCTATGACGCGGTAAAAGTTGATCCGATTGTTTACAACCATGATGGCAGTTCTTCATTTGATCGCACTAAATTGTTTACCCCAAAACAAATGCGCTTATTTGGTAATCGCCTGCGCGCTATTCGCGATGCCGTGGGTGAAGACGTTGACATTATTTTTGAATCGCATTCATTAATGGGCGCGGCTTCAGCGATTCAAATGGGGCGAATTGTTGAAGAAGTTGGCTGCATGTTCTACGAAGAGCCAGTGAATTATCTGAACTCGGCCGTACATAAAAAAGTGGCTAACAATGTTAACGTGCCCATTGCGGGTGGCGAGCGCTTGTATCACCGTTGGGACGTAAGACCTTATTTTGAAGACCAAAGTATTGACGTGTTACAGCCTGATATTGGCTTATGTGGTGGCTTTACCGAAGCTAAAAAAGTGTGTGATTATGCCGACGTTTACGACATTCGTATTCAGGCCCATGTCTGTGGAGGGCCAGTGGCTACAGCGGCGTCTTTACATCTTGAAACCGCGATTCCAAACTTTTTAATTCATGAGCATCATACTTATGCGATTAAAGACTGGAACCGTGAGCTATGCCTACAAGACCCACAACCGGTGAATGGTTTTTTTGAAGTATCTGAAACGCCAGGCATTGGTATTGAGCTTAATGACGAAATAGTTAAACGCTCACCTAATGTGACTGTGAATTCTTTGAAATAAATGGTTTAAAAGATTAGTTGAAAAGATTAGTCGAAAAGATTAGCTGTCAGTTTGAAGCTTTCAGCTTTCAGTTAAAAAGAAAGAGCTGTTTGTTTGATTTTACTGGCAGCTCAGCACTGCTAACTTAACCTCTTTGGTATTAGATATAGTCAATGGGTAGCTGTCAGTTGGAAGCTGTCAGCTTTCAGTTAAAAAGAAAGAGCTGTTTGTTTGATTTTACTGACAGCTCAGTACTGCAAACTTATCGCTAACTTAACCTCTTTGGTATTAGATATAGCCCATTGAAAGCTGTCAGTTTGGAGCTGTCAGCTTTTAGTTAAAAAACTAGAGCTGTCTGTTTGATTTTACTGACAGCTCAATACTTCAAACTGATAGCTAATTTAACCTCTTTGGTATTAGATATAGTCAATGGGTAGGGCGGTGGTGTATTTAATTTCTTCCATGGCAAAGCTAGAGCTGATGTCAGCAAAACTTGCCCGTGTGATCAAGCGTTGGTAAAAACTGTCATAAGCTTTCATATCGGGCACCACCACACGCAGCAAATAATCTATCTCGCCACTCATGCGATAAAACTCTAAAATTTCCGGGAAATCTATCGCTACCTTTCTAAACTCACTAAGCCATTTGGGGTTGTGCTGATTGGTTTTAATGGTAACAAATACCGTTAAGCCGACATTAAGTTGCTCTGGATCGGCAAGTGCTACGCGACCCTTAATAATACCAGACTTTTCCATCACTTGAATACGTCGCCAGCATGGGGTTGTTGACAGACCGACTTGGCTGGCAACATCACTTACCGACGCGGTACAGTCATGTTGTAATATGTTCAGTATTTTTTTATCGAATGCATCCATAAGTGTTTAAAACGAAATGGTTTTACCTAGATAGAGATGAATGAGAAATTATTTTGCGGTAAACAAGTCATTATTGCGAGTTATATTTTGTATAAGTGCTACTGCTTGGTTAGCCGTTATAGAAATTTGTAAAAACGCTGCGCATTACTAAAGCATAATTTCTGTAACTGTTCAGTGTTAAAGGCAAATTCAGATTCAGACTCAGACTCTGTTTTTGTAAGCCCAGTACTTATACTTTGAGTATTGGCAAGCCAAGTTTCTTGGTAGCTAGCACGCCATAAGCATAGCGGAAAATTACTGGCTAGCATCACGCGTTCAACACCAAAAATGTCGATGCACTGACGGATGATTTTATATCGCCAACTTAGAGAATAAGCTCTATCGGTTATTTCAAAACCAGAACATTTGATGAAAATATTGTCAAAGCTAGCCAAGCGTTTAAGGTTGTTTAACCAATGGACCTGTTGCATCTTATCTTGTGTTGGCCAACCCGCGTGGTTAATACAAAGCTGTAAATGCGGTGTTACTGATAATATGTTAAGTAAACTATCGACGGCCTGATGGTTTGCTAGTGGCATTTGCAGCTCAAAAATGAGTTTATTTTCGGCTAAGCTTGCTAGGTTATCTTGACTGTTTTTATCGTTAAGAATGGCTAAAACGTCGTCATCTAAAATATAACGAATACCGACCACACTTTGATAGCGCATTAGCTTGTCGACTTGCTGTAAAAACTTCAATTTTGGCAAGGTAATATCTAGCATTGCTATGCTGCGAAATGGCATGTTACAGGTGTTTTCTAACCAAGCGATTTCGCGCCAAGGTTGCTGATTATCAAAACCGGCTTCAATGTGCACAAAACCCGCTAATATTAACGGTGAGGTTAATGTTAGATCATGCTCAGAAAAGTTTTTAGCTATTAGGTGTTTATCGGACCAAAAAGGCGGGTTCTCTGCTCTTAACCATTGATAGTTACCTTCATTAAGAGCAAATAAATGCAGATGGGGATCGATTATTTTCATGGCTATGTATTGTATTGATTCATTTGTAGTTATGGTACTGATTCAGTTGAGTTTAGTGCTATTGCGCTGTATAGCCGCCGTCGATCACTTGCAAACTACCTGTGATAAATTTTGCTTTATCTGAGCCAAGAAAATACACCAATTCGGCCACTTCTTCTGCCTGTCCTAGTCTGCCTAAAGGTTGTAATGCTGCTTCTTCTGCGTGCACTTCAGCTTTGTTCGCCCCTGACCTTGCACAATAATTATTAATGGCTTGATGGTAAAGTGGGGTTTCAATAGTGCCGGGGCAAACGGCATTGGCGCGAATATTATATTGTGCGTAATCAAGTGCAGTGGTTTTTGCCATTGAGGCGAGTGCGGCTTTACTGAGGTTGTAAGCAAACGAGTTATGTTTGGCAATAAGGGCTTGATCTGATGACATCAAAATTATTGCGCCGTTTTTTTGTGTTTTCATGACAGGTAAAACCGCTTTAATAGCCGCATAAGCGCCTTTAACGTTGATATTAAAAACCCGCTCAAAATCTGCTTCACTAGTGTCTTCAATAGAGCCTGAAAAGTGTATGCCGGCGTTAGAAACCAAGACGTCGATAGGGCCTTGTTTGGCAATATTAGCAATGATCAGGCTAACGTCGTTAACCTTGGTGATATCACAAGGGCAAAAATCACCAAAATCTGACGCGGTAATATCAAGATTAAAAACCTGATATTTTTTTGCTAAGAACAGCTTAACAATACTTAAACCAATACCCGAACTGCCACCGGTAACTAAACAAACTTTTTTCATAGCACTAATACCTAAATTATTTTGTGAAATAATATCGCGACAAGTGCTAAATACCAAGCCTATTAGTTTACATAAAGACAAACCAAGGATAAAACCAGCAGAGATTGTTGTACTGAAACTTCAGCCCCTCATCCGGTAAGCGAACATATAAAGCAACGCATAAAAGCCAAGCAAACTGAAAGCTGACAGCTATTAACTGACAGCTTCTAATTAACAGCTATTTTCACATTTATTTAGCTAATTCGACTAACGCCGCGGTATACATTTTTAAATTTAAAACAAACTGTTTCATAGTAATAAATTCATGCTCTGAATGTCCGGTGTATTCGGCATTGGGCATAGACGGGCCAAAACTAACCGCATTGGGAAATAAGCGTGAATTTGTCCCACCACCAATGGCAATAGGTTTCGCATCTTTAATGCCAGTAAAGTGGGTAAACACCGCTAATAAGGTATTAATATGTGGCACCTCTTTTTGCATAAAAGGGTCACCAATATCATGCGCTAACTCTTTAACATCCGCATCAAATTTGTTATTCCAGTTTTGTACTGCTTGATGTATTTCATCGTTAAGTTGCTGTTTACTCTTGCCTTGTGGACGGCGTAAGTTAATGTTTAGCTCTATGCTTTCATCATGTTGTTTTATTACGGTAGGGGAGACGGTCATTGGGCCCATAAAATCATCTTGATAAGCAATGTTACCAAATTTTTCACCTGTTAAACCTAGGCCAATATTGTCATTAATAAAATTAACTAAAGTACCTGGACCATTATTGACCCAACGCGTATTAGACAATAAATCGGCAAGGTAGGGAATCGCATTGACGCCTTCATCAGGTTTTGAAGAATGTGCTGACTTACCTAACGCTTTAATGGTTAAGGTGCTGTCTTTTAGTTCAAGATCAAAACTGACACCTTGGTAACTTAGTGCTTTGCGCATTAACCTTTCAAGTAGCACAATATTGGCATTTTCAATGGTCGCACTGGCATCTTCAGGGATTTGGCTACCAAAGAAACCACCGCCAAATTCACTCACATAAGGAGAAATTGTTGGCTTTTCTTGCTGGTTAAAAACTAACTTAATAGTGCCGTAACCTTTTTCTGCGGTTACCACCGGGTATTCGGCGTCAATGGTGATATTGGTTTGTGGTAAGTCATGGGTTTTGATATAAGCTTTTAGTGGCTCCCAGTCTGACTCTTCCGCCATGTAAATGTATAACTCAATACGTTTATTCAGTGCTAATTTTTTATCTTTAATCGCCTTCATGGCATATAACGCGGTTGAAATTGGGCCTTTATCATCTTCAGTACCACGGCCAATTAATCGGCCCGGCTCTGAGGTGATATCAAGTTCAAAGGGTGATTTTTGCCATTTTTTTGGGTTAGCGGGTTGTACATCGCCATGAGTAATAATACCCACTCGTTCTTTTTGGTCACCTAAGCCAATAATAACCACATAGCCATCGTCGATATAATCGAAGCCGAGTGTTTGCGCTTGTTTTTTCAATTCTTTTTTAAAGGCAATGTGAGCCGGATTGTCATTAACTGACACTCCTTCTTTGGCAACAGTATTGTGCTTAATCAGCGCACGTAAGCTATTTAGCATATCATCTTGGTAGGTCGTTACAGCATAGTCAGCGGTTATTTGCGCGACACTACTTACGGGCGCAGTTTTCGCTGTAGCCAAGAGACTGATGGTTAATGATAAAAGATAAGTTGTTATGATTGTTGCCGATAAAAGCGTAAGTTTTTTAAGCAAAAGGTGCTCCAGTAATTTGCGATTAAGAAATTTTCAGGGTTACATACCTATTTTACTTCACTATTCAGCCCTGAAATTGCATCTTGAAGTAGGGCCGGTATATTAACGTAAGTTAAATTGATGTGATAGCAGACCACTAAAAATTATACCCGTTCCATTAAGTTTAATTAGTACAAGCGGGCAATAATTTAATGATGTGGTGAGTTAGGTGTATTTTCTTTTGCTTTTCACTTTTGTATGACAAAATAATCCGCGTTTTTGACTAAACTTAACCTGATTGAAGTTTAGTCACTGTTAGCATTCTCACTATCAGCATTCTCTATATTAGCGCAAGGTTAGGTTATCTGTGATGTTGATAGAAATATTATGAATTAATTATCAACCTCAATTGTGATTGAGGTTATACCCTGTGAAACATTCTTACAGGTGTGTCGTTGGCATGGAATTGCGGCGATATTTTACATTAGGAAAGCGTTATGAAATTAATCCGTTGGTTTATTGTTATTGTTATTGTGTCTGCTGTTGTTGGTGGCTTGTTTTATTATAAAGCGTCATTGTCAGGTGGCCAAAAAATGCAATCTGGACCTGAGCCTAGTGCGAAAGTACAAGCTTTTCGAGCGCAAGGCGCTACTTACCAAAAACAAATATCTGTCATTGGTGAAGGGCAAGCGGTTAAATATATTGTTTTGCAAAACGAACTGGCTGGCAAGGTTAGCAAACTTAATATGGCCTCAGGCGATAGGGTTAAAAAAGGCCAAGTGTTAGTTGAATTAGATCACAGTGAAGAGTTAGCGTCATTGGCCTCAGCTAAGGCAACGATGAAATTGAAAAAACGCACACTGCAGCGTTATATCACGCTAGAAAAAGCAAGTCGCATCAGTAAAGAAAGTGTCGATTTAGCACAAGCAGAATATAGCATTGCTAGCGCGGACATGACGCGTTTAGAGGTCATTATTGCAAAAAAAATCATTACAGCACCTTTTGATGCCAATGTCGGTATTCATAATATTAATCTTGGCCAGTTTATTGATGAAAACACTGACATTACCGATTTACTCGGTCTTGAAAACTATATTTGGGTGGATTTTAAGGTACCACAAATCTATGCACAATTACCGGTAAATAGTAGCGTTGAAATTACCGTTAATGCTGATGCTGCTTCAATCGGCGCTAGCAGTGAAGCCATGATCAGTTCAGTAGCGTCTTTATATAGCAAAGACTCTCGTCAACTTAAGTATCGAGCTAAGGTGTTTAATTCAGCGCTGGACATTAAACCCAATCAATTAGTTAAAGTTGCCGTACCCATTATGCCGGTCCAATCTGTCATCACAGTGCCAAACTTGGCGATTGTACGTGATCAGCTGGGCGATTATGTTTTTAAATTGATTAAAGACGAACAAGGCGATTATCGCGCGAGCAGAGAGAAAATTGTCTTAGGCGATAGAATCGACGAGCAAGTTATTGTGATTAAAGGACTCAAGGTAGATGATTTGATCGCCGCTAAAGGAGCATTTAAATTGCGCCAAGGGTTAAAAACTTACTTTGATCAAGACAACTTAGGCGGATAGGAATAGTCATGCTAAAAGAATTATCTTCGCCGAAACATCTTATGGATGTTTTTGTTCGAAAACCTGTAGTCTCCACCGTATTATCGATATTTATTTGTTTAGTGGGTTTATGGGCGGTTAATGCGATATCGGTATTACAATTTCCTAAAATTGAAGGGGCTTCACTGGAAATAACCACTAACTATACCGGCGCCTCTGCTGATGTGGTTAAAGGTTTTGTTACCGACCCAGTAGAACGAGTAGCGTCAACCGTTCCTGGGGTTGATTTTGTCGAATCAAGCACTAGCTCAGGCCAAAGTAAAGTAACCGCCTGGCTTAAGCTTAATCAAAATAGCACCGATGCGCTATCTGAGCTAAACACTCGCCTTAATCAAATAAAATTTGAGTTGCCGGCGGGTGCAGAAGACCCTTTTGTTACCGTAACAAGAACTGATAGACCTTTCGCCGTATTTTATCTTAATGTGGCATCAGAAGGTTCAACACTCGCGCAAATTACCGACTACCTTACACGAGAAATTAATCCGATTATTAACAATATTGACGGTGTACAAAAGGTGGGTATTGAAGGCGCCCGAACTCCAGCTATGAGGGTTTGGCTTGACGCTGACAAATTAAATATTTTCAATCTTAGCGCTGATGAAGTCTATCAAGCCTTGGCGGATAATAACCGTATTTCAACGTTAGGTTATAGTGAAAATGCGCGGCAAAAAATCGATATTGTAGCCAATACACAAATGTCGTCGGTGAGTGAGTTTGAACAGTTAATTGTTGAGCAAAGCGATAACGCTGTTGTGTATTTAAAAGATGTTGCCCGGGTTGAGTATAGTGCGGAACAAGCCACGGCTACCGCGCGCTTTAATGGTAAAGATACCGTTTATATTTCGGTTTGGCCTTTACCGGGTGCGAATGAAATTTCCATCGGCGATGAACTCTATAAAGTGCTTGATGAAATCAATGCCGCCTCACCGCATATTAAAATAGATATTGCCTACGACGGCACACTTTATATGCGAGACGCGTTACAAGAAATTATCACCACACTCATGGAAACCATAGTGTTAGTCGGTATTGTTGTTGTGGTGTTAATGGGGTCATTTAGAGCGGCCTTAGTGCCTTTAGTGACCATTCCTATTTCTATTTTAGGTGCCATTGCGGCTATTTGGTTGATGGGCTTTAGTTTGAACTTACTCACCGTATTAGCCATCGTTTTATCGGTTGGCTTGGTGGTAGATGACGCTATTGTGGTGGTTGAAAACGTTGCCCGACATATGCGAGCTGGTGTGCCGCGTATACAAGCGGCTCTGATGAGCTCTCGACAACTACTGGTGCCAATTATCGCCATGACCTTAACCTTGGCCGTAGTTTATATACCGATTGGCTTTTTATCAGGCTTAACCGGGGTTTTATTTAAAGAGTTTGCTTTTACCTTGGCTATCGCCGTACTCATTTCTGGCTTGGTTGCCGTTACCTTATCACCGATAATGAGTGCTTATGTATCAAGTGAAGGCGGTAAAGAAAGTAAATTAACCGTTAAGGTTAACCACGCATTTGAGCATTTACAAAATTTTTATGGTCGACTATTAGCAAAAACTTTTCACTGGCAAGGACAGTTGTTCTTTTTTGCCCTGATTGTTTCGTTATTAATTGTGCCTTTTTACCTCATGTCAGCCAAAGAGCTAGCGCCGACTGAAGATCAAAGCAGCGTTTTCATTATTGTACAATCCCCACCCGATGCCTCATTAAAATACAGTGAAGATAATGTCGCCAGTGTCGCTAAAACCTTACTAGAAACAGAAGGCAGCAAAGAGATATGGCAGATAATATTTAGTAGCGGTGGTTTTAGCGGTCTTGAATTTGTCAGTAATGATAAACGAGATAAAAGCATTCAAGCAATGCTGCCTGAAGTTTATGGGCGTCTACAGAGCTCTGAAGGTTTAAACTTGTTACCTATTTTACCTTCACCACTGCCTACCGCCGGGCAGTTTGATGTTGAGCTGGTGGTTAAGTCTTCATCGCCCTACAGTGAAATGAAATTGTACGCTGACAAACTTGTGGGTGCGGCATTTCAAAGTGGCGAATTTCTTTATGCCGATACAGATTTAAAAATCGACTTACCGCAAGTTGAACTAAAAATAGACCGAGATAAAATTGCTGACCTAGGTATGACGGTGGCTAACGTGAGTAGCCAGTTATCAACCTATCTTTCCAGCAATTATGTCAATCGCTTTGATGCTAATGGCAAGGCCTATCGGGTTATTCCAATGGTCGCTGATAATATCAGCTCACAACCTGAAAAAATATTAAACCTAACCGTGAAAACACCCGCGGGTGAGTTAATACCGGTATCAGCATTTACTGAAATTAAATATCGCACAGTGCCCAGAACCTTAGGCTCGTTTGGTCAACAAAATTCGTTTAGGGTCTATGGTGGAATATTACCAGGGGTAACAAAAGAGCAGGCATTACAAACCTTAGAGTCAGCAGCGGCTAATATGTTACCCAATAACTACAACTTAGATTATGCCGGTGAGTCGCGTCAAATTCGTGCTGAAGGTAATAGTTTAATCACAGTTATGGCAATATCTTTAGTCATTGTTTTTTTAGTATTAGCGATTCAATTTAATAGTTATCGTGACCCGTTAGTGATATTACTCGGCTGTGTGCCATTAGCCTTGTCGGGGGCATTATTACTACCCTTTTTGGAGTTAACTACGATAAATATTTACTCGCAAATTGGCTTAGTTACCTTAGTGGGACTCATCGCGAAAAATGGTATTTTAATTGTCGAATTCGCTAATCATTTACAAGCAGCAGGCAAAAGTAAATTTGACGCCGTTATTGAGTCAGCAACGACACGTTTACGACCCATATTAATGACCACAGCGGCAACCATACTGGGCCATTTCCCGCTAGTATTAGTCACTGGCGCTGGTGCAGAGGCAAGAAATAGTATAGGTATTATTTTAGTTGCCGGTATGGCCATTGGCACATTTTTTACCTTGTTCGTGTTACCGGTATTTTATTTGTGGATAGCCGAAAATCGCAGTGCTAACAGTGAAGATTTATTAACAAATGATGTATTAACAAATGATGTATAGATAACTGAAAGTAAATACTAGTTAAAGCTTCTGCTTGGTTTTTGTATATTGGCGTTTATGCCGTCAAACGCCAAGCTAAGACTTGGCAAGTTGTGGCTCAATAGGTCAATTAAAACCCAGAAGTTAAGGCTGTTGGCTAAAAAATAAGTTATAAACTTTATAAGTTATGCAAATTTTTTATTGTGTTATTAACTGCTTGTCGTGCATGCTATAGACAGTTTTAGAGACCAAAGCGCTAGCTAAATCATTCAAAAAATTAGCTAGCGCTCTTGGTGTTTTTGTTCAATTAAAAAGGAAAATTAAATGTTTAGTCATATCATGATAGGTGCGAACGACGTAAAAGCATCAAAAGTATTTTACGATGCCATTTTAGGTGAACTAGGCCATAAACCGGGTGTAATGGATGAAAAAGGTCGGTGCTTTTATTTTACTGATAACGGAATTCTCGCCCTAACTAAACCAATAAACGGTGAAGAAGCCGGTCATGGCAATGGCAGTACTATTGGTTTTTCTGCTACGTCTCCTGAGCAAGCCGATGCATGGCAAGCGGCGGGTGTTGCTAATGGTGGTGTTGCTTGTGAAGACGCACCAGGTGTTAGAAGTGCGCCGGTTGGTAATATTTACCTTGCTTATTTACGTGATCCATCAGGTAATAAAATTTGTGCCCTGCATCGTATGGGGTAAAAAGTTAGCTTGGTAAAATAGGCTAATTGAACGTTTTAGAGAGCAATAATAGATAAAAAAAGACACGTTTTAGTGTCTTTTTTTTGTGAAAATATGACTTCTAACAAACAGTATATATCCCCTAAATATCAATCGACTGGCGCTCTTCTTAGTAGAAATTAAAAGTTGACCAATCGGCTAGTAAATTAATTGTTGTATCAGTTTCCGGCAGCATATAGCCTAATGCGATGCTGGCAACTAACATCATAAATGTTGCACCTTTACTTTTAAAATAGGCTATTTTCAGGGCTGTGCCAAAGGAGCGTTTAATGCGGATATTACTTAAATCAACACTGTATATTTCATCTAAAATTAAATGAATAAGTCCGCCAAAGAAAACAAACCCACCTGAAAGTAAGGCAAGAATAGCCGACTTAGTGGCATATTCGTTATTAAATATCCAAGTTAGCTGCGTTGTTAGTAGGCCGCATAAAATAAGGAATAACAGAGAATGACAGCTACCTCGGTGAACCGTCACTTTTTCAAATAACGGTCTTATCAGCCATTTCATTATGCTATAAACGGCTAAAGGTATTACCAGCAACTCAATAAAACGGATCTCTCTAAAGTGCTCTCCGGTAATATAGTGCAAAACCATCAGCAGAATGACGGCGGTAAATATATTGAAAATAATATCAAGTGATGTTGAGTTGTCGGAATCAATATCAGGTAACAATCCCCCAATAGTGCCTAAAAACCACAACCATAATGCTGTATTGATGTCAGTATGACCTGCTGATAATAGCACTGCAGAGCTAATACCTGTACAAGCCGCCGCTATATTGAAGTGAGTCTGAAAATTTGCCATTATTGCTTTTAAGTAGAATATTTTGCCACTATTTTACCTTATATTTCATAGTATAAGCGACATATCTAGGTTTATTACTCGCTTTTAGCTTGTTCTTTAATTTATGCAATCGATGGTGGGCTAATCAAAGGGTCAGAGTCATGGATATTTTGAGTGCAGGTTGTTTTGTAAATTTTAGACATAAAAAAACCGCCATTAAGCGGTTTTTTTTATCATAGCCTGTTGCCAGACTATGGCCAAATCTAAAAGTTACTAGGTATAACTAATAGACTAAAAACGGTCTTTATTTTGGTGGAGCGGGGGGGAATCGAACCCCCGTCCGAAAAGCCTACATCCTTGGTACTACATGCTTAGTCGATCATTTATTTAACCACTTGGACGCCAACCGACAGGCTTCGTCATGGTGAGCTTAATACTATTTCGCGGTTCAGCCTTAAGCGTGCTTCCCTCGCTATCCTATTTGGGGTGACCATCGATCCTCTAAACAATAGGAGAATTTTTGAGGCGATGGCTAGCCTAAGCGGCTAGTGCGAACGTTTCGTCGTTTGCAATTATAGTTTTGCGGCTTTTTACCAGGCAAACCGCCCCTGGGCATGCACCTCGGGTTTCATGAATCTCGTCGAATCCTAGATCCGCCCCAAAGCTTACTCTTTACTTCTTTTCTACTGCTATAGACTATATAAGTCTATGCAGCGCATTATACAACGCTTAGTTTAAATAGACAACGTGATATTTTTTAATCAACTATCTATCTAGGTTTCTATTTTTCATTAATCGGCCTTTATCTACTGCCCATTCTCGATCTTTGATGTCAGCACGTTTATCGTGATCTTTTTTACCTTTGCCCAAATAAAACTCTAATTTAACCCAACAAGCTTTCCAATACATGGCGGTGGCGATTAAGGAATAACCATCACGCTCTACAGCGGCAATAATTTTCTCTAGCTCTCGACGGTTTAATAGTAATTTCCGGTCACGATTAGCATCACAAACCACGTGACTAGAAGCGGCGTTAAGCGGCATTATTTCAGCGCCAAGTAAATAGGCCTCACCATTTTTTATGTGTACGTAACAGTCAGATATATTTACCTTACCGCTGCGTATACTTTTAATTTCCCAACCCTGTAAGCTCATTCCGCCTTCAAACTTATCAGTGAGGGTATAGTTATGACGTGCTTTTTTATTTAGAGCAATAGTATTGCTGCTTGATTTCTTTTTCTTTGCCATTATATTTCCATTTTGTTTGCTACCAAAAATAGCAATCTTCAACATTATACGGAGTATTGCTGTTATTTAAATGGCTTATTTATCATTTTTCACTTTAATGCGTTTTTAAAAGACATTTGCTATGATAGCGCACTTGAGAATTGGAGGGTGAATGCCAAACATAAGCCGTAGTGCATTAGTGATGCACAGTGTAGAAGATATGTATTATTTAATTAATGATGTGATTGCCTACCCGAAGTTTTTACCTAATTGCAGTGATAGTAAAATAGTTGCCCAAGACGAACATAGTATGACCGCCGCGATATTAGTGTCTAAAGGTGGTCTGAAAAAATGGTTCACCACGCAGAATGTGCTCATTAGCAACCAAGAAGTTAAATTGAGTTTAGTTGATGGGCCTTTTAAGTATCTTGTGGGTGGTTGGCAATTAAAAGCCTTATCTGACGATGCCTGTAAAATCGAATTGACCTTAGATTATGAATTTTCTAATAAAATGTTTGATTTAGCTTTTGGTCGAGTATTTAATAATTTAGCCAATAATATGGTGCAAGCGTTTACTCAGCGAGCAAAAGAAGTATACGGTTAGTGGTATAAGCTGCGTATTAATAGAGTTTACATTAAGATGAGCGAATAGGTTATGAGTGAAGAAATTAGTGAGCAAGCCCCATTCGCGATTGAGGTGGTTTACGGCACACCGACACGACAAGAGATTATTAGCTGTACTGTTGAGCCTAACACTACGTTAGAGCAAGCCATTTTAGCTTCTGGCATCGTTGAAGAGTTTCCTGAAATAGATTTAGCCGTTAATAAGGTGGGTATTTGGAATCGCTTAGCTAAGTTAACCGATACGGTGAAAGACTTAGATCGTATTGAAATTTACCGTCCACTGCTTGCTGACCCGAAAGAAGTGCGTAAACGCAGAGCAGAAAAAGCCAAAGAAGAAGGCCGGGCTAATAAAATTACTGGCGGTCGGGTTTAGCCACACCGAGGTAATACTGGCTAGAGTTAATTTACTCTTTTGATATATGACTTAGTCTGACTCAATTAGGTTATTTATTGAAAATTTAGCAATAAAAAAGCATGTCCTAAAATAGACATGCTTTATCTTCAGGATGAACCTTATATCAAGATCACATGGAAGTTGCTCGCCATTAAAGTCATTAATGGCTGCAATGCATCAGTACATTCCTGGACGCCAATGTGAAAGAGTGATGATGTTCAAAAAACAACTAACCGCTAGTTAACCCTAGTTAATCATGGGCACGTTATAGCTTTCGGGTAATTCAAAATCACCTTCAGCATTAACAACCTTATTGTTATCAAAAGTAATGGTAAATTGTTTTTTTGCGTTGAATTCGTCGCTTCGACCTGATTTGAAACTATAAACATAATGCCAAATATCTTTATTAAACGCGCCTTGAACAACAGGGCTACCTAATACAAACTTAACTTGTTCTTTTGTCATACCAATTTGAAGTTTGTCGATATCTTTTTGCTCTAAATAGTTTCCTTGTGGAATATCTATACGATAAACCCAGCTAGAACAGGCAGAAACAGACAAGGCGATTACAATAGCTAATACTCGAAAAAACATGTTAATTATAATTATCCTTTATAGTTTGAATGGGGATAATAGCGAAGCGGGCTAACAGATACAAAATAATTTTTAGTTTATTTTACCCGCTTGTTGATCTTTGCTTTATCCGGCCAGTAATTCTTGCGCGTTAGCTAGGCTATTTTCGGTAATTTTATCACCAGCCAGTAAGCGAGCAATTTCTTGGACGCGGCCATTGCTAGAAAGTTCAGTTACTGTGGTTTCTGTATGTTCACCATCGGTTAATTTAGCGACAAATAATTGTTGATGACCTTTACTGGCCACTTGCGGTAAATGAGTTACACAAATAACCTGAGTATTTTTTGCTAGTTGTTTCAACTTGCTACCTACCATAGCGGCGGTTGGGCCACTGATGCCCACATCAACTTCATCAAATATTAAGGTAGGGGTAATAATTTTATCCGCCAGAATAACTTGCATCGCTAAGCTAATACGAGAAAGTTCGCCGCCTGAGGCAACTTTATTCATCGCTTCTAACGCTTGCCCTGGGTTTAAACTCGCTAGATAACTAACGCTGTCATTGCCATTAACAGATAAGCTTTCGCTTTTATCTTGGCAAATATCGATGAAAAATTTGCCATACGGCATGTTAAGTTCAGCCATGCTTTTGGTGATCATCTTACTTAACTTAGTGGCTGATTTTTTTCTTGAATCAGACAAAATCAGTGCAGCGTGTTGATATTTTTGTTTTGCGGCCTCTATATCATCTTTAATTTGATTTAAACGTGTTTCATCAGAGCTAAATAATTGTAGCTCTTGTAATAGCTGCTGATGAAAGTTTGCTAATGAGCTTGCCGACACTTGATGTTTTTTCGCTAGCAGCACAGCGGTTGAATAACGCTCTTCTATTAAAGTATAAGCTTGTGGATCAAGCTCTAAACTTTCGTAATAATGCTTAATTTCTTGGCTAGCGTCTTCAACTTGAATTAAGGCTTCGTTAAGCTGTTCTGCTATGGCTTTTAATGTCGGGTCATAGTTACCTAAAGTGGTAATTTGCTCGGTACTGTGCCGTAGGCCATCAACGACGTTAAATTGTTCATCTTCAGATAATTGTTGTACAGCAATTAAGGTTTCATTGAGGATGTGCTGACCATTACTTTGGCGGTTATAGTCAATTTCCAAGCTTTCAAATTCATCAAGTTGTAATGAAAACTCATCTAATTCGTTTACTTGGTACTGTAATAACTGCTGTTTGGCTTCACGTTGTATTTTGCTTTCTTGCAACAGTTTGGCTTCTTGGCTAAGTTCACGCCATTGATGGTAATAATATTTAACTTCATCTAATAAGTGCTGGTGGCCAGCATAAGCGTCAAGAATATTGCGTTGTTCAGCGGGTTTAACAAGGAGTTGATGGTTATGCTGACTGTGGATATTAATCAGTAGTTGTCCAATTTCTTTTAGTTGCGTTAAAGGCACTTGGCTACCATTAATATAGGCTTTAGAGCGGCCTTCAGCAGAAATAACCCGCCGCAGAATACATTCATTTTCGAGCAACATGTCATTGTTTTTTAGCCATTTTTTTGCTCTTTTGTTATTACTAGTATCAAAAGTGGCGGCTAACTCGGCTTTCGCGCAATTAGGTCTAACGACGTTGGTTACCGCCCTATCACCTAAGCAAAGCCCTAAGGCGTCAATAGCAATAGACTTACCTGCACCGGTTTCGCCGGTAATGGTAGTCATGCCT
Organism: Colwellia sp. MB02u-10; assembly: GCF_014077185.1. Lineage (NCBI taxonomy): Bacteria > Pseudomonadati > Pseudomonadota > Gammaproteobacteria > Alteromonadales > Colwelliaceae > Colwellia > Colwellia sp. MB02u-10. The sequence goes on from NZ_JACGVK010000117.1 coordinate 103,642, forward strand.
TGTTGCCAATCAATGTCGAGTGAACGCACAATGGCAAAATTTTGAATGTTGAGCTGCAATAACATAGTAGCCTCACTGTCTTTATCGCAACGTTATATTGGACAAAGTGTTATACCAATTGATATGGTAACTAAAAAACCAGATACTGTTAATTTATACAGTATCTGGTTTTTATTCAAGCTATGTTTGCAACTTTATTTATATTTCGACATTCTACTCATCGCAGGTTTAAGCAATATTAGTAGAGTTTATGACCCCAACCTAATTTATTTCTTAGTACATTAAAGTAGTTATGATCAAGTGGGTGTATTAGGCGTAGGGTAAATTCACTTTTTTTAATAATCACTTCATCACCGGGCATAACAGCTAAAATTACATGACCATCGCAGCTAACTTGCAAGTTTTCATAGTTTTCATTGGCCAGTTTTAGTTTAATTTCGCTATTGCCATCAACCACAATAGGTCTACTGGTTAACGTATGAGGAAACATAGGCACCAAGGAAAGGGCATTTAAATTGGGGGTTAATATCGGGCCACCCGCTGACATAGAATACGCGGTTGAGCCGGTAGGCGTTGAAACAATTAAACCATCAGAGCGTTGACTAAACATAAAGCTGCCATCGATATAAACTTCAAATTCGATCATGCTGGCGACTTTACCTGCATGCAGTACCGCTTCGTTCACCGCACTGTTTGAGCTTTTAAGTTTGCCGTGGCGATAAACTTCAGCTTCGATAATAAAGCGTTGTTCAGCGCGAGATTCACCTTTTAAAATGGCTTCAAGCGGGGTAATTAAATCATCAGGAGATAAATCGGTAAGAAAACCTAAATTGCCACGGTTAACCCCAATAACACCAATATTGTAACAAGCTAAAACTCTAGCTGCTCCTAACATATAGCCGTCACCACCAATAACAATAGCCAGATCAGCCTGCTCACCAATACGGGTAAGTGACGCCATGACAACATTTTCAATATTAACGGTTTTGGCCACAGAGTCTTCTACCAGCACTTGATAGCCTTGCTGCGACAAATATTGATGTAAAGCTTGTATGGTTGAACTGGCACCTTCATGGTTAGGTTTACCAATTAAGCCAATAGTGCGGTATAAATTACTCATACGGTGCTTATAAATATGTAATATAATTAAGGACTATCAGCAGTTTCGCGCTATTTTGCTTGCTTGTAAAGTTGACTTTTTTTTAAATGATTCACTTTTGTGCTTGAATCATAAAAACAAACCCCCATAATTAGCATTATTATATTTACCTATTTTGAAATTTAAGAACTACTTTGGAGTTTTTCATGGCTAACGAGTCAACAGAGAATAAAAGTGCTGAAGATATTTTAGCAGAAAAATTATCCGCTGAAATTATTGAGGATGCAGAAGAGCAAGTTGAAGTTCAACTTGACGCTGCAGCTGAAAACATCAGTGTTGAGCAAGAAAAAATAAACGAACTTGAACTCGCCTTAGCTACCGCTAAATCAACGGTTGCCGATCAAAAAGATTCAGTTATTCGTGCGAAAGCAGAAGTTGATAATGTTCGTCGCCGTGCGTCACAAGATGTTGAAAAAGCCCGTAAGTTTGCTTTAGAAAAATTTGCTGCTGAAATGTTAACAACAGTAGACAACTTAGAGCGAGCATTACAAAATATCGATAAAGATGACGAAAGTAATACTGCTATCATCGAAGGTATTGAGTTAACTTATCAAGGTTTATTAGCTTCGTTAGAGAAATTTTCGATTCAAGCGATTGATCCACAAGATCAACCATTTAATCCTGATTTGCATCAAGCGATGTCAATGCAAGAAGTTGAAGGTGTTGCGCCTAATACCGTTATTGCCGTTATGCAAAAAGGTTATGAGTTAAACGGTCGTTTAATTCGCCCAGCTATGGTGATGGTGTCAAAAGCTAAGCCGAGTGTAGATACCACCGCATAATTTTATTATTCGGTAATTTTGCACGACAAGAAAAGCCAGACAAATGTTTGGCTTTTTTATGTGCAAGATTTGATCTTTTTAAGTACAAAAAAATCGCCCCAAGTCACACTATCACCATGCAAAACCCACACTATCACCTGGCTAAATTCACATTATCACTGTAGGCCCTTGTAGGGTGGACTTTAGTCCATCAAGTTAAATGAAATTTAACCGTCTTCAGCATAAACACCGAAAAAAAAATAATACCCGCGATAGCTGTTTGTTAACCCATCAGATTAATTGCTAGCTTAAGGGGTGTCAGACTAAAGTCCGACCTACAAAACCTACAAAACCCACAAAAACAATTGCCCAAGGCCAAGTTACTACTTGTAGGGTGGACTTTAGTCCACCAAGTTAAATGAAATTTAACCGTCTTCAGATAAATGCCCATCAACAAAGCAAAATTATGGTTAATGCCATTAACTAATGAGTATTTATTTAATGACCATGTTCTTGCTATGTTTTCTAAACTATATTTTTGCATAATCATTGTGTAGCTCTTTACTACTAATGGTATAGACCGCAAATGCTTAATTGTTAGTAATAAAAAGCAGAGCAAATAAAAACGGATGTTTTTTACTTATTTCGATAAAAATAGTTGAAAAAACTTTTTCCTGCCCCCACTAACTGTTCATCGAAAGATTTAATCTTTATTTTTAACGTAATAAGTATTCGGAGATCCTCAAGATGGGCAAAATAATTGGTATTGACCTAGGGACAACAAACTCTTGTGTTGCTGTTCTAGATGGCGGTAAAGCACGTGTAATTGAAAATGCAGAAGGCGATCGTACAACTCCTTCAATCATAGCTTACACAGAAGAAGGCGAAACGTTAGTGGGTCAACCTGCTAAACGTCAGTCAGTAACAAACCCTAAAAACACATTGTACGCCATTAAGCGTTTAATTGGTCGTCGTTTTGAAGATGAAGAAGTTCAACGCGATATAAAAATTATGCCATTTGGTATTGTTAAAGCCGACAACGGTGATGCTTGGGTAACGGCGCGTGATAAAAATATCGCTCCACCACAAGTTTCTGCTGAAGTTTTAGCAAAAATGAAAAAAACAGCTGAAGACTATTTAGGCGAGAAAGTCACTGAAGCCGTTATTACGGTTCCTGCTTACTTTAACGATGCACAACGTCAAGCAACTAAAGATGCGGGTCGTATTGCCGGTCTTGAAGTTAAACGTATCATCAACGAGCCAACTGCTGCTGCCCTTGCTTACGGCATGGACAAGCAAGAAGGTGACAAAGTTGTTGCGGTATACGATTTAGGTGGTGGTACATTTGATATCTCTATCATCGAAATTGATGAAGTTGAAGGCGAGCACACGTTTGAAGTACTAGCGACTAACGGCGACACTCACCTAGGTGGTGAAGATTTTGATAACCGTTTAATCAACTACCTAGTAGCTGAATTCAAGAAAGATCAAGGCATGGATTTAACCACTGATCCTCTTGCTATGCAGCGTTTGAAAGAAGCGGCAGAAAAAGCAAAATGTGAGCTTTCTTCAGCACAACAAACCGATGTTAACTTACCTTACATCACTGCTGATGGTTCAGGCCCTAAGCACATGAACATCAAAGTTACGCGTGCTAAATTAGAGTCTTTAGTTGAAGACATGGTTAAAGCCACTTTAGGTCCGCTTAAACAAGCACTTAAAGATGCTGACCTTTCAATTAGTGACATTAACGACGTTATCATGGTAGGTGGTCAAACACGTATGCCTATGGTACAAAAAGTTGTGACTGAATTCTTTGGTAAAGAACCTCGTAAAGATGTTAACCCTGATGAAGCTGTAGCTGCAGGCGCTGCGATTCAAGCGGGTGTACTTTCTGGTGATGTAACTGACGTACTATTATTAGACGTTACGCCATTATCATTAGGTATTGAGACTATGGGCGGCGTGATGACGAAAGTTATCGAGAAAAACACCACTATCCCAACTAAGCAATCTCAAACATTCTCTACCGCAGACGACAACCAAGCGGCAGTAACAGTACATGTTGTGCAAGGCGAGCGTAAGCAAGCTTCAGCAAACAAATCTCTTGGTCAATTTAACCTTGAAGGTATTGACGCTGCACCACGTGGTACGCCACAAATTGAAGTAACTTTCGATTTAGATGCTGATGGTATCTTGCACGTAACAGCGAAAGATAAGAATACTGGTAAAGAGCAAAAAATCACCATTAAAGCCTCTTCTGGTTTATCAGATGAAGAAGTAGAGCAAATGGTACGTGACGCGGAAGCAAATGCTGACGAAGATGCGAAATTTGAAGAGCTTGTACAAGCTCGTAACCAAGCTGATGGCATGGTTCACGCAACGCGTAAGCAAATTGAAGAAGCAGGCGACGATTTACCAAGCGAAGACAAAGAAAAAATTGAAACAGCATTAGATGAACTTAACGTTGCCATTAAAGGCGAAAGTAAAGAAGAGATCGATGCCAAAACTCAAGCGGTTGTTGAAGCTTCAGCTAAGTTAATGGAAATTGCTCAAGCTAAAGCTCAAGCACAAAGTGGCGCACCTGAAGGCGAAGCTCCTGAAGCTGATGCACCAGGCGGCGACGATGTAGTTGACGCTGAGTTTGAAGAAGTTAAAGACGACAAGTAGTTAATTGTTAGCTTGCCACTATATTGCTCAATAGCAGCGCGGACATGCTCACATACATTGTATGCTTGGCGTGTTCACCTTGTTCTAGAAGGATACAGTGACAACAAAAAACAATTAAACTTTGTGGTTTAGTTACCATAAATAAAGCGCTGATAGTTATCAGCGCTTTATTATGTAAAGTAACAACGAAAAATTAATTATTACCTGATGTTAATTTGCTTAGATTTTTAAGGTGTTAAAGTGAACGCTACAGCGTCTAAGAAAGAAGTTAAACAAATTAGTATCCATAAATTTAGTATCCATAAATAGAAGTAAAGAAATCAAACCTATGTCAAAACGCGATTATTATGAAGTGCTTGAAGTGTCTAAAGATGCAGCTGAGCGCGATATCAAAAAAGCTTACAAACGTTTAGCAATGAAATATCACCCAGATAGAACACAAGGTGATAAATCAAAAGAAGAACAGTTTAAAGAAGTTAAAGAAGCTTATGAAATATTAAACGATGATCAAAAACGTGCGGCGTATGATCAATACGGCCATGCGGCGTTTGAACAAGGCGGACACGGCGGCGGCGGTGGCGGTTTTGGCGGCGGACAAGATTTTGGTGATGCCTTCGGTGATATTTTTGGCGACATTTTTGGTGGCGGTGGCGGTGGTCGCGGTCGTGGTGGTCAATCTCGCCAGCGTCGTGGCTCAGATTTACGCTACAACCTTGACCTTAGTCTTGAAGAAGCCGTTAAAGGTAAGACCTTAGAAATTCAAATCCCCACATTTGTTAGTTGTGACCCTTGTGATGGCAGTGGCGCTAAAAAAGGCACCAGTGCGAAAACGTGTTCAACCTGTCATGGTCATGGCCAAGTACAAATGCGTCAAGGCTTGTTTGCTGTGCAACAAACCTGTCCAACCTGTTCTGGTAAAGGTAAAGTTATTACCGACCCTTGTACTTCATGTCGTGGTCAAGGTCGTGTTGAAAAAGAAAAAACCTTATCTGTTAAAATTCCACCGGGTGTTGATACCGGCGATAGAATACGTTTGTCAGGTGAAGGTGAAGCCGGTGAACATGGCGCACCCGCAGGTGACTTATATGTGCAAGCGAATGTTCGAGATCACAAAATATTTGTTCGAGATGAAAATCACTTATTTTGTGAAGTACCGATCAGCTTCACAACAGCTGCTTTAGGTGGCGACATTGAAGTACCAACGCTTGAAGGTAAAGTTAAGCTGAAAATACCAAAAGAAACCCAAACAGGCAAAATGTTCCGTTTGCGTGGCAAAGGTGTCAAGTCAGTACGCAGCCATTCAGTGGGCGACTTAATGTGTAAGGTAGTGATTGAAACGCCGATTAGTTTATCGGGCGATCAAGCCGACTTACTTCGCCAATTAGAAGAAAAAATGGGTAAAAGCACCAGCAAGCATAGCCCAAAAGAAACCGGTTTTTTTGACGGTGTGAAAAATTTCTTCGATGATCTTAAAAGCTAAGATAACTCGAATATAGCTCGAATACAGTTCGATAATAACTCAACACTAAAATCCCGCACTATGTTGCGGGATTTTTATGTGCAGAATGTAGGGCAGTTTTTTTGTTCTCGACAAAAATTAAGTACCTACATTATGTAGGCTATATTTAGGCAATGTCGCGAGTGCATGGATACACGTGTATTTACAGGATGCACTATTCATCATCAAAAATGGGTAATACGCCGCTGCGGCTATGCTCAAAAATAAGTGAAGTTTCTACTGTGGTGACTTCTTCGCGAGAAGTAATGGCATTGAAAACAAATTGACGTAGGTGTTCACTATCTTTTACCGACATATGAATAAAGTAATCATAGCTTCCGCCCATGTGATATAAGCTGACAATTTCAGGTAGCTTAAGTAGATCATCTCTCAGTTTATTGACAATTAACTCTGAATACGGTTGTAGCTTTATTGCTGCTATTGCTTCAATGTTGCCACCAATACTCTTGAAGTTGATATCAATAAAAGCGTTATTGATTACGCCATTATTTTTCATGCGTTTAACACGCTCTAAACAAGTTGAGGGCGCTATACCTATCTGCGATGCTAACTCTTTGTTGGTAATATCTGCGTCTTTATAAAGCAAGGTGAGAATACGTAAATCTATATCATCAAGTTTTTTCATTTATACATTAGCCTTTGGGAAATATTTGCTGGGTTTTCTTTTCATCTATTTACATATTACACTTATTAAATGCAATATTACCAGTGAGCGGACTATAAAGATGAATTATTTTCGATATTAATGCATCTTTCCGAATTTTTGTCATTAATGGCTGCCGATGTAAATTAAAACGTTTACAAATTAACAGCTTAACAAATTTGTAAAAACACGCTATGTGACATATTATGTCATGCGGTCAATAAATTGATGAGAACAAATGATGATTAAAAGTGTTAATGATTTCTTAAATCTTGAAGCGGCCAGTGGCATTATTTTAATGTTTGCTGCCGTAGCGGCGATGATTATCGCCAATTCGCCGTTTATGGTCTACTACGACATGCTGTTGAACATTCCCGTTCAGGTTGCGGTTGGCAGTTTTGAAATAGCTAAACCACTATTATTGTGGATAAATGACGGCCTAATGGCGTTGTTCTTCTTTCTTGTGGGTTTAGAGCTTAAGCGAGAATTTATAGAAGGAGATTTATCACAACCAGGACAAGTGACATTGCCGGCCATAGGCGCTTTAGGCGGAATGTTGATACCTGCCTTATGTTATGTCGCCTTTAATTATAATGATCCAGATGCGATTAATGGTTGGGCAATTCCAACCGCTACCGATATTGCTTTTGCCTTAGGTATTTTGTCGATTATCGGTAGTAAGGTACCGTTACAACTCAAGGTGTTTTTAACCTCGTTAGCTATATTTGACGATTTAGGCGCTATTATTGTTATTGCTTTATTTTATACCGATCAACTTTCATTATTATCCTTAGTGGTTGCCGCCAGTATCATCGCTATATTATTTGCTATGAATAAACGTGGCGTCACCAATACCGCACCTTATATTTTCTTAGGTGTTGTACTTTGGATAGCGGTATTAAAGTCGGGTGTACATGCGACATTAGCTGGTGTTGTGTTAGCGTTTTTTATTCCTATCAAAGGTAAAGAGGGTGAGGCATCACCGCTGAAGTCTTTAGAGTATAATTTGCATTCGTTGGTTGCCTTTATTATCTTACCGGTATTTGCTTTTGCTAATGCGGGAATAAGCTTTGCGGGTGTTGGTATTGAGCAAGTGATGGCACCTGTACCCTTAGGCATTATTGTGGGCTTGGTTGTTGGCAAGCAACTTGGGGTGTTTGGTTTTTGTTTTATTGCTATAAAGTTGGGTTGGGCAAAAATGCCCGCTAAGGTAAATTGGCGCTTGCTTTATGGTGCGGCCATATTATGTGGCGTGGGTTTTACCATGAGCTTATTTATTGGCTCTTTAGCCTTCGAGCAAGGCAATGGCGTTAACCTTATGTTTCAAGACAGGTTAGGCATTGTGATTGGTTCACTGATATCAGGTGTTTTTGGTTACTTCATTATTAAAGGTGGTGTTGACAGTCTTGAAGAAAGTGACGATATAAAAGAATAAATGCAGATAATAAATACTATACAAAATAAAAAAGGTTTACTCATGAAAATAGAAAAATTTAATATCCCAGTAAAATCGCTTGTCGTTGTTGCAGCAGTTGTTGTTGCTGGCATTGGCTCTGTGTATACGGTTAACGAAGGTCATATCGGCATTGTAAAACGCTTTAGTGAAGCAAAAGAGCAGGTAAATCCGGGTCTACATTTTAAAGTTCCTTTTATTGATAGCGTTGAAGAAATAGAAGTGCGAACCCGTAAAAATGAAGAAAAAATGGCCTCAAGTACCAAAGAGCAAATGCCGGTCACTATTAGCGTATCAGTGAATTGGACAGTCGATAAAGCCGCGGCATTGGAGTTATTTAGACAATATGGTGGCTTGTCACAATTTGAAAACCGAATTTTAGATCCCCGCTTTAGATCAGCGACAAAAGATGTTATTCCACAATATGACGCGGAAAAGCTTATTCAAGACAGAGCGGGTGCGATTCAAGCGATTGAAGCTAACTTCATTGAAGAAATGAAAGAGTTTCCGGTAACTGTCGATAATATTCAAATTGAAAATATTCAACTTCCTGCGAAGTATTTAACCTCAATTGAAACTAAACAAACCGAGAAAAATCTAGCTGACGCCGAAAAGCACAAGTTAGCCAGACAGAACCTTGAAGCACAGCGTGATGTAAACACCGCTAAAGCCAAAGCGGATGGTATTAAATTAGTCGCGATTGCTGAAGCTGAGTCTATTCGAATTAAAGGTTTGGCAGAAGCCGAGGCTATCACGGCTAAAGCGAAAGCACTGGGTAATAATCCGTTAATTGTGAAGCTGACTGAAGCGCAAAATTGGGATGGTAAATTACCTGCAACCATTTTAGGCAGCAGTAATATGCCGATTTTAGATATGAGAAGCACTAAAGATTAGGCTACATTTTAATACTAGATTTTAAATGATGATTTTAAACGGCGAGGTAACAATCGCCGTTTTTCGTTAAAACTATGTTTAATTGATGCTATCGGACTGGAATTTCTCTGGCTTAGTGGTTCCTGAAATGCTCTATATCTAACATTCTTTATATCTGACATTAAGCTTTAACGGGCGATACTCTGCCTAGCAGGGTAACTGAGCTTTTTATAATAGCGGTTGTCGCCATAATACCAGAGAGTATGGGGCGATATGTTAGTAGATGAGTTTTTTAGTTAAAGGGAAAAATAAAAGGGCTTCTAGTTTACTAGAAGCCCTTTTTGCAGGTTAAACAATAATGCTTAGAAGTTTACGGTTACTTCATTTGAACATGCTGTTGATGCATCGCATATTTGGTAAATAAACTGACTCTCCGTAGTGCGACGTTCGCGGTCACGGTAAATTCCAGCATTTTCAACTGTGTCAATTTTAATACCATTACGGAAAATATCTACCATATCAGCGGAAGTACCTTCCCATGTAATATCAACACGTAAGCGACCTAAACGAGATTTATATGCTCGTTTAACGGCAGCTTCAATATTGGTTGATGAAACAGTAACAATGACAGTTTCACTGCTGCTTAAGCCTTCAGCGTCTGTTACGGTAAGCATAACATCATAGTTGCCTGTTTCTGCGAAGGTATGAATAGGGTTTTGTTCGCTCGATACTACACCATCACCAAAGCTCCAGTTCCAACTCACCATATCGTCATTTCTGTCGGTACTGTTGTCAGTAAAGGTAGCTGTAAGGCCATCTGCTTCATAAGCAAAGCTAACTTCTGGTGCGCTAGGCAGTACTTCACCAATACCGGTAATAGTAATTGCCCAGTTGTTTAATGAGCCCGTATCCGCTGCTGCATTATCTGCAACACTCAATATCCAATCGCCGGTTGTTACTTCACCATTGAACGCATCAGAGCTAAAGGTTTTGTCAATGTTCTGTTCGTTACCACCTGATGCATTGTGTAACACAGCAGAAGTACCTGCAGGAGAGGTTAACATTACCGTTAAGTCACCAATCCAAGTGTGAGTGATATTGACATAAATATCTGATGCAAATACTGTGAGCTCATCTGCAACATTAATGACTGAAGTTATGCCGGTAGCATCGTTATCTGGAATGCTCATAACTTCATCATTAGTGTAAGTTAACTCAATCAAACCTTGTGGGTTAACCATTAAGAGAACGCTTGCTGTTTTCACTAGTTCGTCACTGGTTGCTGTTACCGTAAAGTCATACTCCCCCCATGGTGTTTCGCTGGTGGTTGATACAGTCAATTCAAATGTTGTACCTGGTGTCGCTGTGTCAGTTGACAATATCGCGCCAGCAAGTGAGCCAACTAATGTTAAGCTAACTTCACCATCCCATTCAGCAACAGAACCGATGTCAAAACTATAAGTTGCTGTTTCGCCAGCTTCAATTGTAGTCGAATTTGGTGTCGCTTTAAGCGTAAACCCTGGAGATGGATCTGCGTCAAGTAAAGCGGTATGTATATTCAAGCGTTTACCCGAAACTGTTTTGCCTTCCGTTGCTGGGTTAGCATCACCAGAATTCATTAATAATTCTTTTAACTCGACCGCAGATAACTCAGGGTTAACTGATAATACTAATGCTGCAGCACCTGCTACATGTGGTGTAGCCATTGATGTGCCGGTAAAAGAAGAATAGCCGCCACCAGGTACAGTCGACAGTATATTACGCGCAGGAGCGGCAATATCGACGGAGGTTAAACCGTATTGTGATGATGTGTACATAGCATCAGTATGGTTAGTTCCCGCGACGGCAAGAACGCTGTCGTGATCATAGCTTGCCGGGTAGCTAGGGCTAGCATCATTATCATAGCCGCCATTACCAGCCGCTGCGACAAATAAGATATTGGCATCTGAAGTTGCCGTTATTGCGTCGTATAACGTTTGGCTAAAACCACCACCACCCCAACTGTTATTTAAGGTACTGATGTCAACGTTATGGTTATTCTTTAAGCCAACAAAATAATCGAGACATGTCAAAGCATCTGAGGTTGAACCACTGCCTGCCGAATCCAAAAACTTGCAACCAATAATAGATACATTGTGGTTAACACCAACAACCCCTATACCATCATTACCTGTTGCGCCAATGGTGCCCGATACATGAGTACCATGGCCATTGTCATCCATGGGGTCACCACTATTGGTAATAGCGTTAATACCATGAATATCATCAATATAGCCATTGTTATCATTATCGATGCCATCTCCTGCAATTTCGCCAGGGTTTACCCAGATGTTTGCTGCTAAGTCTGGGTGCGTATGATCAACACCTGTATCGATAACACCAACAATGACATCGCGGCTACCGGTAGAAATATCCCAAGCTTCAGGCGCATCAATATCAGCATCATCTACGCCGCCTGTTTGTCCTGTGTTATGCATGCCCCAAAGTTCATCAAATCGTGCATCATCTGGAATACCAGCGATGCTGACAATGTAGTCAGGTTCAGCATATAAAACCGCTGAGTTTTTGCGTAACTCTTTTAGTGCATTTTTCACTGACATATTACTATTGAGTGAAAATTTTGCTATGCGGCCTTTATTTAAGTTGCGATATTTATCATCAATTTCGTCATTGTTTAGATCAGAAATTTTAGCCTGAACAAGGTTACGAGCAGCGCGACGGTCAAATTGAGAGGCATTGTTCTTATAGACAACAATAATTGAGTCTGATTTGTAAGTAAGGTTTTTTACTGAATTTAGCTCGATTGATGCATTTGCTAATAATGGCAGTAAGGCTAAAGTTAAAGCCGATAATTTTGCTTTCATTTTTTGCTCCATATTTATTTAGTATTGTATTTACATTATTTATAGCCCAAAAATAAGCGTTAGGCCGTAGTCCTTTATTTTTAACTTTTCTACTTTCTATGGGTTTACGCAACCTTATTACTTTAATCATAAAAATAGAGTTGTGACTATAAAATTGCAACAAACACGACTTTCTCATTACTATAAAGATGTTTTTTTAATATTTTTACTACTTTTTTACTACTTTTTGTTGATTGTAATTAGCGCGCTAAAACTAGTCCTTTTTTAGTGCTTTTTAATTGTTAACATTTTCATATTCAATTTATATCTATTTTTTTCTCTTATCTTATTGTTTTTTAAGTTTTTATTTAAATAATGAAATAGGGTGATGTTTATTGATTGGTAAACGACGTAGAGTTCTTAACGCAACGAAATAAAGCGAACTGCGCTTTTATTGGAATTGTTGAGGTTAGTAAAGCAAAAGACTGAAAAGTGCCTTTTTTTGATGGTTTATCTATTGATGTAATCTGCAAATTTACTAATGATAGCGCTACTCCAATAAAACCAGTTAAGTGAAGTGAGACAAATAAAGCTGGTACTTCAAAATCTCACTGCAAAAATTTTTAATAAAATTACTGGTTTTTTTAATAATAGTATTCGTATTATTTTCAAAACTACTATGGGAATACAAAACGCTACTACAGATAAGAAAAGTAAGCTGCTTATCCATTAATAATATATATGGGTTAAATTTTTACTCATATAAAACAAAAATAGGGATATATTTTGAAACTTAATAAATCATTAATTGCTTGTGCTGTCTTTATGGCACTTGGACTAAACCAAAGCGCTTTTGCTGTTGAAGAAACAAAAGTAGAAACTGAAAGCACTATTATTCAATCCGATTTAATGGTGAGTGCCTCAGGCAATGTCATTGTTATATCTCAGACCTCTGCTGAAGGTGTTGATGAAGGTAACGAAACGGCTGTTATGCAAGAAGGTGACTTTAACGGTGACAGCTTTACTGTTATTGGTGAAGGCAATATCACTGAAATTATTCAAATTGGCAGTGATAACTTAGCTCTTGGTTCTTATACGGGTAATAATAATCTGCTGTTCGTTGAACAAAATGGTGATATTAACGAAACAGATAACAAGGTTACAGGTAATGACAACAGCATCGAAGTGACTCAATTAGGTGCGGGTTATTTGGGTATTGGTAACCGTGTGATTAACCAAGTGCTAGGCGATGGTAATTTTATTGCTATAGATCAAGCTGAAGGTGGTCATTGGGCATTTAATAACGAAATGGTTGGGGTTAACAATGATCTCGACATTGTACAAGACGGCGAATGGCATGAAGCTTATTTTAGAAGCATAGTGGGTGACTTCAATGCGGCTGAAGTCACTCAAGATGGTTATTGGAATGTGATAAATATTTCAGCGATTGCAGGTAATGCTAACGAATTGGCTATTGAACAAGATGGTGATCGTAATCAGGTGACTATTGCATCAGTTGATGGCGATGAAAATGAAATCTCTATTGATCAAGAAGGTGACCGCAATACTGCTGAATCAGGTATTTATGCGGGTATAGCTAACTCAACAGATATTATGCAAAACGGTAGTGATAACAGTGCTACTTTTGAAGCTATCGGTGATGATAATGAGTTTAATTACCTGCAAGTAGGTGATAGTAACATTAGTTATATTGGCGCTATCGGTGTTAATAACGAATACTCATCAGTACAAATAGGTAACTTAAATGAAAGCCACGTGGTTAACTTTAATGGTAACGACAATGACATTGACGTGATGCAATCAGGCGATGAAAACGTCGTCATTTTAGAGGCTTCAGTTGACAATAATGAGTTGACTACCAGCGAAAATGACATTGAAATCGCGCAAACAGGTTATGCTAACGACGCCGTGGTTATGTTAAGTACGATGATTAGTAGCAATACTAATACCATTGATATTGCCCAAAGCGGTGAGTTGAACTCATTAGATATTTTAGTTGAAGGTAGTAATCATGACATTAATATTGAGCAAATAGGTAATGAAAACTTAATCACTGGCGAAGGGGGGGACACTATGCTAATTGGCGGTACTAATGTCGCTTTTAATGTCAGCCAATTTGGTAATGGTAACATTGTTGAAGGTTCATTTATTAGTGATTCTGGTTCTGTTTCAATCACACAAGTAGGTGATTGGAATGCGGCAGTAATTGTGCAGCAATAATTGCTTATATTCTATAAGTTAATAAGGGGCTTAAAGCCCCTTTTTATGTCTCATTATATGTCTCATGATATGTCTAAATATATCTGCTTTTGTATGGTAACACTCTCCTTGTTATCTACTCCTATGTCTTACGCCACTAACGAAGTTGAAGAAGTCGAAATAGGGGGCCTATTACTTGATAACACTAAGAGTCGTTTAGGTCATGATTTTTATTTTAAATTTAGTCAGTTATGGCGTGACATACCAAATACGCAAGGCATAAATGCGCAATTAATTGAGCAAATTGTGCCGATGGCGGGTACTAAACTTAGCTTATTACTCAATGGTCGCATTATTTATGTTACTTATTTTGGCCGTCGTCAATCACCCGTTCAAAATAAAGTGGAGCAAGCTATATTTATCTTGATTGATGCTATGGCGAAAACTCAATATAACCAAGACAGTATAGATATGGCTAGCAGTGGTTGGTAGCAATGGTTGGTAATTAAAAGGCAGTAACAATGAAGAAATTAATTTTAGTGTTGGTGGTTTATCTTAGCTTAAGTAATTATGCGTTAAGTACAGAATTAGTTTACACACCCATTAATCCCAGTTTTGGAGGTAGCGCGTCAAACGGTGGTTTTTTGTTAAGCAAAGCACAAGCGCAAAATAAACATACAGCAACACGGAGTGAACAAAGCTTTGAAGAAAAAGTATCAGACGCATTAGAGCGTGCAACCCTCAGTGATATTGTCAGTAAATATAAAGATACGGTCTTAGGTGAAAATACCAACCTAAATATTGGTGAAGACGAGAGCTTTATTAGTGGTGACTATCAAATTGATATTTTATCTGCGAACAGTGATGCAATTACAATAGAAATTACTGATTTGTTGACGGGAAAAATAACAATAATTGAAATACCGAAGTTTGGATGAATAAATGAAAAAAATTATAATCGTGAGTCTTGTCAGTTTCTTGTCGGCCTGTAGTGTTCTGGATACCGCGAGTAACTTATTTCCGCCAGAGCAGTCGTTAGCAACAAAGATGACGCCACTTGAAAGCTTTAAAGAACTAAAGTCGCTGCCTAAGCCTAAAGGTGCCATACCTGTGTCGGTATATTCTTATCGTGACCAAACAGGGCAATACAAACCACAGGCGAATGTCAGTTCATTTTCTACTGCGGTAACGCAAGGAGCAACGTCTATTCTAATGCAAGCATTAAGTGATTCTGACTGGTTCTTGCCGGTAGAGCGTGAAGGTCTACAAAATGTATTAACTGAGCGAAAAATTACCCGTGCGGCAAATCAAGCAAGTAAAGCCACAGAAAATATTGAATTACCTCCTTTGACCACAGCTAAAATACTACTTGAAGGCGGTATTATCAGCTATGACTCTAATACTAAAACGGGTGGTTTTGGTGCGGAATATTTTGGTATTGGTGCTTCAGAGCTTTATCGTGAAGATCAGATCACTGTGTATTTACGTGCGGTTGATGTTCGAACTGGACAAGTTCTGGTGTCGGTATCCACTAATAAAAAGGTCTTGAGTCAAGAAGTACGAGCTGGATTTTTCCGCTATGTCAGCTTTAAGCGTTTAGCTGAAGCTGAAGGTGGTTTTAGTGAAAATGAACCCATGCATGTTTGTGTGCAGCAAGCGATTGAAAAAGCTATTACGGAATTGGTGGTGAAAGGAATTAAGCGCAAAGTCTGGCGAGCTGATACTTAGCTGATGTCAGTGTATGTTTGCTTTTTTATTATTAAGTTCTAAAGGTGAGAACACATTTAGAACTGAGCACACTCACCCATTTATTATTGTAAAAGTGTTAATCTTATTTATCCCGTGATGAAATCTGTAAATATATTGGATGATGGGACAGTTTGTATTTTAAAAATTCAGGTTATTAACTCAGGTTATTAACTCAGGTTATTAATTAAGTGTAGCTGTATAACGTTGTGTTCGACTAATAAGCTCAATACGATTTCGTGAGCTGGTTTTTCGAAAAATACTGTAGAGGTGTGTTTTTACCGTATTGGGACTAATATTGAGTTGTTCTGCTATTTCTTTATTTTGAGCGCCTCTAGAAACTAAGCCGATGATTGTTCTTTCTCGCTTGGTTAACGTAGGAAAAATCATATCCGTGTTGTCATCAAAAAGTTTAGTTTGCTGAATTTTGTTGTTTCTTAATAAGTCGCTAATGGCTTTGTTCATGGTCGTGCGTTTAAACCAAGACTCTTCTTTCATGATAGCGTCAAAACCTTTTAATATGATGTCAGGTCGATCCTTGGTATAAAATACGCCTTTTACATTGGACAGTAAGGCAGTTTTCTCACAGGTTATTCCGTCGGTAGCATTAAACAGTATGGTGGTATTATTAGCGGCAAGCGCTGTAATGTTAGTGGGTAAACCTTTTCCTACTTGATAATCCAATAAGTCGATTAGCAAAAATTGATATGAAAGTAATTCTGATTTATCAGGAAGTTTATTCCCTATCTCAATATTAATATTACAGGCTTTGATTAAGCCAGTGAAGCGATTGAGCAGCGTTAAGTGTGATTCCCCTGCTATATCAACTGTTGAAGTCAGTATAAACGCACGTAGTTTTGTCATATCCGTTGACATAATTAACTCTCCGAATTGCTAACCATAATTGTAAAACTCACTTGCTAAACTATTTACTAACATAGTGATAATATATACTAGCTGCTTGAAATTTAGTTGTGAATTAAATTATAATTCACATTTTTACAATTCATTGCTTAAAGATAAGTTTTTTACTTTTAATTATATATTTACATTAACTTTACAATCAATAATATACGCCGTTAGTTTATCTATGTCTATCCTAGAGCTATTTTGTTTTTAGCTTTTTGGGGTGATATACGGGCATGACTTTCCTGATTTATTAGAGTAAGTTATGCGATACTTGGCGTGATAGTAATTAATAACTAACTTAATATATTTGGCTTTCATGAAACATTGTTTTAATGATTTAATCTGCATTTTTGAAGACACTTTTAAAGAAAAATATAATACTCGATTAATAAAAGGGGATGGTGAACCGCTCTATTTACCGGTTCATGATAAATGTTCATACCATCAAATTATTTTTGCTCATGGCTATTATGCTAGTGCGTTACATGAGGTTTCTCATTGGTGCTTGGCAGGGGCTTCGCGGCGATTATTAGAAGACTTTGGCTATTGGTATATTCCTGATGGTCGTGATCAAAGCCAACAACAAGCATTTGAGCAAGTAGAGATTAAACCGCAGGCCATTGAATGGGCGTTATGTGTCGCTACAGGAAAAGCTTTTGATGTTTCTAGCGATAATCTGCTGGGTAACGGCGAAACTGACCGAGTGGCATTTAAAGCTAAGGTATACCAACAAGTGCTTGCCTATCTTGAATACGGTTTTCCTAACGATGCAGCAACATTTATTATCGCTTTAACAAATTATTATCAAACGCCTTGGCCTTTAATCTCTGGGCATTTTAAATTTTCGGACCATGAATGTTTTTGAAAATAATTTTTTTGAAAGTAATGTCATTAAAATTTAAATCCTCAGCAGAACCAGTGTCTTTGAAATAAATGGACGGAAAATTTATGAGATTAATTAATGAAACAATTTAAATTAGGCTTAGTCATTAATCCTATTGCCGGTATTGGTGGTAGTGTGGCATTAAAAGGTAGCGACGGTATGGGTATTGCTGAACAAGCGATTGCGCTTGGCGCTATGGCAAAGTCGAACACTAGAGCCACACTTGCGTTAGAAATATTGCTACCTTACAAAGAAAATATCATTATTTATACCGCTTCTGGCGATATGGGCGAGCATACAGCTAAAGCGTTAGGTTTTAACACCCAAGTGATATATAAAGTTGAAAATAGGCTTGGAGATAGGCTTACCACCGAGCTTGATACTGAGCAGGCAGTTACCGCATTAATCACTAAAGATATTGATTTACTGTTATTTGCTGGCGGTGATGGCACTGCACGTAATGTTTGCCATATTGTTGAAGACAAGTTTCCGGTATTGGGCATTCCTGCGGGTTGTAAAATTCATTCAGGTGTTTATGCTATTACGCCTAAAGCGGCTGGGCGAGTGGTCGAATTGATGATAACGAATCAATTAGTGAGCTTAACCGATGCTGACGTGATGGATATTGATGAAAGTTTATTTCGCCAAGGCATAGTAAAAGCAAAGCGCTTTGGTGAAATGCAAGTACCATCAGAGTTACGTTATATTCAAGCGGTTAAATCCGGTGGCATAGAGTCGGATGAGTTGGTGTTACAAGATATTGCCGCGGATGTTATCGCTAAAATGGATGACGAGCTATTTATTATTGGCTCAGGCTCTACCACGGCTTTTGTTATGGAAGAGTTGGCGCTTGAAAATACTTTACTGGGCGTCGATGCGATAAGCGAGCAAGCCTTAATCGCCAGTGATTTGACTGAACCTCAGCTTTGGCAGTTAATTCAGCCTTATGCACAAGGTAAAGTTAAGCTGCTTATTACCTTAATTGGTGGTCAAGGTCATATATTTGGCCGCGGTAATCAACAATTGAGCCCACGTGTTATTCGCGCTATAGGTAAAGAAAATATTATTATTATCGCAACAAAAGCAAAATTGAATGCGCTACAAGCTAGGCCTTTAATTGCTGACACCGGTGACAGCGAACTCGATATAGTTTTGTCGGGCTATTTGGCGGTTATCACAGGTTATAATGATCAAGTATTATATCCGGTTGCTAGTCCGCAATAATAAATAGCTCTGCCGAAAAAACTGTAAATATATTAAAAATAGACGCAGTTGAAAAACGAGTCTACATGAATTTGGAATTAAGTATGCAATTTGAAAACCTTACCGCGTTATATCACTTTTTAGATGAACAAGTTACACAAGATGTTAGCGGCGATGAACTATTTGCCGGGAGTTATTTAAGAGGATTTATTAGTTTAGCGAGCAGTGAATATGGCGATGAGTCACAAGTGTTAACGCAAACGTTAGCGATAAATATTAGTGAGAAGCTACAAGTTGCTCGTACTGAGCTTACGCCACAAGATCACCAAATTGTACAAGATTATTGGCTAGAATTAAAAACGGCTTTTACAGCGTAAGTTTACAACGTAAGTTTTACAGCGTAACTTTTATTGCCGTCAGTTTGAAAAAAAAGCAGCTTTTCATGTTGAATTAGCTGCTTTTTTTTTAGATTTAAGTAGAACTACTCAATCGAACTTACGACGAATAATGTCTCGAATAACAAAGCGATTTGGCGCCAGGTTAAATAACTGTTCATTATTTAGTGGATAGGGTGTACCACAAATATCAGCAGTTAAAATATCGGCCAATAGGGGTGCAGTACAAAGTCCTCGCGCACCTAATCCAGTCAACATATATAGATTTTCAATCACGGGTGCTTGTTGATTATAGCGCCAACGTTTATCTTTACTTAAGTGTGGGAATTGTTGCTTATGGCCATTAATGTCAGGCATAGCACCTACCATTGGTAAGTGATCTGGCGTCATACAACGTAAGCGCGCTTTGCTACTGAAAATATCTGTACTTTGCCATTGTGTTAAACCCGGTAAGCATTTATCTAGCATAGTAAGATTAAATTGGTCTTCTTCGGCTTTGTTGTCGATATCAAAGCTGTGCTTTTGAAACGTTGCCCCTATGCAGTGCAGATTTTTATTCGCCGGTGTTAAATAACCTTTATGGCAAATAACGGTGGCTAGTTTGGCAATTTTTTCATTACTGGTCATATTACTGACTTGGCCACGTACCGAGGTTAAGGGTAATTGCTCAATCAGGTTCAAGGGTATGCCTTGGGCGCCGCCACAATAGATAATAACATTGGCTGGATAATTATCTGTATCGCTGTGTAGTAACCATTTTCCTTGAGCTTGTTGGCTAATTTTATTAATTTTACAACCGGTTTCAATGCGCAGGCGATGACTTAATTCAGCCGCCTTAAATATTTGCTTTACCAGTTGAGCAGGGGCTATCCAGCCCGCTTTAGGGAAGAATAGCCCGCCATGATCAAGGGCTATGTCTGCTAATGCGCTAGCTTGGTTTTTATCAACACTATGAATTAAGCTTTTTGGCCAAACACTAGAGTCTGCTATATGTTGCTGACGCAATGCTAAAGCGGGTTTATAGGATATTTCTAACAGGCCGCACCAGTCGTGATCAAAGTGAAATCCTTGCTCGCTGATACTTTTATAATAAGTGAGTGCTTGCTCAAAAGCTTGTTGATAAAATAGGCTAATATCATCGGCTTTTTGATGAATAAGTGGGTATAGTGCGGCAATATTATTACTCGATGCACCTTGAGCAACGCTGAAGTCTTGGCAATATACTGTGACTTTAACCCCAGCTTTTGTTAAGGCATAAGCGGCACATGCTGACGCTATACCACCACCGATAATACTGACATGTTGCGGTTTATTTACTATAGGGCGTTGCTGATAACCCTTACCTGAAAGAGGATTTTGCTGAAACACCGCGCTAAGCATTTCATTTTTTTTACCTATAGCAGGGCGCTTTTCAACCCGAAAACCTGCAGAAACAAGTTGGCGTTTAACTTTTCCTGATACCGTAAAGGTGGCTAACGTTGCTTGCTCTTTTGATAAACGGGTGATTTGCTTAAAAAGCGCTTCGTGCCACATTTCAGGGTTTTTGGCGGGTGAAAAACCATCAAGAAACCAAGCGTCAACCTGCTTGGAAAGATGCACTGCTTTCTCGTTTCCTAGCTGAGCTAAACCTTGCGTGGCATCGTTAAATATTAGCTGTAGTGTGACTGAACCCTCAAGAAAACTTAGTGTAATATCTTTATCAAAATTTTCAGGGTATTGTGTAATAAGTTGTTGACTATATTCTTTAAGTTGCGGAAAAACTGCTAACGATTGTGCCAGTTGCTGCTTTGATAAGGGATATTTTTCCACACTAATAAAGTGCAAAGCACTCACTTTAGCCGGCGCTGCATTTTGTAGGTGAGCGGTTAATTTTATTTTGTCAAATACCGCTAGGGTCAATAAAAAATTTAATCCTGTACCAAAACCTGTTTCAGCAATGACAAATTTTTCTGGGTACTGGGCTAGTCTTGCTTTAAGATTATTGCCATCAATAAAAATACATTCACTTTGACTAGTGCCATGGTTGGTATCAAAATAGATATCTTCAAACTGGCTTGAATAAGGTGAACCGTCATCCTTAAAGGTAATCTTTGTTTGAACAATCACAATATTAACGTCTTCCGTTGGAGGTAAAAAAAGGTTATTTTATCTATTATTACAATATATTGTTATAAAATAAAAATATTCAGTGTACAAGTGTACGCTGGACAGACCAGTATAGGGGGCAAAAGTATGTATGATACGCCCAGATTTTTTAATTGAATATGGTTATTAATATGAAACGTGTAGTTATCACCGGATTAGGTATTGTATCAAGTATTGGTAATGATACAGAAGAAGTATTAGCGTCGTTAAAAACAGGGCGTTCAGGTATTACCCGTTCTGAAAGTTTTGCTGAAATGGGTTTGCGTAGTCAAGTTTGGGGCAAACCTGATATTGAAGTAAAAGATTACATTGACCGTAAAGCTTTACGCTTTATGGGTGAAGCTTCAGCTTTTGCTTACATAGCCATGGATCAAGCGATTAAAGATTCAAAATTAACACCAGATCAAGTTTCAAATTTCCGCACAGGTATTGTGGCGGGCTCTGGTGGTGCTTCTTCAGAAAACGTCGTTAAATCAGCAGACACATTGCGTGAAAAAGGCGTTAAACGCGTTGGGCCTTACGCAGTACCAAAAACCATGTCGAGCACCATTTCTGCATGTTTGGCAACACCGTTTAAAATTTTAGGTGTTAATTATTCAATTAGTTCGGCTTGTGCTACCAGTGCGCATTGTATTGGTCACGCGGCTGAGCTGATTCAATTAGGTAAGCAAGATGTGGTATTTGCTGGTGGCGGTGAAGAAGTTCATTGGTCATTAGCGATGATGTTTGACGGCATGGGCGCGTTATCTTCTAAATACAATGATTCACCTGAGCTAGCTTCACGCACCTATGATGCAGACCGTGACGGTTTCGTTATTTCAGGTGGCGGCGGCATGGTTGTTGTTGAAGAGCTTGAGCACGCTTTAGCGCGTGGTGCACATATTTACGCTGAGATTGTGGGTTACGGTGCAACATCAGACGGCTTTGATATGGTGGCACCAAGTGGTGAAGGCGCTATTCGTTGTATGCAACAAGCCATGCAGGGTGTTGACGCGAAAGTTGATTATTTAAATACCCATGGCACCTCTACGCCAGTAGGTGATGTTAAAGAGCTTGGTGCGATTCAAGCGGTATTTGGTGATAATTCTCCAGCCATTAGTGCCACTAAAGCCATGACAGGTCATGCTTTGGGTGCCGCTGGTGTTCATGAAGCAATATTTTCATTATTGATGATGGAACATAGCTTTGTTGCGCCATCTATTAATATCAATACCTTAGATGAAAAAGCTGAAGGCTTAGACATAGTTACCGAAAAGCGTGACATGGAGCTGAACTTAGTGATGTCAAACAGCTTTGGTTTTGGTGGCACTAACGCGACACTGGTTATGCAAAAGTATAAATAAAACCGCGTTAATTGGGCTTTAGCCCAAACTGTTTATTAAGCCGCTAATTTTAGCGGCTTTTTTATATTCAGTACTTTTTATATTCAGGATAATGGTATGGTGCGATCATTGGGTCGCTTTTAGACATGCTGCTTTTTAGGTATTAGTACATCTTTGTATGTCGAAGCATAGTTATTTTCATTAATTAGGTAGTCTACTTTATACGCAGTAGTTGGTTATTTTAACCAGTAAAAATGATCAGATAATTAGTGAGATTGGTATTCGCTTTTATGATTGCAAAAAAGGCTAAGTAACGACATCCATGGCACCACTGCATTAATAGTGCTTGGTCATTACTCCTAAACTACACCTACACTAATCCGACATTAGCCTAGTGACCTAGATCTAGGTCAGCATATATAGCTTGCTAAAATATACTTCAGCCTAAAATATTAGAAAATTGGCTAAATAACCTAGCCATCGATATTCTTTTTAGCCTAGATTTTCGTTACAATAGCTATCTTGTCTGTTATTAATTGTGTCTGCCTATTATGCCTCATTGTATTGTTGAGTATTCTGCAAAAATTATCGAAAGTTTACCCGTAGAACAGCTAATGCATGCTGTTTATAAAGGTGTAAACCAAAGTGAATTATTTACTGCAGCTGATATTAAAGTCCGAGCATGTGCTTATAATGACTTTTATCTGCCTGGCGCTGAGCAAGTCTTTGTCCATGTTAATTTAAAAATATTATCAGGGCGTGATTTATCACAACGTAAAAGCCTGACTGACAGTGTTAGTAATCAACTTGAACGCTTGGGTATTGAAGAGGCGGTAATTACGGTTGAAGTAACCAACATTGAAAAAGAAAGTTATATTAAGAAAGTCACATTAACGGGGTAATACCCTATCGTCATGTTTTTATGATTTCCTGATGAATTGGAAACGCTAAATGAATATTTTTTATGATGAAAATATGCCGTTTGCCGCGGAATTTTTTGCTGATTTAGGCGTGTTAACACCATTTTCTGGCCGCGATTTGTCGGCAGCTGATATCGGTGATGCCGACGTGTTATTAGTGCGTTCAATCACTAAAGTCAATGAAGCCTTGTTGCAAAATAATAAAAATTTAAGTTTTGTGGGTACAGCAACCATTGGCGTTGATCATATAGATCAAGACTACTTAACCGAACGAGCGGTTAACTTTTCTTCTGCACCGGGTTGCAATGCCGTGTCTGTCGCTGAATATGTTCTGAGTGCCTTAGTCGTATTAGCGGAGCGATATTTAATCACCTTATCAGGGTTAACCGTCGGCATTGTTGGCGCAGGTAATACCGGCTCAAGGTTAAGTGAGAAGTTAACGGCTTTAAATATTAAACATGTTTTATGTGATCCTATACTGGCTGAAAACTCAGCGGACAAACGAAATTTTGTTACCCTTGAGCAAGCGTTAAGTTGTGACGTGGTTTCGCTACACGTGCCCTTAACTCGCACCGGCAAACATGCTACATATCATTTATTGGATGCCGATCGATTAGCTCAATTTAAAGCTAACCAAATACTGATTAATGCTTGTCGGGGTGAAGTTATCGACAATGCTGCTTTATTGAAAATGAAGCAGCAAGGACATCTGTTAAAGCTTGTATTAGATGTGTGGGAAAATGAACCCAATATATTATCCGCTTTAATAGCGTATTGTGACATTACCACCGCGCATATTGCTGGTTATAGCTTAGAAGGAAAAGCTCGTGGCACAGAAATTCTCTATCAGGCATTATGCCGACAGCTAGATATTTTGCCGAATAAGCAGCTGGCTGATTTTTTACCGATATCGGCAATTAGCACTATTGAAATAAAAAAAGAATTTGATGAAATACTGCTAAACCAGCTAGTAAAAATGGTATACGATGTTAGACGTGACGATGCAATTTTTCGTCAACAAATTAAGACTCAAGGATTTGACCATATTCGTAAAACTTACCCGACTCGCCGGGAGTTTTCGTCAATAACCGTCAACTTGAATAACGCGTTGAGTTTAGATGTGCCACATCAGCTTGGCTTTAATAAATAAACTGAATAAAAAGAGAGAGGAACATGGCACAGAAATTTGATGTTTGCGTACTAGGGGCAACGGGTTTAGTTGGTAAAACAATTATTGAAATACTAGAACAGCGCGACTTTCCCATTAATAAGCTCTACCCATTAGCGAGCGCTCGTTCAGCGGGTGAATTTATTGACTTTAAGGGTGAGAGTATTGAAGTTTTAGATGCCGACAATTTTGATTGGAGCCAAGCACAAATTGGTTTCTTCTCGGCTGGCGGTGAAATATCGGCAAAGTATGCGCCAATAGCGGCTAATGATGGCTGTATTGTTATCGATAATACCTCTGAGTTTCGCTATGACGCTGATATTCCATTAGTCGTACCGGAAGTCAATCCACAAGCATTAGCTGAATACCGTAACCGCAATATTATTGCTAACCCAAATTGTTCAACCATTCAAATGATGGTGGCATTAAAGCCTATCTACGATGCCGTAGGTATTTCACGGGTTAATGTTTGTACTTACCAATCAGTTTCTGGTGGTGGTAAAGCGGCTATGGACGAGTTAGCCAAGCAAACTGCAGACTTATTGTGTGGTAAACCGGTCGAGCCGAAAAATTTCTCTCGTCAAATTGCTTTCAATGTTATTCCACAAATTGATGTATTTCTTGAAAATGGTTATACCAAAGAAGAAATGAAAATGGTTTGGGAAACTCAGAAAATATTGGGCGACGATAGTGTTATGGTTAACCCCACAGCTGTGCGCGTACCGGTATTTTTTGGTCATGGTGAATCACTGCATATTGAAACCAACTCACCCATTTCAGCTGAAGAAGTCAAAGAGTTACTGAGCAAAGCGCCAGGCATAGTGGTTTGTCATAATGATGAAGACTTTCCAACGCAAATTACTGATGCTAGCGGTAAAGATGAAACTTTTGTTGGTCGTATTCGTGAAGACATTAGCCACAACAGTGGTATTAATATGTGGATTGTTGCCGATAACGTTCGTAAAGGTGCCGCAACGAACAGCGTTCAAATTGCTGAGTTATTAATTAAAGAGCACCTTAGCGAGTATTAAACGCTAAGTAATAGCTTTACTAAAGAAACTTGAAAACCCGCCGTTATCATAAACGTCGGGTTTTTTGTTTTTAGAGTAACTATACCTATTTGAGTAAATATATGATGACCTTTTCATCAGGAAAAGTAGCTAAATACCAGGCATAAAATTTAGTCAGCAGTTATTGACCTTATAAATTTTATAACGCCGTAGTTGTTAATTTTAAGCCTTAAAAATAAACAGGTAGTCAATCAATCTGATATTACAACTTGGTATTACAACTTGGTATTATTTAACTTTTATTAAATTAACGATAAGATAAGTATTGTCGCGTTAATTTGATAATATAGTGAAAATTAGCGAGCATTTATCCAATTACGTAGCAGCAATGATTAAGAACTGGAATAATTTTTGCTTTAAAACCTCATAGCTTGGTCCCGTCATTGAATTGGCGCATAATTATTATAAATAGGAAATTTTAATGCAAACATTGTTACGCCTGTGCCTATGGCAGGTACTTATTATTAGCATTAGCTGTTTTAGTCTACCTATTTCTGCTGACGACGGTATACGTATTCGTGGCCCACAATCGACAGATGCTTTTCCTTATGACCGTTATGGCCCGATTGTAGGTAAAGATACTTTATGGAATATTGCGCTGCAAGTGCGGCCAGACTCGGGTTTGTCTGTTTATCAAGTGATGCAAGCACTGTATGAAAATAATCCTGACTCTTTTAAAGATAAAAATTTAAATCACATGATCAGTGGTCAGTATTTAAAAATCCCCTCAATTGCAGCAATGAGAGCCATTAACCCTGAAGGCGCACAACAAAAATCACTTAGTGATGATAAAGCTTGGCAAAAGAAAGTGCTGAAAGTAGCCCCTAATAAAGTGCGGCCGTCAGAAGAAACCTCGGTTAATAAAAAAGACTTAGATGATGCCAAATCAGAAATCAATGTGCAGTTACAAGCGATAGATAGTTCTCAACAGCAAAGATTCGCCACCATTCAGAATGATGTTTTAGACTCAATCGATGGCTTACAAAGTTTATTAAAAGAAAATGAAGTATTACGTCAACGCCTTACTAGCTTTACTGACCAACTGGGTGTTATGCAGAACGAAGTCGCTAAAAGCAAAGAAATAAAAGTGCAGATGGACGATATGATTTCACTGCAACAAGCCTTACTGGCAAAAGCTGAAGCTAGAGAGCAAGCTTTATTATTAGAAAAACAAAAAGCTGATCTCGAAGAAGGTAGCTTGATGTCAAGTACATGGTTTGTTGTATTAATGGCAACCTTACCCGCGATATTAGTGTTGTCATTTTTAGCTTTTTTATACCGACGTAAAGCCAGAGCTAGTGGCGAAAATGTTGTGCCTACAAAGAAAGAAAAAACCGTTGAACCGACAACTAAACCGATAAATGAGCAAGAGCCTGAAAGTGTAGACGATGAATTAGCGCTTGATGAACTTTCACTCGACGATGAATTATCAATAGATTTATCAGAGAATGATGAAGGTAATGATGATTTATTTTCCGACGATTTAGATGATTTAGACGAGCTCGAAGATATTTCTTTAGACATTGACTCGGAAACTATTTCTTTAGATGATGACATTGTTGAAAGTGAAGCCTTAGAAGGTGGTCAGTTAGACCAAGGCGATTTAGACTCCTTGTTTGCAGGATTAGAAGACGAACCCAGTACGGACGATGATACCAAGCTTGATTCAGACCAAATTGATCAAAGTGAATTAGATAGTCTATTGGCTGAGAGTGCTGAAAGTACGAAAAATGAGTCAACAGCAAGTGACAACACTGAAACCCTGAACGAGCCAGAAGATGTTGACGCTTTGTTGGATACCGTCAGTGAAAATACAAGTGAAGTATCAGATCCTGAAAATACGGCACCAGAAGAGACAAGTGAAGTATCAAGCACTGATGACATTGATGTATTAGAAGACGCGATAAATGATCAAAGTGATACGTCAGCAGGCAATAAACCAAAAGTTGAAGATACTGCACCAGAAGAGACTAATGAAGTATCAGACCCCGATGACATTGATGCACTGCTAGACTCGATAAATGATGAAAATGATACGTTAGCAGCCAATAAACCAAAAGTTGAAGATACTGCAGCAGAAGAGACTAATGAAATATCAGACCCCGATGATATTGATGCACTACTAGACCCGATAAATGATGAAAGTGATACGTTAGCAGGTAATAACCCAAAAGTTGAAGATACTGCACCAGAAGAAACTAATGAAGTATCAGATCCCGATGACATTGATGCCTTATTAGATTCAATAAATGACACGGATGAAGATGGTAGCAGTGAAATATCAGACCCTGATGATATTGATGCCTTATTAGATGCAATAAATGACAAGGATGAAGACGCTAGCAGCGAAGTATCAGACCCTGATGATATTGATGCCTTATTAGATGCAATAAATGACAAGGATGAAGACGCTAGCAGCGAAGTATCAGACCCTGATGATATTGATGCCTTATTAGATTCAATAAATGACACGGATGAAGATGGTAGCAGTGAAGTATCAGACCCTGATGATATTGATGCCTTATTAGATGCAATAAATGACACGGATGAAGATGGTAGCACCGAAGTATCAGACCCTGATGATATTGATGCCTTATTAGATTCAATAAATGGCAAGGATGAAGATGGTAGCAGCGAAGTATCAGCCCCTGATGATATTGATGCCTTATTAGATGCAATAAATGACACGGATGAAGATGGTAGCAGCGAAGTATCAGACTCTGATGATATTGATGCCTTATTAGATTCAATAAATGACAAGGATGAAGATGGTAGCAGCGAAGTATCAGACCCTGATGATATTGATGCCTTATTAGATGCAATAAATGACACGGATGAAGATGGTAGCAGCGAAGTATCAGATCCTGATGATATTGATGCCTTATTAGATTCAATAAATGGCAAGGGTGAAGAAGCTAGCAGCGAAGTATCAGACCCAGATGCAACAGCAAGTAATCCGGCTACAGCATTGGCAAGTGAGGATATCAGTAATGACGATATTGATACTTCAGCTCCATCGGATAATGAAAATATAGCACGGATTAATAATTTTACTGATGAATATGTGCAATCATTTTTAGGTACTGACTTTAGTGAACAGTCGAATGAGAGTACTGACGAAGCAGAGGTTGTTGAGCCACAAAAAAACACAACCAAAGAGAGTCAAACTGACACAGAGAGTCAAACTGACACAGAGAGTCAAACTGAAAACTTAACGGCCAACAGTGAAGAAATTTCAGATGATTTTGATTTCGATATTGATACTCTGATTGATGAAGTCAACCAAACGCCTGAAGCGAGTGACGCACCATTAGATATTGGTGATGATATTCTTGATACTACATTATTTGATAAAGAATTTGATAATAAATCTGATAGCGAATTGGTTAGTGATTTATCCAGTGAAAATACTGAAAATAAAGTCGCCGAACAAGCTAGCAGCGCGACTGATGAAGAAACTTTACCAGCATCATCTGACGACTTCGACGAGTCAACTTTAGCAAACTTGCTCAAGGATGAAAAAGATAGTGATGATAGGGTGGAACTATCACCAGATTTTACTGATAGCAATGTCTTAGCTGATTTACTTTCTAGTAATGATGACACAGCACCGAGCGCGGCTAAAAAAACTACAAAGAGCAACGCTGAAGAAGTTAATGGTATGAAAGAGCTTGATAACTTAGATTTTGATGACTTATTAGCAAATATTGAAGAAGAAAGTAGTCAACCTGCTAGTGATAATGTTGAAGTTAATAATAATGTTGAAGTTAATGATAATTTTGACATAGGTGATGACTTTGACATAGGTGATGACTTAGACATAGGTGATCACCTAGAGACAGTTGAGGAAAACACAGCGCTAGCAAAAGATAATTCAGATAATAAAACTGTAGATAAAGATTTTATTTCTGTAGATTCTTTGTTGTTCAATAGTCTATCAGATGGTGAGCCAAGTGAACCTTATGAAAAAATGAATATTGATGTCGGTCTGAATGAATTCCCTGAATTTTCAGGTGATGTCAGCGAAGACGATATTGATGATGACAATGGTATTGCGGCAAAATTAGATTTGGCTAAGGTCTATCTTGAGATTGGTGATGACGATAACGCCGAAGTGATTTTACTCGATGTTATTAAACAGGGTGATGCACAACAACAATCTGATGCACAGCGATTATTAGACAAGCTAAAAGACTAACTAAGATATAGTATTTTAGTTTGGGTAAAAAGGCTGCAATTTGCAGCCTTTTTTGATCCTTGTATCGGCAGAGCCATTGCATCAATAACAGGCATACAGCCTTTTAAACTCTTACCTTAAAGCCCATGAGGAAACTAATCCTGGCGCCAATAGATAAATTATATGAATGTACACAGCAGAGCAACTAAGTCAAAACCCTACTGATATTGATCCACTGGTACCTTGGAATGTAAAACTTGGCTAGGTGTCGATTGTCAGACGTTCACCATTAAATGACCAATAAAATGGTTCAATTGCTATAACAGCTCCTGTTGAACTATCTTTTTCCGTTCTGTCCCGTCCCGTTCAGCCGCTATGTATTCACTTTCCTCTTTGACAGTCATATTGCTGTCACATTAAGTACACAAAAATAACGCATTGCTGTCATTTATCAACCGTACGATAGCGAAAATAATTTATTCACTATTACATTTTTTCAACTACTTTCTACGGAGCAGAGCTAGATGCACATAAAAAACCTATTCAAAATAAGTACCATTGCAGGCGCGCTAATATTAACCGGTTGTGGTGGAGATATTAATTTATCATCCGATGTTGATAATTCCGCTGGAGACAATGTGATCAATAATCCAGCGCCAAGCAGTCCTGTTAATGTGGCTTTACCTGGCAAAACTAACTCTGCCTTGAGTGGTCAAGTTTCTCAAGTCATTGGTTTTGATGTCAACGTACAAACCTTAAATGGTGAAATTAGCGAAGATATGACGCTTGTTGCCTCTGCCAATGGTGCACCGGTTTTTTATGCGATTAGTGGTCCGTTAGAAGTCAAAGCGGGTGCAACCTTAACTATCGAGCCAGGGATAGTATTATTTGGTCAGTCAGGTGGTGATTATTTAGTTATTCATCGCGACGCAAAAATTGATGCACAAGGCTCTAATACAAAACCTATTATCTTTACCTCACTGCAAGATGTTATCGGTGAAACGACAGCCGCTGGTCAATGGGGTGGTCTAGTGCTGTTAGGTAATGCACCAACAAACAAATGTCCAACGGATGGCAGCGCGTGTTCATTGCAAGTTGAAGGCGCTAAAGAAGGCGCGGTATTTGGTGGTACTAACTGGGAAGATAATTCAGGTATATTGAAATATGTGGTCGTAAAATATGCTGGCTTTGAAATTGCCCCAGATAACGAATTAAACGGTATTACCTTTGGTGGTGTTGGTTCAGGTACCACGGTTGATTACGTGCAAGTGCACTCAAACGCAGATGATGGTGTTGAATTTTTCGGTGGTGCAGTGCAAGTTAAACATTTAGTGTTAACTGCCAACCAAGACGATAGTATCGACTGGGACAATGGTTTTCGGGGTAAAATTCAGTTTGCTTATATTGAACAAGACAAAAATTCAGGCCCAGGCAATCGCGGCATTGAAGCAGACAATAATGGTTCAAATCCTGCCATCGAACCACAATCTAATCCAACCTTATCAAATTTAACCATTATTGGTAATAATTTCAAAGGCACAGCTAACGACTCTGAAGGTATATATTTACGCGAAGGCACCGCAGCAAAAATATTCAATACTGTCGTTACTGGCCCAAGCGAGATGGGTGAATGTTTAGAATTTGAAGGCGGCAGCACCACATCGGTGACTGTTGATAATGCCAATAGCGCCAAAATAGTCATGCAAAACGTGGTGATGGCTTGTAGCAACGGTGAAAACTTTAAAAACTCAAAAGCAGCTGACGGTTCAGTGCTGTTAGACCTTGAAGCTTGGTTCTTGGCTGAGTCTTCAAACAGTATCAGTACATCTATATTGTTAGATGAAAGCGGTCAGCCTGATAGCAATTCACCCTTAGTTGGTACAGGTCAAAATGTAGCAAACACTCAAGACGGCTTTTTTGACTCAGTGGATTATATTGGCGCGATATCAAGCACTAATGATTGGCGTCAAGGCTGGGCATTTGGTTTTGGTGGTGGCGTAGTTACCGCCGCAGCAGAAGTACAAGGTTGTCCAACAGGTACTACCGCCATTTCTCCTATCGACGGCGTCACAACCACCTGTCAACTCACAGGTCACCTTACTGCAGATTTAACCTTAACGGCTAAAAATGTTTACGCATTAAATGGTCCAGTATTTGTGGGTAACGACAAAGCGGATTCTGCGGTATTAACCATAGAAGCAGGTACGACTATTTATGGCCGTTCAGGTGCTGACTATTTAGTCGTTAGCCGTGATTCAAAAATTCAAGCTAACGGCAGTCAAAGCAAGCCCATTACCTTCACTTCAAGTGAAGATCTTAAAGGAGAAGCGACATCAGCGGGGCAATGGGGCGGTTTAGTCTTGTTAGGTAATGCCCAATCCAATAAGTGTCCTACCGATGGTAGTGCCTGTTCATTACAAGTGGAAGGCGCTGAAGAAGGTGCTGTATTTGGTGGCAGCGATGACAGCGATAGTTCGGGAACTTTGCGTTATGTAGTGGTTAATCACGCGGGTTTTGAAATTGCGCCAGATAACGAATTGAACGGTATCACCTTTGGTGGTGTTGGCTCAGGCACAACGGTTGAATACGTGCAAGTTAACGACAACGCTGACGATGGTGTTGAGTTCTTTGGTGGCACAGTTAATGCGAAATACTTAGTATTAACCTCAAACCAAGATGATGCTTTGGATTGGGATAATGGTTTTCGCGGTAATCTGCAATATGTCTTGGTAAAAGCAAATCCAGACAATGGCCCAGCAAATCGTGGTATTGAAGCGGATAACGACGGTTCAAATCCAAGTAAGCTGCCACAGTCTAATCCAACGATCGCCAACATGACTATTATCGGCAATAACTTTAAAGGTACGTCAAGTGACTCTGAAGGGGTTTATTTACGCGAAGGCACTAAAGCTCAGCTTTTTAACTTTGTGGTAACTGGCACAGCAGATATGGGTGAGTGTTTTGAAATTGAAGGTGGCAATACCTCTTCAGTGACGGTTGACCAAGCCATTGCGGGCGAAACAGTGATTGCTAACTCAGTATTTGCTTGTAGCGAGAATTTCAAAAATGCAAAAGCGGCCGATGGTTCAGTGTTATTAAACACCAGTGATTGGGTATTAAACAGTAATCTTGATAACAGTACCGCCGCTAGTATGACCGATGTGGTTAACGGTATCTTCACTAACGATACTACAACGGCTAAAGACTTTACCGGTCATGCGTTCTTCAATAATGCCACCCATATAGGTGCGGTTACTGCTGACAACGATTGGACTCAAGGATGGACTGTAGGTTTAGAATAAGTTGTTAATAATCTAAACATTGCCGCCAACATACGTGTTGGCGGCAACATTAATTAGGGCATTTGTTATTACCTTTAATGCCTCGTTAACTCACAGTTTGCGAATAAGCAGCTTTTCCTATTGATGGACAGCCATTCATATGAGGTTAAAAATGAAAACTAAATCAAACCGTTTCTCTTTATCACACATTGCACTTGGCGTGCTAAGCAGTTTGATCGCTTTGCATGCCTCTGGTCAAGAAACAACCGAGCAAGTGGTTACATCCGACACTGAAGTTAGCGACCAAGTGACTAACAATGCGCTCGAAAACGCCGCCATTGAAGAAGTCGTTGTTAAAGCCAGTCGCTTAAAAGGAACTGCCAGCGCGGTCATTGCAGAGCGAAAAAATCAGGCGTTTATTGCTGATATTTTAGGGGCAGAGCAAATATCAAGAACGGGTGACAGTGATGCCGCCGCGGCGCTTAGACGTGTTACCGGTTTAACGCTAGTTGATGGCAAATTTATTTACGTACGTGGTTTGGGTGAGCGTTACTCCAGCACCCAGCTAAACGGTGCCGCTGTGCCTAGTCCAGATCCCACCAGAACTATTATCCCATTGGATTTGTTCCCTGCACTTATCATAGAGTCTTTATCGGTACAAAAATCTTACTCGCCGTCTATGCCAGCCCATTTTGGTGGCGGTAATGTTGATATTCGCTTAAAAACCATTCCCAAGGACTTTATCTTTAGTTTGGCGGGAAATTTTGGTGGTAATACTGACAACATTGGTGAAGGCTTTGGTTATCAAGGCGGAGGCAACGACTGGCGTGGCAAAGATGATGGTACCCGCGCAGCACCGGCAGCATTAAAGCAATTATGGGGCAATTACACTGCACTCAATGGTATTTCGCAAGAGGAAAATCGCCAAATTGCCGCCGATCTTAACCGTGACTACGACCCGGTAGTCGATACCGTAGCCCCTGATTTTGGTCTTGATGCGACCTTGGGTGACACTTTTACCTATAATGATTTTCGCTTAGGCTATTTGGCGGCCTTGTCTTATGACAATCAATGGCAAGTATCTAAACAATATGAAGGGCAAGACTTTACCAATCAAGGTGATGGTATCTGGTCATTAGTGCGCGGTTTCGATAAAGTGGATGCCACCGAACATTCGGTTAAATTTTCAGGTATGTTCAATTTTGGCATTGAATATAACCAAAATCACCGCCTTGATTTTAGCTCATTAGTGTTGCGTGATACTCGTGATGAAATAAAAGAAAAGTTCGGTAATACCAACAACGTATTATTAAGTGATGGCTTGCGGGTACGCGATACCGAAATAAATTATGAAGAGCGCCAAATGTTGGCTAATCAGGTGCGCGGTACTCACAACTTCCCTGCGCTGTGGAACATAGGGCTGGACTGGAAATACTCAAATGCCCGTTCGAATCGTTATGCGCCGGGTAATATTTCTACCCGTTATATTCTTTCAGATGTTAACGAAGATGGTTTGTTTGATGTCGCTAATGAAAGTTCACTGCGCAAAGCTACCACAGCCTCTCGATACAGTTTTCAAGACCTGAATGACAAAGTTGAAAACTATGGTTTTAACCTGTCGTTGCCGCTGTACTTCAAACAATTGGACGTTGAATTAAAAATGGGTGCTGATTTTGTAGAAAAATCACGAGATGCACTTGCCCGCAGAGTTGACGTGAATACGTTGGCGTTCGATGCGCTCGATTTAACGGGTAGTCAACTAAACAGTATTTTGACCGATGAGGTTATACTTAATCAACCACTGCGCGGCAATGAGCAAACTATTCGCGACACCTCCGTGGCTGGTGATGATTATTATTCTGCACAGTTAGTGGATGCTTATTATGTTGAAGCTGATTTTTTCTTCAATAATCGCTGGCGAGTTAGTGGTGGCGTGCGTTGGGAAGATTTCCGTCAAGTGGTGGCACCGTTAGACCCAGCAACCGGAAAATTTGATCTACCTTTACAGCCAACCACAGCCGACTTAGAGAAACTTGCCTTTGCTGAACAAGGCTTTTATCCGGCACTGGCATTGACCTATATTCCTGATACTGAAATGCAATATCGTTTTTCTTACGGTGAAACTACCGTGCGTCCTGATATTCGTGAAGTGGCTCCGGCAACTTATCTTGACCCACTGACTGGTTTCCCTATCGGTGGTACGCCTAGTGTCACTAGTACTGAGGTGAAAAACTACGATTTGCGTTGGGAATGGTATTTAAACAGCGGTGAAAACTTGTCGGTTGGTCTGTTCTATAAAGATATGATCGACCCAATAGAAGCGGTGCAATCACCCTCTCAAGATGGTCCGCCATTGATACGAATCGCTAATGCGGAAAAGGGCGAAGTTTACGGGATTGAAATGGAGTTTTTGAAAGACTTTAATTTTATCGGGCCGTGGGCTGAAAGTTTCTTCTTATCGGGTAACCTGACCTTAAGTGACTCTGAAATCACTATTGATACTCAAAAAGTGGTGGAGCAAACGGGCGTTTCAACTACCATCACTAACCCAATTAGACGCATGACAGGTCATTCTAAATACGTGGTCAATTTGAATTTGGGTTACGACGCGCCTAACGGTAACCATTCGGCGACTTTAGCGTATAACGTTTCTGGTGCACGCATTATCATTCCAGGTATTGATGAAAAAGATGATGCTTATGAGCAGCCATTCCATTCGTTGGACTTTATTTACACTTATTATCCAACGTATTCCTCAACGG
Organism: Colwellia sp. MB02u-10; assembly: GCF_014077185.1. NCBI lineage: Bacteria > Pseudomonadati > Pseudomonadota > Gammaproteobacteria > Alteromonadales > Colwelliaceae > Colwellia > Colwellia sp. MB02u-10. Next base: position 139,764 of record NZ_JACGVK010000117.1, read on the forward strand.
TTAAGTTCAAAGTTAAGAACTTGTTAGACAAAGAAAAAGAAATTATCTTTGAAGATACCTTGTTACGCAGCGAGTCTCGGGGTGTCGGGGTAGACTTGTCACTAAAATGGGATTTTTAATGGCTCTGTTGTAGTTAAGCTTTGCTGATTGAACAAACAAGACGCGGTAAACCCGTCCATGGGCGCTCTACAGCATCATCGCTGATGTTGAAACTTGTTTTTATCAATCAGCAAAAGCTTATTTGCAGGTAAGTAATTATCGAGTAGTTAATGTAAAACAACGCTTAACGGGAATATAGCCTTTCTAATTTTGTCTTGAATTCATAAGGTCACTTCGGTGGCCTTTTTTTGTGCTTGAAAATTATAGCTAAAACTTACGGGTACAATTATTTATGCTGATTTATTTGTTCTAACTGTAAGAAAAGCATCATATTTTTGTCATTTAATAAAGATGAAATATTACTGCAACCTAGCTGTCACAATCGGTAAGTAAACTTTGGCTCATAATAATAACGGTAAACAAACACCTTAAGAGTAGGTGCTTGTTCTACCACTTTTAGCATCAACCGCACTAAGTAGGTTTTATTATGAAAACATCTCTAAAGGCGCAAGCTAACTTTCTGATTGGTGCAAGTACACTGGTTTGTTCGTTATTTGTTAGTCAAGTTAATGCCCAAAGCGCTGAACTTACTGACGTTGTTAAAGCAGGTAAACAGCTCAATAAAACGGCGAGTCAGTCACAGCTACAGATCAATAAGTTAAGTGATAAGACCTTGAGTAAATTACAGCAATTTAAAACTGTTAATAAGGAAATTCAGGGATTAAATGTTTACAACCAACAAATGCAAAGCCAGACCTCGAATCAGCTGATTGAATTACAGCAAATTGCTCAGTCGATGAATCAGGTAAGTATTATCGAACGTCAGGTTTCACCCTTGATGTCGCGAATGATCTCTACTTTGGCTGAGTTTGTAAAATTAGATGTGCCATTTTTACCTATAGAGCGCAGTGAACGTATTGCGAGTTTAAATGAGATGCTTAATCGCGCCGATGTTTCTGTCTCTGAAAAATTTCGTCGAGTGTTAGAAGCCTATCAGGTGGAAGTGGATTACGGTCGCACTATCGAAGCCTATTCGGGTTTACTTGAGGTTGCAGGGAGTGAACGCGACGTCGACTTTTTACGCATTGGCCGGATAAGTTTGGTGTATCAAACGCGTGATGGTAATCATTTAGGGCGTTGGGACCAGACAAGTCAAAGCTGGGAAACACTGCCGGGTGATTACCGCTTGGGTGTTAACAAAGCGCTGCGTATTGCGCGCAAACAACTTGCCCCTGATTTGGTCTTAGTGCCATTACTTGTTAATAGCAGGGCCAATAACATAGACAAGAGCACCTCAGCAAAGCAAAACAGTGTCAATTAGTCGCCAACCGATAGGAATATAGGAACATATAATGAAGCGAATTAAAAAACCATTTTCTTGCCGAGTATTGGCATTAAGCACCCTGTTGGTTACGGCAATGGCAACGGCTGTTTTTGCAAAACCAGCGGCAGATTTAGATGATTTGTTGGCTCAAGTAGCCGCCGGACAAATCACTCAAAATTCACAAAATAAAGCACGAGAAGCCCAGTTTAAGGCAAAGTTAAGCGAACAAGACCAATTACTGGTGCAGGCAAGTAAACAGCGTGATGCGCAAATTGATTTAAGTAACCAGCTTGAGGAAAACTTTCAAAATAACGAGCTTGCTTTGGCTGATCAAAGCGACGCCCTCAATAAAAGCCTAGGCGAATTAAAAGAATTGTTTGGGGTATTACAGCAAGTAGCGGGTGATACTAGAAGTAAGTTTGAAACCTCGGTCATTTCAGCACAATTTGCAGGCCGTGGTGAATTCTTAGATGAGTTTGCGCAAAGCATGGGCTCAACATCGAAACTGGCATCGATTGAAGAAATTGAACGTTTATGGTTTGAATTACAACGTGAAATGACTGAAAGCGGTAAAGTTCAGCCATTTACCCGAGAAGTGGTTATTGCTAATGGCACAAAAGTAAACCAGGAAATCACCCGTGTCGGTGGTTTTAACTTGATAGCCGATGGTAAGTATCTTGAATATATTAATGAAACTGGCACGGTCGCCGAACTTATCAGACAACCCTCTGAACGTTTTTTAACCACTACAACAGCCTTAAGTCACAGTGATGGTGACCTGGTGCCGTTTGCACTCGACCCCACTGGCGGCTCAATATTAGGTTTATTAGTACAGGCACCTGACATGCAAGAGCGTATCGAACAAGGTGGTGCTATAGGTTACGTTATTTTAGGTCTTGGTTTGATTGGTTTATTGATTGCTATACAACGTTTTATCAGTCTTTTTCTTACTGGCGCTAAAGTCAATCGCCAACTTAAATCTGATCAGGCATCAAGTGATAATCCGCTTGGCCGTGTGATGCTGGTTCAAGAGCAAAATCCAACGGCGGATACTGAAACCCTCGAGCTAAAACTTTCTGAGTCAATATTGCGTGAAGTGCCAAAACTATCCAGCAAATTAACCTTAATAAAAATTATCTCAGTGGTTGCGCCACTAATAGGTTTATTGGGCACAGTGACTGGGATGATAAATACTTTCCAAGCCATCACTTTGTTTGGTACCGGCGATCCTAAATTGATGGCAGGCGGTATTTCACAGGCGCTAGTGACCACAGTGTTAGGCCTAGTTGTTGCTATTCCTATGGTATTTATCTTTGCGCTATTAAACTCTCGTAGCCGCAACATTATCAATGTGTTGCAACTGCAAAGTGCTGGAATAATTGCCGAACGTGCGGAAAAAGGAGCGTAAACATGATTTGGTTCATGGAAATGATGAACGTAATCAGTGAATTTATGGACACTGGCGGTCTGGTGTTGACTGTGATTGCTTGGGTTATTTGTTTGATGTGGTTATTCATTTTTGAACGTTTTTCCTTTGTATATTTTGGCTATAAAGAGACCAAAAAAAAGTTACAAGCAAATTGGCAAGGGCGCAGTGAGCAAAAATCCTGGCACGCAGAACAAATTCGAACCGCGTTGATATCTCGCGGCTCAGCGGCGTTAAACAATAATTTGGTTCTGATCCAAAGCTTAGTGGTGATTTGTCCCTTATTAGGTCTGCTTGGTACGGTAACCGGTATGATTGAAGTGTTTGATGTTATGTCTATTTCAGGCAGCGGTAATGCGCGTTCCATGGCCTCTGGTGTGTCGCGTGCCACTATCCCAACAATGGCGGGCATGGTGGGTTCATTATCTGGGGTATTCGCGGTCACATGGCTGAAAAGTTATGCCAAGCGTGAAACTGAATTGCTTGAAGATAGTATGTCAATAAGCACTAGATAATTCGTTAACTAGGTGTTGGAACCACATGTTGGCAGAGCATGTTGGCACAACAAGAGTGACTCACGAAAACAACATTTGAGAAATATTATGCGTTCACAATTAGCAAAATTACAACAAAATACCGATGAAAACGTAGAAATTGACATGACACCTATGCTGGATGTGGTGTTTATCTTACTGATCTTTTTTATTGTTACTGCTTCATTCGTTAAAGAAGCGGGCATCGAGGTAAATCGTCCTGAAGCCGCTACGGCAGTAAAAAAAGAGCGCGCTAATATTTTAGTGGCCATCAGCGATAAAGGTGAAATATGGATCAACAAACGTCACGTTGATGTCCGTTCGGTACAAGCTAATATTGAGCGCTTAAAAGCTGAAAACCCGCAAGGTACTGTGGTTATTCAAGCGGATAAAAAAGCCACGACAGACGTATTAATTAAAGTCATGGACTCTGCTCGCGCTGCGGGTGTTTATGACGTTTCCATTGCGGCGCAAGAGGGCTAATCATGGTTTCGCACACTAGTCGTTACGGTATTGCTTTGCTGCTCGCTGTCGTTATGACCTTTTTATTACTTTGGAGTATGCAAGCACTTATCGTGGGGGGTAACAAAGCCATGACCGAAGCACCACGAGGTAATGTTCTTGATTTTATTCGCTTAAAAAAAGATGAACAGGTGCTAAAGAAAGAGCGTAAACCACAAAAACCCGCCAAGCCGAAAGAACCACCACCACCTATGGTTGTACCACAAATGCAGCAAAATAATCCCAATAGCGAAACGTTAAGCACCAGCTTTGCTGCTGACATTCAAATTGATGCAGGATTAAGCGGTGGCTTAAGTTTAGACAGCGGTGACGGCGATTATTTACCGATTGTTAAAGTTGCCCCGATTTATCCACGGCGCGCACAGGCCAGGGGCATATCGGGTTACGTTATTGTTGAATTTACCGTTACTAAAAATGGCTCGGTTAAAGACCCTGTGGTAGTAGAAGCAAATCCTGAAAGTTTATTTGACCGCGCTGCGATGGATGCAGTATTGAAGTTTAAATATAAACCTAGAGTCGTTGATGGTGAGGCGATGGCTGTGGCCGGCGTGCAGAACAAAATCACTTTTCAAATTGACGGTTAACACCTTGATCTAAAAAATTAAGATCAAGGTGATGTGAATGATTAACTTAGGATAAATACTCATGAATAAAACACCCTTAATGCTATTAAGCCTTAGCCTGTTATATTTTGCCCCGCTACTGGTAAATACCACCGGATTTATCACCATTGGCATGGCGCAAGCAGCGGACTCAAAACCTGCAACAAGGCAATCTAAAATAGTGCCAGCCATGCGAGATCGGGTTTACAGCCAGCTAGCACGAGCACAAAAACAGGCCGATGAAGGTGATAAAATTGGTGGCTTTGCGATTTTAGATGAAGTTAAAGCCCGTCTTGATAGTTTAAATTCGTATGAACGTGCCATGCTGTGGAACTTTTATGGATTTATGCAATATGGTAATGACGATACCGCATTAGCTATGACTAGCTTTGAAAATGTGGTGCGTGAAGAAGGGATCCCAGACAGTCTTTACCTATCAACTTTATATTCATTGGCACAGTTGGCAATGCAGCAAAATAACTACCCAAAAGCGTTGGGTTATCTCAAGCAATGGCAAAGTGTTAATAAAAAAGCGTTAACGTCAGGTCAAAATTTACTCTTTGCTCAGATTTTTTACCAAGACAAGCAATATGACTCGTGTATTACCCATATTGACAGCGCCATAGCACAGGCTTTAGCCAAAAATGACCTACCAGCAGAAAATTGGCTGATATTGCAACGCGCTGCGTATTTTGAATTAAAACAACCAAAGCAAGTCACTAAGGTAATGGAGCAACTGGTACGTTATTACAATAAAGCTGAATATTGGCCACAACTAGCAGCTATGTACGGAGAAATTGGTGAAGAAGCTAAGCAGTTAGCGGTCATGGAAGCGGCTTGGCAAAATGACTTTATTACCAAACCCAATGATATTATTTCTTTAGTACAGTTATATCTTTATCATAACGTACCCTACAAGGCGGCCAACTTGTTACATGAAGCCATTGACAAGGGGCAAGTGAGTGCAAAAGAAAAATATTTTAATTTGTTAGCACAAGCTTACCTAATGGCGAAAGAAGATAATAAAGCGATCCCGGTATTGCAACAAGCGGCCAGCATTGCTGAAACGGGTGTTTTTGATGCGAAATTAGCGCAAGCTTATTTAAATACCGAGCATTGGCAACTTGCGCAAGATGCCGCAAAAAAAGCGATAGCTCGCGGCGGCCTGTCCTCGACGGGCACTATGTATTTAGTGGCGGGTATGGCGCAATTTAATTTAAAAAAATATGATCAGGCGCTAACTTCCTTAACCCAAGCTATTAGTTATGCTGAAACGACCAAAGTGGCAAAACAATGGTTTACTTACGTTGAAAAAGAGCAGATTCAGCAAAACCGCTTAGCTATGTTGAATTAAAGCGTTAAACTAAAACCTTGAACTAAAACCTTGAACTAAAGCGCTGAACTAAAGCGTTAATATAATATCCCAAAAAACAGTAGAAATACTATTAGGCGATGAGTAAGTGAGTGCTATCAGAAGAGATAAACTATGTGATTGGCACCCTAGTAAGGCTGCAGTTTTAAGGATAAGGGCTAACTATTGACCTAATATAAACGCTCTATTGATGAGAAAAATAAATACCTAAAGGCGTTCTATGCGCCTTTTTTTATTTTTATTTTAATAATCAAAATTATAACTATTTATCGTCAGCGTCCGGCAACCTGCATATTTCCCTCGTTAATATTTCATTCATAAGTTACTTCCAGTTAATTCATTGGAGCAACTTATGTCTCGTAAAACTTTTGATGACTGGATAAACTCCTTGATGAACCAATAGCCAGCGGCTTATCTGTGCCTCAGTTTTGTCATCAGCATCAATTAAAGCCAAAATGTTTTTACTCCCGTTACTCTATGATTTGTAAGGCGCGAGACAACAAGGGCTTTATTCAAGCACATGTCATTACCAAGCAAGCCATATTGTCTTGAGCAACTAAGTCAAAACCCGACGGGTATTGATCCATTTTTCTGCATGAAAAAGGTACTCACTTAATTAATCAAATGAGTATAATTCATTATTTTATTGGTCATTACTCAATAGTCACTTGGTAATAATCAGTAAAATAATAGATAATGTCGTGATCTTAGCAGTGGAGGATAAAATGCGTTACGCTTTAGGCATAGAATACGATGGTAGTAACTACTACGGTTGGCAAAGACAAAAGAATGTTATTAGTGTGCAGGAGTCATTAGAAAAGGCTTTATCAAAAATAGCAAATGAACCCATTGAGGTAGTATGCGCAGGCCGAACCGATACTGGGGTCAGTGCAACTAATCAGGTCATTCACTTTGAAACCGATAAAGTCCGTAAAGATGTTGCTTGGACACTAGGCGTTAATACTAACCTACCAAAAGATATTGCGGTATCTTGGGTGAAAGAGGTTAATGATGACTTTCATGCGCGCTTTAGTGCAACGGCTAGACGGTATCGTTATATTATTAATAACAATCGTTTACGTTCAGCGATTTTAAGTTCAGGTATTAGCTTTTGTCATTTTCCACTTAATGAAAATTTAATGCATCAAGCCGCACAATATTTGGTGGGTCAACACGATTTTACTTCGTTTAGAACCGTGCATTGTCAATCACATTCACCAACACGTACCTTGCACCATTGTAATGTTTCTCGCCAAGGTGAGTTTATTATTATTGATGTTAAGGGCAATGCGTTTTTACACCATATGGTGAGAAATATTGCCGGTAGTTTGATGAAAGTGGGTCAGGAACTAAAACCCGTTAGTTGGCTCAAAGAAGTATTAGAAGCAAAAAATCGTTGTGTTGCTGGTATTACAGCACCATCGGCTGGACTATACTTTGTTGATGTTGATTACCCTGAAGAGTTTGGCATTCCAAAGCGCAACCCAGGACCCTTGTTTTTACTATAATCAAGCATTAGAAGTAAACAGACCAGTTTTTCCTATAATTATATAGGTGTTCTATGGTTTAATTCATAGTATTAGCAAAAATTTTATATTTAGTGGTTGTATTTTAAACAATTATTAGATCTTTCGTGTATAGGCAAAAATATATTATGAGCTGGATTGAAAAGATTCTCCCAAAAGCAAAGTCGACACAAAAAAGAAATATTCCAGAAGGTGTTTGGAGTAAGTGTACTAGCTGTAACGCGGTTCTATATAAAGTTGAGTTAGACCGACAGATGTCGGTTTGTCCAAAGTGTGATCATCACATGCGAATTTCTGCGCGTAAACGCATTGACGGTTTTCTTGACCAAGGCGAGCGAGTCGAGCTAGGTGAAGAATTTGAAGCACAAGATATTCTCAAGTTTAAAGACTCAAAACGCTATAAAGATCGTCTTTCTGCTGCGAAAAAAAGTACCGGTGAAAAAGATGCATTGGTGGTAATGAGCGGTGAATTACATGGGCAACCTATTGTTGTTGCTGCATTTGAATTCGGCTTCTTAGGTGGCTCAATGGCGTCTGTTGTTGGCGCTCGTTTTGTTAAAGGTGTTGAGTACTGTTTAGCAAATAATGTACCTTTTGTTTGTTTTTCTGCTAGTGGCGGTGCGCGTATGCAAGAAGCATTGTTTTCATTAATGCAAATGGCAAAAACCAGTGCAGCTTTAGCAAAAATGAGTGAAAAAGGTCTACCTTATATATCAGTATTAACCGATCCAACTATGGGTGGTGTTTCAGCAAGTTTGGCGATGCTAGGTGATATTAACGTGGCTGAACCCAAAGCATTGATTGGTTTTGCCGGCCCGCGTGTTATCGAACAAACGGTACGTGAAAAACTACCTGAAGGCTTTCAGCGCAGTGAGTTCTTAAAAGAGAAAGGCGCGATTGACATCATTGTCGACCGACGTGAAATGCGCAGTACTTTAGCAAGAATGCTTGCTAAGTTTATGGGACAAGATAGCCCAGCAGCCTAACGGTAAACTCATGTCAAAAATGACTCAAAGCCATTCACAAAGAAAAAATCTTACTGAATGGCTTTCCTATTTAGAAAGTATTCACTCAGTCGAAATAGAGCTTGGCTTAAAGCGTATTACCGCTGTGGCGAAAAATCTTAACATTGCTTTTCCTAGGTCAACGGTGATTACCGTCGCCGGCACTAATGGCAAGGGCACGACCTGTGCTTTTTTAGAAAATGCGTTTTTAGCACAAAACTTAACTTGTGCGGTTTACTCTTCACCTCATATTGAGCGCTTTAATGAGCGTTTGCGCCTTAATCGCTGTGAAGTGAGTGACAATGCACTGGTTAGTGCCTTTGAAACTATAGAAAGCGCCCGTGGCGATATTAGCCTAACCTACTACGAATACACTACGTTAGCCGCTTTGTTGGTTTTAATGGCAGAGCAGCCTGAGGTTATTATTCTTGAAGTTGGTTTAGGTGGACGTTTAGATGCCACTAACATGATCGACGCCGATATTGCCGTTATTACCACTATTGACTTAGATCACCAAGCATTTTTGGGTAACACCCGAGAAGCTATTGGGTTTGAAAAAGCGGGCATAATGCGGGCAAATAAAGTGGTGGTAGTGGGTGATACTAATCCACCTAGCTCATTAATCACTCATGCTAACGATATTGGTGCTATAGCGTATTCTCGCGAACAAAAATTTACCGTTGAACAAGGCCATAATAACACTTGGCATTGGCGCAGTAGTCACCATGTTTTTTCAGCACTTACTCCTTGCCAAATTCCCCAAGACAACGTGGCAACAGCGATTATGGTGTTAAGTGTTTTAGCGGACAAACTCAGTTTATCGTTAGATAGTGCGTTTATTAATCAGGTTATTACTCAAACAAAAGTCGCTGGGAGAATGGAAAAATTTATTCTCGATTGTCATGTTATTTTAGACGTTGGGCATAATCCACAAGCGGCGCGATATTTAGCAGCACAATTGCAGTCGTTAAACTATCCTAAGGTTCATGCCGTGCTAGGCATGTTGGCAGATAAAGATATCACCAACACCATAGCACCACTATTGCCAGAAGTTGCGCATTGGTATGTAGGTACGCTTGATATTAACAGAGGCTGTGAAGCCAAAAAAATTCTTGAATCTACAGAAATAGACTCGGCTAAGGTGAATTGTTTTGACAATGTCTCTCAGGCATTTAAAATGGCTAAAAAGAATGCAAAAGCAACTGATCTCATTCTGGTTTTCGGATCTTTCTATACGGTTGCTGAAATAAGACGTTTGTTAGTTTAGCCATGCTTGGAGTCTAATTTGTCTACACCATTTCAAAATCGTTTAGTGGGTACCATTATTGTTGCTGCTATCGCTATCATATTCTTACCTGATGTACTTGATGGTGACAAAAAAACTTATCAAGATAACTTTGAGGCCATTCCAAGCACGCCTCAGGTAGACTTTTTGCAAGCCAATAAAAGCTTTCCAGAAGAAAAACTGGCTAATTTACCCGTAGAGTCTATTTCTGATGAGCTTGCACTGGACGAGCAAAGTGTTATCGACTCAGCAAAAGCCCTTAAGGAAAAAGGTGTTACTGTCTCTACTTTATCTAAAGAGCCCGATTTCTCAGCTGTGCCGGCAGACGCGGCAGCAAAAACTTTGGTGACTGAAGTCATAAAAAAAGTCCCTAGCAAATCAATACCTCAACAGGCGTGGGTCATTCAATTGGGTAGTTTTCGTCATCAAAATAATGTTGATGACTTACTCAGTAAATTACAAAAAGCCGGCTATACCGCCTTTACTAAGCCTATTAAAACTAAAAAAGGTAATTTGACTAAGGTCTGTGTTGGACCTGAATTGATCAAGTCGTCCTTGGAAGCACAGTTACCCGCATTGAAAAAATTGACTCATGTGCAAGGTAAAGTGGCTCGCTTTTATCCAGCTAAATAATAAAATTAATAGTAAATCCTAGTCGCCTTCTGATAGAATGCGCGCCTCTAATCAATGAGAATATTCGATTTATGGTTTGGATAGATTATACCATTTTGGCTGTCATTGGCATTTCAGCTTTAATTAGCTTAGTGCGTGGCTTTGTCAAAGAAGCGGTTTCATTAATTGTCTGGATCAGCGCCTTTTTTGTCGCTAGCAGCTTCTATGTTAACTTGTCGACCCAACTCACCAATATTTCTGATCAACTGCTGCGTAACGCAGCCTCGATTACCATTTTATTTATCTCCACCTTAATTTTAGGTGCGCTTATTAATTACATCATTGGCCAACTTGTTAGCAAAACCGGTTTGTCTGGTACCGATAGGGTACTGGGTATCGTATTCGGGGCGTTACGAGGTGTATTAATTATAGCCGCGGTATTATTTTTTATGGATGCCTTTACGCCCGCGTCATCTAGAGCATGGTGGCAAAATTCACAATTAGTTCCAGAATTTACATTAATAGTTGAATGGTTTTTTGAGTATCTCAAACAATCATCAAGTTTTTTAGCTTAGTATTTAAACTTAGTTCGTCGGAGAAAAAATTCATGTGTGGTATTGTTGGTATTGTTGGTAAAACACCCGTTGTTACAGCTTTATATGATGGTTTAACGGTATTACAACATCGTGGCCAAGATGCAGCAGGTATCGTGACTATTCACGATGATACCTTTAGATTGCGAAAAGGTAACGGTTTGGTTAAAGATGTTTTTCATACCCGCCATATGTTACGTCTACAAGGTAATATGGGTATTGGTCATATTCGTTACCCAACGGCAGGAACATCAAGTTCATCAGAAGCGCAGCCATTTTATGCCAACTCACCTTTTGGTATTTCCCTAGCGCATAACGGCAATTTAACAAATGCCGAAGAGTTAAAGTTATGGCTTAACAGAGAAGCCCGTCGTCATGTCAATACGACATCTGACTCCGAATTATTATTAAATATTTTAGGTCACGAACTACAAAACTCAGAGCAACATACGTTAGACCCAAGTGATATTTTTAAAGCGGTAAGCAATGTTCATAAACGTGTACGTGGTGCCTATGCTACGGTTGCTTTGATTATTGGCTACGGTATGGTGGCATTTCGTGATCCTAATGGTATTCGTCCCTTGGTATTTGGTAAGCGCGAAACACCATCAGGTGTTGAATATATGGTGGCGTCTGAATCGGTAGCTCTTGATGCTAACGAATTTGAGTTTGTGCGTGATGTCGCTCCTGGAGAAGCGATATTCTTTACTGAGTCGGGTCAAATTCATAGCCAACAATGTGCTGAAAATCCATCATTTCATCCCTGTATTTTTGAATACGTCTATTTTGCTCGTCCTGACTCATCTATCGACAAAATTTCAGTTTACGGTTCTCGTGTTGAAATGGGTAAAAAGCTCGGTGATAAAATTGCCAAAGAATGGGACGATATCGATATTGACGTTGTTATTCCTATTCCGGAAACCTCTTGTGATACCGCATTAGAAATTGCCCGTCACCTTAATATTCCGTATCGCCAAGGTTTTGTTAAAAATCGTTATATTGGCCGTACTTTTATTATGCCGGGTCAAGAGCTGCGTAAAAAATCAGTACGACGTAAGCTTAATGCCATAGGTACAGAGTTTTTGGGCAAAAATGTTTTGTTAGTTGATGACTCTATCGTACGTGGCACAACGTCAGGACAAATTATTGAGATGGCTCGTGCCGCCGGTGCTAAAAAAGTGTATTTTGCTTCAGCTGCGCCAGAGATTCGTTTCCCTAACGTTTACGGCATTGACATGCCAAGTGCTAATGAGTTGATTGCTCATGGTCGCGAACTGGACGATATCTGCGATCTTATCGGTGCAGATAAATTGATTTTTCAAACATTAGAAGATTTGGTTGCGGCTGTTTCAATACAAAATCCAGATATTACTGAATTTGAAACCTCAGTTTTTAATGGTGAATATGTCACTAAAGACATAGATCAAAGCTATTTAGACCGACTAGACGCTTTGCGTAATAACGATACTAAAGAAACCTCTGATAAAAATGCTGACTCAATTATTGATATGCATAATGAAGGTTCAGAATAATTATCTAAATACTAAATTTTTGATATAAAAAAACCGCTAATTAAGCGGTTTTTTTATGTTCAGTAATAAGGGTATGTTGCGATCACATATCTGTGAACGCACGACAACATTCATCTTATGCGGTTAGCTAATATATTCAACACCTAAACCAGAGCTAAAAACGATAGCACTTGCCGCCATGAGTGCCACAATGAGTACTAGGCCACAAGTTACAACAGAGCTTGAATAAATAAAGCCTTTTTCTTCAGGTATATTCATCATAATGGGTACACCTGAGTAAAGCAGATATACCGAGTAACACAGCGCGGCTAACCCGGCTAAAGTTACAAACCAAAGCACTGGAAATAGTGCAGCTAAACCAACCATTAATAAAGGTGTTGCTGCATAGGCGGCTAGTTCTAATGACTGGGTGAAGTTTGGTGTTGAATCAAAGGTTTTTGCCATCCATTGAATTAAAACTGCTAGGGAAAGTACACCTATAATTAAACCAATATACATAGCGATTGACATAAAGATTGCGTTTGATTCAGTCAATCGAATCGGATCGCCTGCGCCTATCGCCCAGCCAATATGTGCAGTAGCATAATAACCACAAATGGCAGGAATTAAGGCTATAGTGAGAATATGCACCATAGAATATGTTAAGCTTTCGTGACGTTTCTCAATAGTTTGCCATTCTTTCTTAGGTGCAGTATAAAGCCCCCAGATATGATTTAAGATCATGTTATGTACCTCTCTCTGTACCCCAAAATATTGCAGATATAAGTAAAAATCTGCGACCTGACTTTAAATCAACGTTATTTTTTTTATTGTTGATATGCTATTTATGTAAGATGAAGAGGGATTCGTCAAGGCTTGTTTGATATTTAGACGCAAATATATTTTTTTAGCCATCTATCAGTCTGCTAATTCGGCTTTTATACAAAAAACTGATTAGCAGACTTTAATTATTAGCAGACTTTAATGCGCACAATCTTCATCACTTCAAGTTCAAAACCTGCAACGGTTTCTTTAGTGGCATAATAGGTAATATTGACCTGTTGGTTGTGTAACGACTTATATAGTTTTTTTCTACGATACTTAAAAGGTACATCAATACCCTTTAACATGATGGTATTTAGGTACCAATGGTCAACTTCACGCTGCACATGTGAGAGCACAGTTTTTTGCTCACTATGAGTAAGTGCCTGGTGTTTCTTTGTTAGTGATTCAGCGTCAGTTTTTTTCATTGTGGTATTCACTATGTTTTTGTTAAAAATAAGTTCGTCTGGTTAACTTGTTAATAAAATATTATAACAAATAGTGCCGCTTTATTTTAGTTAATTGCTGACTTTTAACGCTATCTTTGAATACTTGTTCATAAAAATTAATTATTATTTAGTGAGTTAAACGTCCATAATTTATTTCTTCCAAAGAAAATCACTATTTATTGCCATAGCAGGCAGGTAAGTTTTTGCGAAAACCACTTATCAAGATTGTAGGGCGTTGAGCTATAAGCTGTGGTGAGTAAAAGGTTAGTAAAACGATTAAACTGCTGAAAAATAATCAGTTAAAATAAATAGACACTAATACCTGACTCTCAAACAATAAATAAGCAAACATAATGGTGTTAATAATCTAACTGTCAAGGTAAAATTGGCGCTATTGTGGTAACCGTTATTTTATGTGGTCTAGTAAAAGGTAATTGAAGGTTTATGGATTATTTTGAACAGTTAGGTGTTAGTAGAGTATCGACCACCTTAGAGATTAAAAAAGCTTATCGAAAACTCGCTAATAAATATCATCCAGATAGAAATGATAGCGTTGAAGCTAAAGAAAAATTTCAATTAATTCAGCAAGCTTATGATGTTCTTGCGGATCCAAAAAAACGCTCTTTATATTTAAAAAATAACTATACCGTTATCACTGATCCTCGAGAAATTGCTGACTCCTTTTGGCAAAGCGCTTTAGGCTAGGTAGTTATTAAGCTTTACATGAGTTTCTCAATTGGCCTCTCCATTAGGAAATAAAGAATGCAAGCAGAAACCAATATTCCTGATTATTTAACCGATGATTTTTCTCTGTATTTAGAGAATATGACCTCGTTAGCTGATCCTGAAAATCCTGACTTATTATCAAACTATGTCGCGACGTTATTCGAACAATTAAAGCAAATGCCATTATTATTTACTGGCATGGTTGATCAATTAGCGATGGCGATATCAACTAAAATTAGAATCGACAGTAAAGGCCTAGAAAAAATATCTTTTACCCCTGAGCCTTCATGGGATGACGTAAAACCTTTTGTTGGAGTACACACAGATGCTCGAACTTGTATTACTGAGATAATGACGCATGCTGAACAAGATCTAAAAATTGCTGTTTTATTGATTCATTTTTATAACCGCTATGATGCGACACCTTTAAGAACGCAAGTAGATGAAGATGATCAAGTCACAGATGATGAATATAATGACTATGATGAGAATTACTAAGGCGATAAGCAATAGATTTTATAAAATTTGCAATGAACAAAATAAAAATTTTATTCATGACTCAATCGATATAAGTTTTAAGGAATGACCTTGACAAAAAATGCATTAATTCTTGCTAGCGACATTATTGAACAAGCACAACTGAGTGGTCGACGTGCCGGCACCTCACTAGAAGCTATTGCCTCTGAACAAGGCGATGAGAAAATGCTTGCGGTACTAACAGAGATGGATATTTTAACCGTAGCTAAAATTGTGCGAGAGCATGATGCCACCATACCTTCCATTGCCACCTGGTTAATGGATGCAGATTCAATTAAACAACTATTAAACGTTGAACCCTCATACTGGCAAAATATCGATGAAGACCATGTGTTTTGTGCGCAAACAGAAGCACACAGTTTATTAACACAAATATTTCTCTCCTCTGATGATGAAGAAAAACAATTAGAAGTATTAAAAGCTATTGTGGAAGACGATTTTGGTCTTTTATATTTATCGTTACCCTTTATCGGTCACGATTTTTCTGAATTAGAAGAAGATGAAGAACAAACATCAGGCAGCCTTGAAGAACTGTTAATGAAAATAAAAACACTAAGCGAAGAAGCTTATCGTGAAGTGATGACAGTTAGCAGCAATGGTACACTTGAGAATATTGAAAATTCGCTAAAACAAAATGCCAATAAACATCGCGTTACAGCTCTTGAAATGGACACCGACGATATGTTCGCGCCACTGTAATGTATAAATATTGTATTTAGAGCCTGTTGACTATTAAACATTGAACATAGAACTTCAGCTTTGGACAACAAAAACCCATCAAGTAGATATTAAAAATATTGTTGGGTTGCTGCTAATAAACAATGAAAAATTTAAGCTTAAGCTTTTTAAACTATCTGTAAAGGGTCAGGGCTATTTACCCGGCTAACGCTGTTTGTCGTTTACCTAGCAACACTAATAGAGATTCTTTATTACTTGGCATAAAACAAGCGCGAGCAGAGATAAAGATAAAAGCTTAAGCCAAGCTCACCAATATCAACCGCTTTAATTGATTGGGATCCATCAATGACCATTGCAGAGTTAAGAAATCATCCTTTTTTACTTTTAGTATTAAAAGATGGTGAAAATGACGGCTATTTTACCGCCGAATTTATCCGTAAAACCAAACAACAATTAATTGATATGTCGTTGAGGATAGCCTCTGATAATCTTTCAATAATTTATGCCGATCAAATAAAAAAAGGCTGTGAAATTGTATTAGGTATGAGTAACTTAGGTTTATTAGAACTTTGTGATAACGATACGGAGCAAGCAAAGGCGATACTAAAAACCCACGGTGTAGTTTATTGCTTTAGGGCCGGCTGGGCAAAGTATGCTCAGTTAAAAACTATATCAGCCTCATACTTCGACAGTATTTCTATTTTTTCCTATGCCTTAGCTGTTAATGACACCTCAGATATTCGCCTTATGCATGCCGCGTTAGTGAATGAAGGCTATCAAAGTGCTAAGCTTTTACAAGTCTATAAAACCATTGCGGCGAGCTATTGCGCTAGCACTATACTCATTGATAGTGATGAGGAGGTATTGAAATTTGAATTACAACGATTTCTTAACAGCGCTATTGCATTATTATTGATTGATTCTGATAAAAAGACCTTTACCCATAGCTTATATCAGCAGTTAACGACTTACCTTTTGAGTACAGAAAAAGAGCTAGTGCTGATTAAAATAGAGCGTTGTATTATTAGCTTTACTGAAAAATTATCACGATTAACCAAAGGTGATCTTCAAGCGCTAGCTTTATTGGATTTTACTGAACTCAAAGGTATTATTCACCAGCAAGAAAATATCGCTATTTATATACAAGAAATATTAGAGCTACCCATCACAGTTGCTAATGAGTTGAATGATGACTTTGATGGCGGTTACGACTTTCATGCTGATGATGAAGACGATATTGCCTACCTAAGACCAGATGTTTCATCACATCAGTAGGTATTTGAGCGGTTTTTTTTTAAATTAGTTATACTTATCGATATTAAATTTTTATATATAACAGGTCACTTGCAGTAATGATAAAAGCAATTCTGTCTCATACTATTTATCCACATAAAACAAGTAAAGAATGGGTGGTTTTTGTCCATGGTGCTGGTGGTAGCTCTGCGGTATGGTTTCGTCAGATCAGAGCGTTCCAACAACAGCATAATGTGCTCTTGTTGGATCTTCGTGGCCATGGAAAATCCAGTCAGTTAGTAAAAAGCTTTGTCGGCAGTCATTATTCTTTTAATAAAGTATCTGAAGATATTATTGATGTCTTAGATCATAATAATATTGCTTGTGCACATTTTGTTGGCATTTCGTTAGGCACTATTATCATTCGTAACATCGCTGAGATTGCACCAACGTACGTATCAAGTATGGTTTTAGGTGGTGCTATTACACGTTTTAACGTGCGCAGTAATATTTTAGTTTATTTAGGCAATACCTTTAAGCATTGTTTACCCTATATGTGGTTGTATCGTTTATTTGCTTTTATTATGATGCCGAAAAAACGCCATAAAGAATCTCGACATTTATTTGTTCGCGAAGCTAAGCGCTTGTGTCAGAAAGAATTTATTCGTTGGTTCAAATTAGCCATGGATGTTAATCCTTTAATGCGCTACTTCAAAGAGAAGGAAATCGACATACCTATTCTTTATATTATGGGTAAAGAAGACCATATGTTTCTAGAACCGGTAAAAGAAATGGTTAAGCGACACAAAAATAGTTTATTACATACCATTCATCAATGTGGCCATGTTTGTAATGTTGAGAGCCCAGATATTTTTAATAAACACTCTTTAGCTTTTATAGCGCAGCAAAATAACTAAACGGCTTTATGGGTATGAAACTACTCTATAAAAGTTAACACTAAATAACGCGCAAGCAGAGTTGTTGAAACAAGCCTAGTCAATATATTTTAGTCACGTTAAATACCGACTCTACGCTAGAAGTATGCACATAACATATCTTAATGGCGGCGAGTTGGCCCTTGTATGGTTTGTTACAGAGAGAAAATTCACTCCATGATTTACCAATATTCCCACTCATAAATTCATGATGAAATAGTCATGATTTCTAAGCCTATAGCGAGATACCTTACCTGTGACTACAGAAAAACTTTTAGCCCCTATCAAGTCATTCTTAAAATGTGAAACACCACAAGCATGGCTTGATGAAGCGGCGAAAAAAGAAAACTTATCGATTCTGTTAATTGATCACCTGATATGCGAGCTTAAAGCCGCACAATCTGCGATGTTTTTCATCCGAAAATATGTGGTTGATAAAGCCAGTGGGGATGCATTATTAGCTTGGTTACAACCTTTTGAAACCCTAATATACAAGCGAGAAGGTGATTGGCGTTCATTAGCAACTAAAAATAAACTGACAAAATCAGTGATCCCAAAAGCAAATTCTCCTTATGGACAAAGTTTGATTGATAAAATGGTCTTGTTAATAAAAGAAGAGCTGCATCACTTTTATCAGGTCTTAGAAATCATGGATGAATACGGTGTTGAATATCGAAGCATTACTCCATGTCGCTATGCTAAAGGCATGTTAAAGCACGTTAAAACCTTCGAGCCTGATGCACTTATCGACAAATTAATTGTTGGTGCTTATATTGAAGCAAGATCTTGTGAACGTTTTGCTATGTTGGCGCCATTGGTTGATAAACGCTTGGGTGACTTTTATATCTCTTTACTTCGTTCTGAGGCGCGACATTATCAAGACTACCTAACACTGGCAAAAGAAATTTCAGGTCCAGAACAAAGTGACAAAGTTGATAGTCGTATTGCTTACTTTGCTGAGGTAGAAAGCCAATTAATCATCAGCCCAGATAATGATTTTAAATTTCATAGCGGTGCACCATCATTTTAGCGGCGAAAACCAGCTTAGCTGTTCAACTTGCTGACTAATGACTAAAGGCAATCGTTACCGAAAACATCCCATCTATAACATTGAATAATTAAAACCCTATTACCCTATTATATATTTTGGGTTGTAGGGTTTATACGTTTCAAATGATGAATAATGCCGGATAAAATTTTTAATTTTTATCATAACTCGCTAGACTGCTAACAGGCGTTTTAATGCGCTGCCTATGAATATGATATTTATATAAAATACAATAATAAGGAAAATAATTGATGCGCACTATAATTGCATTAGTTGGAGCTGTGGTCTTTTTATCTGCCTGCCAACCTAATAGTTCAACACCAAAGTCCATTCAAGCACCGACCGAAGTGTCGGTAATTCAACAGGTTGAAAAAAATAAACTTAGCGAGTCGCAACGATTAAACGAATGGTTTGCGGTTAAATATGAAGAGCAGCTGCAAAGCAACCCCATAATGTTGACGTTTTTAGGGCGGAAAGATCAGTACGATCAAATCAATGATATGACGGAAGCTTTTGAGCAAAAGCAATTGGCATGGCAAGCGGCAACAGTTGCTGAGTTAAGTGCTAATTTTGATTACAACAAATTAACCGCCGAGGCTAAAATATCATACGATATTTGGCTTTATCAGTATGAACAAGCTAAAGCCGGCCAAAAGTTTAACAATAATAATTATATCTTTACTCAATTCAATGGCATTCAAGCCTTTGCCGCGCAGTTTTTAATTAACTTTCATCGTGTTGATGAGTTAAGCTATATGCAGGCATATATCAAACGTATTGGCGGTATTAGTACGGCAATTAGTCAATTATTGCTGCGAGCAAAAGAAAATGCGGCCTTAGGTACACGGCCACCAAAATTTGCTTACGAAGGCGTTATTGAACAGGCAGGTAATTTGATTACGGGTCGTCCATTTTCAAATGCAAAAAGCGCAAGTGATTCGCCACTTTGGCAGGATGCTCAGAAAAAAATTAAAACGCTAGTTGACGCTAAAAAAATTACGGCAGCACAAGCAAAAACTTTAGAGTCAGACGCTAAAAAGCAACTGCTTGAAGCCTTTTTACCAAGTTACCAAGCGTTAATTGCTTGGTTTGAAAGTGATATAGTTAACACAGTGAGTAACCCAACAGGCGTTTCATCACAAAAAAATGGTCAAGCATTTTATAATTATATGATTGGCGCTTCAACAACCACTGAATTATCTGCTGATGAAATTTATGACATTGGTGTTAAAGAAGTCGCGCGTATCACAGATGAGATGATCGCGATTAAAGACCGTGTTGGTTTTGAAGGCGACTTACCTGCGTTTTTTAATTTTATCAAAACCGATGAACAATTTTTTTATCCGAATACTGACGAAGGGCGACAGGGTTATATTAGTGATACTGAAGCTTACTTAGGCTTTATTAATGAGCAACTACCACAATACTTTGGCCTGTTGCCAAAGGCTGATTTAGTGGTTAAGCGTGTAGAAGCCTTTAGAGAACAAGATGGTGCAGCTCAACATTACAATCCAGGTACGCCAGACGGTAGTCGTTCAGGGGTTTATTATGCGCATTTATCTGATATGTCAGCCATGCCAAAAAATGAAATGGAAGGCGTGGCTTACCATGAAGGTAATCCGGGCCATCATATGCAAATTTCCATAGCACAAGAGCTAACATCAGTGCCACAGTTTCGTCGGCAAGCTAACTTTACTGCCTATAGCGAAGGTTGGGGTTTATATGCTGAATTGCTAGCGAAAGAAATGGGCGCTTATCAAGATGACTTTTCTGATTTTGGTCGACTGGTGAATGAAATGTGGCGCGCCGTCCGTTTGGTGGTTGATACCGGTTTACATGCAAAAGGCTGGACTGAAGCGCAAGCTATTGCTTACTTTAAAGAAAAAACACCTATTGCTGAAGAAGCTATTGTTTCTGAAGTGCGTCGATACTTAGTGCTACCAGGTCAAGCAACCGCCTATAAAATTGGCATGCTGAAAATATTAGCCTTACGTGAAAATGCTCAACAAACACTCGGTGAACGTTTTGACATTCGAGGCTTCCACGATACGGTGCTTGGTGGCGGTGCTATGCCATTAGCGATATTAGAGCGAAGAGTTAATGACTGGGTAAGTCGCCAAATGCCGAAGTAGTGATCAACCCTAGGCAGTTATTAGCTTTATTAATGAAGTGCCTGAATGAAAGCGCCTAAATGAAAGTGTCTGAGTGAAAGTTCAGGCACTTTTTTATATTCAGGATTAATGATATGCCAAGATCATAGGGCCGCACTTAGCCATTGAGGTCATTGTGCCGGCATTAGGCTAATAACTTACATCTATGTAAAAATATGATGCCACGGCATTAATACCTCCATGGGCATCGATGGTGCAAGCGTGGCGATATTTAGGCTAATAAGTAGAGTTAGGTAGGGTGATTTTTTTACTTAAATCACCACTAGTAGGCTGATAAAATGCACTCAGAAAAGCGGTTATTATTTGTTTAGCTCAAATGGGCTGTCCATTAATTCCATGGTATCAGGCGTGACTTTAAGCCAAGCACCTTGCTCGTACCAATCGCCGAGGACAATACGCTTTGCTGCTTTTTTGTTGGCTTTTATTTCATGTACCGCAGGTCTGTGCGTATGGCCGTGGATCAAAATCTGACTTTGGTATTGCTCTAAACACTGAACAACTTCGCTGGGCGTAACATCCATAATGTCTTGTGACTTCATCGCTGTGGCTGTCGCACTTTGGTCACGATAATTATTAGCAATTTTTCGTCGAACAAATAAAGGTAAGCTTTTGATCATCGCTTGCCACCACCAACTACGTGACTTTTTACGAAAAGCCTGATAGCTAACATCGCGAGTACAAAGGGTATCACCATGCATAATAATCACAGGCTTACCATATAAGTCTATTAAGGTAACCTCGGGTAATAGTTGCATACCGGATTGCTTAGCAAAACGTTTACCTAATAAAAAATCACGATTACCATGAATAAAATAAATTTTACAACCAAGTGCTGAAAGTGCTTTTATCGCTTGAGATATGTCTAGAATAAAGTGGCTATCGTCATCGTCGCCAATCCAGTATTCGAATAAATCACCTAAAATATATAATACTTGTGCTTTAGGTGCTTCGTTTTTCAAAAATGCTAAAAAACAGGCCGTTATATCGGGCCTGTTTTGCGCGAGATGTAAATCAGCAATAAAATAAGTTAAAGCTGATTCATTGCTCAAGTGAGAAGTTTCGCTCATGGCGTTAACGTGCGTATTTATACCCATTCCACTCAAGGTGCAGTTTTAGAGCTTAGCTCCCTAAGGGCAAACCAATAAAGGGTCATCTCCGGCGTTATGGATTAAAGACAATAGAACAACTATTGTCTTTAATCCATGCCTGGTAGCTAAGCCTTTCTCGATTTGCTCAAATCTGCATCTTGCAGTAAAGCGGATATAAGTATTACGCTACGATGGTTTCTTCAATTAATATTTCTTCTTTTGGCACATCGTCATGAAAGCCAGAACGACCGGTATCAACTAAAGTCATTTTGTCAACAATGTCCATACCTTCAACCACTTTAGCAAAGACACAATAACCCCAGCCTTGGACATCTTTACTTTTGAAGTTAAGGAAGTCGTTATCAGCTAAGTTAATAAAAAATTGTGCTGATGCTGAATGTGGGTCTTGGGTACGTGCCATAGCTAAAGTACCACGGGTATTGCTTAAACCATTATTTGCTTCGTTTTGAATTGATTCACGGCTGTCTTTTTCGTCCATACCTGATGCGAAACCACCGCCTTGCGCCATAAAACCTTTAATAACACGGTGAAAAACTGTGCCATTATAAAAGCCGTCTTCAGCGTATTGTTGAAAGTTTTTAGCGGTAACAGGTGCGTTATCAAAATCTAATTCAATTTTAATGTCGCCTAAGCTTGTTTTAAATGTGATCATTTTTTTACTCATAAATCTAAAGGAAATTTAACTGGCTAAATTGTAACTCAATAAAGGAAACATTTCTTGGCAAAATTTCATCGTAAATTTATCAGAAAATTTCTCTGCAAATGAGCCAAGTTAATGATTCATACCCATACTTGGGGTACAATTGCGATAATTCCCGTTGTGGGGATAAGTGAATTTAATCACGTATTGATATTAGATAGGAAAAAGCGCCATTATGTTGCAGATTTATAATACCTTAAGCAGGAAAAAAGAAGTTTTTAAGCCGATCACTTCCAACAAGGTAGGTTTATATGTTTGCGGTATTACTATTTATGATCGATGTCATATCGGTCACGCCAGAACCTACGTTGCCTTTGATATTATTGCCCGTTACTTAAAATATTTAGACTACGACTTAACGCATGTGCGTAATATTACTGACGTTGACGATAAAATTATCAAACGTGCTAATGAAAACGGTGAAAGCTGTGAAGCTTTAACCTTACGTATGACCGAGCAAATGTATCAAGACTTCGATGATCTTAATATTATGCGCCCAGATATTGCCCCAACGGTTACGGGTCATATGGTTGAGATCATTGCTTTGGTTGAACGCCTAATAGCGCGAAAGAATGCTTATGTTGCCAGTAATGGTGATGTTATGTTTGAAGTCAGTACCTATAAAGATTATGGCAAATTGAGTTTGCAAAATTTAGATATGCTGCAAGCGGGTTCTCGTGTCGATATTGACGAAGCAAAACGTAGCCCATTAGATTTTGTGCTGTGGAAAATGGCTAAACCCGATGAGCCAAGCTGGGAGTCACCTTGGGGTAAAGGTCGTCCGGGTTGGCATATTGAATGTTCGGCAATGAATCTAAAGCATTTAGGTGAACATTTTGATATTCATGGCGGCGGCTCAGATTTACAATTTCCACACCATGAAAACGAAATAGCTCAATCTTGTTGTGCTCACGATACACCGTACGTTAATTACTGGATGCATGGCGGCATGGTGCAAATAAACAAAGAAAAGATGTCAAAATCTTTAAATAACTTTTTTACTTTGCGCAGCGTGCTTGATGCCTATGATGCAGAAAGTGTGCGTTTCTTTTTAACCTCGAGTCATTACCGTAGTCAGTTAAATTATTCACAGGACAACTTAACGCAGGCGCGTGCAAGTTTAGAGCGTATTTATACGGCGTTGCGTGATGTCACGCCCATTAAGGTCGAGTTAAAAGGCAACGCATATGTTCAGCGTTTTGAAAAAGCGATGAATGATGACTTCAATTGTCCTGAAGCGATGCCAGTTTTATTTGAATTAGCGAAAGAAATCAATCGCATCAAAGCAACAGATATTGAAGCCGCCTCTAAATTGGCCTTTATTTTAGTTTCATTAGGTGCAGTATTAGGCGTTGCGCAAAATTCACCGGAAGATTTTTTACAAGGTGGGAATGGCGATAGCGATGAAGTGGCAGAAATTGAAGCTCTGATTAAACAACGTAATGACGCTCGTGCCAATAAAAATTGGGCAATGGCGGATGACGCACGCGATAAGCTAGCGGCATTGAATATTATTTTAGAAGATAGTGCGGGCGGTACAACGTGGCGTAAAGGCTAGAGTTACCTTAGCACAAGCGTATTATAAAGATAAAAGCCTGCAATAGCAGGCTTTTATGTACATGATGTGCCGGCAGTTTTTTGTTCTAGAAAAAACTCAATACCTGCGTCCATGCAGGCAGTGTCATCAGCGCATCAATGCACAAGCGCTTACATTGACAAATAACCAGACTATTTACTATGAAACTCTTCGCAAGCAATAAGAGTGTTTTCTATTAAGCTAGCGACCGTCATTGGACCCACACCGCCGGGTACCGGTGTAATATAACCCGCATTTTCTTTTGCTTTAGCAAAGCCAACATCACCCACTAGCTTGCCGTTCTCTAAACGGTTAATGCCCACATCAATAACAATAGCGCCTGCTTTTATCCATTCACCAGGAATAAATTCAGGTTTACCAACAGCTACTACTAATAAATCAGCATTTCTTACTTTGGTTTCAAGGTCTTTGGTAAATCTATGGGTGGTGGTAACCGTACAACCGGCGAGTAATAACTCCAGTGTCATAGGGCGACCAACAATGTTTGATGCACCGACCACAACAGCCTCTAAGCCGTGAGGTTCTACGCCAGTTGAGGCGATTAATTTTATAATACCTTTTGGCGTACAGGGACGAAGTCCAGGCTGGCGTAGGGCTAATTTACCTACATTGTTGGGATGAAAACCATCAACATCTTTTAATGGGTTAATATGCTCAATAATTAAATTGGCATCTAAGCCTGCAGGTAAGGGTAGTTGAACAAGAATACCGTCTATTGCATTGTCGTTATTTAACTCATCAATTAAGTTGAACAGTTGCTCTTGAGATGTTGTTAAAGGCAAGTCATAAGAACGTGATACAAAGCCGACTTCTTCACAGGCTTTTCTTTTACTACCAACATAAACTTGAGAGGCGGGATCTGAACCGACCAAAATCACGGCTAAGCCGGGAACACGCAGACCATTTTTTATGCGTTGTTGTACTTTATCTTTAACAGAAAGGCGTAGTTGTTGGGCGATCAATTTACCGTCAATAAGAGCTGCAGTCATAATTCTTCACAAAAGGCTAAAAAACGTGGTTATTTTCGCATAATAGAAAAGCTATTTGTAGAAAATAAATGCATAGCGTGTAGAAATAATTATTTATTGAAAAATAAGGGGGATATTTTTATTTTATCAGCCAATATCAGTGGTATTTTAATCAAGATGCTGTAAAAGTGAGCGAACGAACATTTATTTAAAAAAAGTGTTTGACGGACAACGGGCAACTAGGTAATATCCGCATCCGTTGAGAGAGCAAGCTCTTTTAACATACGTCGGTGATTAGCGCAGCTTGGTAGCGCACTTGGTTTGGGTCCAAGGGGTCGCAAGTTCGAATCTTGCATCACCGACCATTTTTTTATTTTTAATGTTTTTATTTTAAAATAAAAAAAGATAAGTTTTATACCTAATAAAACTTGTTTAGCATCTGTAGGCAATGTGCGCCCTTAGCTCAGCTGGATAGAGCAACGCCCTTCTAAGGCGTGGGTCGTAGGTTCAAATCCTACAGGGCGCGCCATACAGTGGTGGCTATAGCTCAGTTGGTAGAGCCCCGGATTGTGATTCCGGTTGTCGAGGGTTCAAGTCCCTTTAGCCACCCCATTTTTTGTATGGTTTAGTAAAAAGTATATCGGTGATTAGCGCAGCTTGGTAGCGCACTTGGTTTGGGTCCAAGGGGTCGCAAGTTCGAATCTTGCATCACCGACCACTTTTTATTTTTAATTACTTTACTTGATTTAATTACTCTACATAGTTTAAAAGATAAAGTGCAGGTTTGGGTGTTACTAAGTTCAGTCACAAGCTCGAATCTTGCATCACTGACCACTTCTTATTTTATGTTGTTTATTTAACTACTTTATGTAGCTTAAAAATTAAATACTGATTTAGGTTCCACTAAGTTCAGTAGCAAGTTCAAATCTTGCATTACTAACACTTTTATTAATATTCTTCAGTTAAATTTCCCTTAAATAGCCATTTTACTTTCTATTATTACCTTTATAGCATTAAATTTTTAATTTATTTGCGTTCTATGCTCGACTCTTGTTTAAAGCACCGCTATAATTTCGCGTCATTATTTTAATCTGAACATCTTTATTCGGATTTTCCGGGTTCTGCTAGTAATATTGGCAGGCTGCATACATAACTTTATTATAAAGTTTTGTTGACTATATTTAGATGCGTTATAGAAAGCGTACAAACGCTAAGTTTTTTGAGGTAATTAAATGCAAGTTTCAGTTGAGACTACACAAGGTTTGGAACGTCGTTTAACGATTTCTGTTCCTGCCGAAACAGTAGATGTTGAAGTTAAAAATCGTCTTCGCCACATCGGTAAGACCCAACGTATCAATGGTTTTCGTCCAGGCAAAGTGCCACCATCGGTTATTCAAAAACGCTATGGTCAATCTGTTCGTCAAGAAGTTGCTGGTGAATTTATGCAACGCAACTTTGTTGATGCGATTGTTGCTGAAAAATTAAACCCAGCAGGTCGTCCATCATTCGTTGCTAAAAGCAATGAAGATGGTCAACCATTAGAATTTGAAGCAACATTTGAGATCTACCCTGATGTTGTTTTAAAAGATTTAGATAAGATAGCGGTAGAACGTCCTGCAGTCGACGTTACCGAAGCTGACCTTGATGAAATGTTTGAAACATTACAAAATCAGCATAAAACGTGGAAAGAAAACAAGCGTAAAACGAAGACAGGCGATAAGCTAACTATCGATTTCAATGGCCGCGTTGACGGTGAAGAATTTGAAGGTGGTAAAGCTGAAGGTTTTGAACTTGAGTTAGGTTCAGGTCGTATGATCCCTGGTTTCGAAACAGACATCATAGGTATGAAAGCTGGCGAAGAAAAAACTATCACAGTATCTTTTCCAGACGATTACCATGCTGAGAAGCTTAAAGGTAAAACTGCTGAGTTTGATATTGTTGTGCATACAACTGAATCAGCAGTTTTACCTGAAATAGATGATGAGTTTGCAAAACTATTCGGCGTAGAAGCTGGTGGTGTTGCTGCACTTCGTGAAGAAGTTGGCAAAAACATGGCGCGCGAACTTAACCAAGCTGTTAAAGCTAAAGTTAAAGAGCAAGTGATTGAAGGCCTACTTGAAGTTAGCGAATTAGATATTCCAGCGGGACTTATTGCGCAAGAAGTTGACGTATTGCGCGAGCAAGCTATGAAACGTTTTGCCGATCAAATGGACCCTAATAACTTACCAGAGCTTCCAGCTGAAATGTTTGAAGAACAAGCAAAACGCCGCGTTAAAACGGGTTTGCTTTTAGGTGAAGTGATCAAAGTTAACGAATTAAAAGTTGACGAAGCTAAAGTCACTGACTTAATTGAGTCAGCCGCTTCAGCTTATGAAGATCCATCTGAAGTTATTGAGTACTACAAAACTAACAAAGAACTTGCTCAACAAATGCAAAATGTTGCATTAGAAGAACAAGCCGTAGAATTGTTACTTGCCAGTGCAAAGGTAACAGACAAAAAAGCCAGCTTTAAAGATATCATGAATCCTGAAGGTAAATAGACCTTTTAGATTGACATTCTGCTGAGCAATCGCTTAAATGGCTTGTATGGGGACATATGAGCCATTTTTTTTATAAAAGGAAAGTTAGTTGTTTACTTCTCACAATAATTCTCACGATTTAACGAGTATGACCGAAAGTGCCTTAGTACCTATGGTTGTTGAGCAAACTGCCAAAGGTGAGCGCTCTTACGATATTTACTCAAGACTGTTAAAAGAGCGCGTTATCTTCCTTTGTGGTCAAGTTGAAGACCATATGGCTAATTTGATCGTTGCCCAATTGCTATTTTTAGAATCAGAAAGCCCAGATAAAGATATTTATTTATATATAAATTCTCCAGGGGGCTCTGTGACTGCAGGCATGGCTATTTACGATACCATGAAGTTTATTAAGCCAAATATTAGCACGGTTTGTATTGGTCAAGCGGCTAGCATGGGCGCATTTTTGCTGTCTGGTGGAGAAAAGGGCAAACGTTATTGTTTACCTAATGCTCGTGTCATGATCCATCAACCTCTTGGTGGCTTTCAAGGTCAAGCTTCTGATATTCAAATTCATGCAAAAGAAATTTTGTATATCAAAGACAAGCTTAATCGTTTAATGGCAGAGCACACCGGTCAATCTTTAGATAAAATATCTGACGATACAGATCGTGATAATTTCTTAAGTGCTGAAAGCGCGGTTGAATATGGTTTAGTTGATGCCATACTAGAACAAAGAATGGATAAATAACGTTCTATTTTGTGATGCGCGTTGTTATTTTCGCGATTTATGAAATACTGAATAGTATTTGTTTATAAAATTTTTAAAATATTAGAGGTACCGTATGACCGATATGAAAACAGGTGACGGTGATGACGGTAAGTTACTGTATTGCTCATTTTGTGGTAAAAGTCAGCATGAAGTACGTAAGTTAATTGCAGGCCCTTCAGTTTTTGTTTGTGATGAATGTGTTGAGTTATGCAATGACATTATCCGCGAAGAAATTAAAGAAATTGCGCCTAAGCAAGATAAAGAAAGCTTACCAACGCCAATTGAAATTCGTGAAAGCTTAGATGACTATGTTATCGGGCAAGAACACGCTAAAAAAGTGCTTGCTGTTGCGGTTTATAACCATTACAAGCGCTTGCGCAATGGTGACTCACATAATGGTGTAGAGCTAAGCAAAAGTAATATTTTGTTAATTGGCCCTACGGGTAGTGGTAAAACATTACTAGCGCAAACATTAGCGCGCTTATTAGATGTACCATTTACCATGGCGGATGCCACCACACTAACCGAAGCGGGTTATGTGGGCGAAGATGTTGAAAACATCATTCAGAAGCTACTGCAAAAATGTGACTATGACGTTGAAAAAGCACAACGTGGTATTGTTTATATTGATGAAATTGATAAGATTTCACGTAAATCAGACAATCCATCAATCACCCGTGATGTTTCGGGCGAAGGTGTGCAGCAAGCGTTATTGAAACTCATTGAAGGTACTATTGCCTCGGTACCGCCGCAAGGTGGTCGTAAGCATCCACAACAAGAATTTTTGCAGGTTGACACCTCGAAGATTTTATTTATCTGTGGTGGTGCGTTTGCAGGCCTTGATAAAGTTGTTGAACAACGTTGTCAAACCGGCACAGGTATTGGTTTTGGCGCGACAGTTCGTGGCAAAGACGATGAGAAAACCTTAACGCAGCTTTTTCAAGAAGTTGAGCCTCAAGATCTAGTGAAATATGGTCTGATCCCTGAATTTATTGGCCGTCTACCTGTCGTTGCAACCTTGACAGAGCTTGATGAACAGGCACTTATTCAAATCTTACAAGAGCCTAAAAATGCCTTAACTAAGCAATTTTCTGCGCTTTTTGATATGGAAAATGTTGAACTTGAATTTAGAGCCGATGCTTTAACCGCTATTGCCCATAAAGCCATGGTGCGTAAAACCGGTGCTCGTGGCTTACGCTCGATTGTCGAAGGGGTTCTACTAGAAACTATGTATGAATTACCATCGATGGAAAATGCTGTTAAAGTTGTTGTTGATGAAACGGTAATTAGAGGCGAGTCTAAACCTATTATTATTTATGAAACGCAGCAAGATAAAGCGTCATCAGAATAATTATTTCGCTAATTTAAGTCTAAAAAGTGATGTTAGCCAGTTTGGTTAACGTCACTTTTTTTTATTCATCTGTTGAAAGTATTTACAAACACCCCATATACAAATACATATCCTTAAAAATAACATCATACTATTCACCGAGAGAGTAACCAATGACTAAAGAGTTATCTGGCGTAGTTGAAATTCCCGTATTAGCCTTACGTGATGTCGTTGTCTATCCACAAATGGTTATCCCATTATTTGTTGGTCGCGAAAAATCTATCCGTTGTCTTGATATTGCCAACGAAAATGATAAGCAAATATTCCTTGTTGCACAAAAAGATGCTGCAGTGGACGACCCCGCACAAAGCGATTTGTACCAAACTGGTACTATTGCGACTATTTTGCAAATGCTTAAATTACCTGATGGTACCGTTAAAGTACTAGTTGAAGGTGTGCGTCGAGCTCAAATTACTGAGTTTGTTGAAACTGATGAATACTTTACCGCCAATGCTACATTTTTAAGTGTTGAAGGTGTTCCTGACGATAGTACTGAAGTGTTAATTCGCTCGGCTATTTCTCAGTTTGAAGGTTATGTTAAATTAAATAAAAAAATACCACCGGAAGTGTTAACGTCGGTTTCAGGTATTGATGATGCCGAGCAGTTAGCTGACACTATGGCAGCTCATATGCCACTTAAATTAGTCGACAAACAAAAGGTACTAGAAATTACCCATGTTTCAGAACGTCTTGAGTTTTTAATGGCGTTAATGGAAGGTGAAATCGATTTATTGCAAGTAGAGAAAAAAATTCGCACGCGTGTTAAAAAACAAATGGAAAAAAGCCAACGCGAATATTATTTGAATGAGCAAATGAAAGCAATTCAAAAAGAATTAGGTGATGACGAAGAGGGTACGAACGAAGCTGATCAAATAGAAAAGCAGATCGAAGCAGCGCAAATGCCTAAAGAAGCAAAAGAAAAAACCTTAACAGAATTAAAAAAATTAAAAATGATGTCACCCATGTCAGCTGAAGCCACTGTTGTGCGCAGCTATATCGAATGGATGATTAGTGTGCCGTGGAAAAAGCGCAGTAAATTAAAGCGTGATCTTAAATTAGCACAAGAAGTGTTAGATAAAGACCATTACGGACTCGATAAAGTTAAAGAGCGCATAGTAGAGTACTTGGCCGTTCAACAACGTGTTAGTCATTTAAAAGGGCCTATTTTGTGTTTAGTTGGGCCTCCGGGTGTAGGTAAAACCTCGTTAGGACAATCTATTGCTAAATCGACAGGTCGTAAATATGTCCGTATGGCGTTAGGCGGTGTGCGAGATGAAGCTGAAATACGTGGACATAGACGAACCTATATTGGCTCATTACCGGGTAAACTAATTCAAAAAATAGCTAAAGTTGGTGTGAAAAATCCGTTATTTTTGTTAGATGAAATAGATAAAATGGCTTCTGATATGCGTGGCGATCCTGCATCGGCATTATTAGAAGTGCTAGATCCAGAGCAAAACAGTAGCTTTAATGATCACTATTTGGAAGTTGATTATGACTTATCTGATGTGATGTTCGTTGCTACGTCAAATAGCATGAATATTCCTGGCCCCTTGCTAGACCGTATGGAAGTTATCCATCTATCGGGTTATACCGAAGATGAAAAGCTTAACATTGCGAAAAATCACTTACTTGATAAGCAAATAGAACGCAACGGTTTAAAAAGTAAAGAAATTGAAATAGAAGACAGCGCCATTGTCGGTATTATTCGTTATTACACTCGCGAGGCTGGTGTGCGTGGCTTAGAACGTGATATCTCTAAGTTATGTCGTAAAGCGGTTAAATCGATTTTATTGGATAAAAACGTCAAAAAAGTAACGATAAATCAAGCGAATTTATCAGAATTTCTTGGTGTGCAACGCTTTGACTATGGTAAAGCAGACGATGAAAATCGTGTTGGTTTAGTCACTGGTCTTGCTTGGACTCAAGTCGGCGGTGAGCTACTGACTATTGAAACTGCTTCTGTGCCAGGCAAAGGTAAGTTGAGCTATACGGGTTCGCTTGGTGACGTAATGCAGGAGTCGATACAAGCGGCAATGATGGTAGTGCGAAGTCGTACAGAAAAGTTACGGATTAATAGTGACTTTCATGAAAAACGCGATATACATGTACATGTACCTGAAGGTGCAACACCGAAAGACGGCCCAAGTGCTGGTGTGGGTATGTGTACCGCATTAGTATCAAGTTTAACCGGTAATCCAGTAAGAGCTGATGTGGCAATGACTGGCGAAATTACTTTACGTGGTGAAGTGCTGGCAATTGGTGGCTTAAAAGAGAAATTACTTGCCGCGCATCGCGGTGGTATCAAAACCGTTATTATACCTAAAGATAATGAACGCGACTTGATAGAAATCCCTGACAATGTAAAAGCTGATCTAGCCATTTACCCAGTGAAATGGATAGATGAAGTGTTAAACATTGCTTTAGAACATCCTGTTGATAAATGGCAGTTAGACAAGGAAGTGGTTAGAAAATAGCTGTTTTTGTTAAAAAACTTAAAAAAATAGCAAAAAATTTGATAAAAACGTAATTAACGCTTTTCAAACGCTGAAACTATGGTAAGTTAATGACGCTAACGACGCTAGAGCCCCCATTTATAAGGGGCCTAGTAGAGATAAAAATTATTATCAATATTTTTAGTTTTCTTTAACTCGGCGCTTTATGTTCAAAAAGAAGCTTAAGATAAAGTTTCTGCAGGACGCTAAACAGAAGATAGCGCTGAATAATAACAATTGAAGGGGAATACACTGTGAACAAATCTCAACTTATCGAGAAAATTGCTGCGGGTGCTGACATTTCTAAAGCTGCGGCTGGTCGTGCATTAGATTCATTTATCGAAGCAGTTACAGAAGAATTACAGGGTGGCGAGCAAGTGGCACTAGTTGGTTTTGGTACTTTCTCAGTACGTGACCGTGCTGCACGTACAGGTCGTAACCCACAAACTGGTGCGACTATCGAAATCGCAGCAGCAAAAATTCCATCTTTTAAAGCTGGTAAAGCACTTAAAGATGCTTGCAACGCTTAATTAATAGCTTTGCTAAAGATTGAACATTAAGCCGCTTTTATAAGCGGCTTAATTGTTTCTAGACCATTAGTTATCATTGAAAAGACTAATCGTTATAACATCACTTCCTTCGCTAAACTATAAAGTTTAATACCAATTTCATTAAGTTATTGTCACTTATGCTGGTTAAAGTAAACCACAGCTAGGTTACTCTTCATCAATATCCCGCATAAAGCACCCAAAGGTAATAAAACTGGTTTAATTACCCCTTTAACCTCTTCTTAAAATTCTGTGTGCTTTTTATGGTACTAGTTAATTTATGCTACTAATCAATTTAGGCTAGGTTTAACTGCAATTAAACCTTGAACTGGTACCTATGCACTTAGGGTTAATGGGCAATGTTATTTGGCATATTAGAAAAATAAATTTGAGCTATTAGGCAGTTATAGCAAGGACAAGGTTACCTCGACTAATTTACCACTATTATTACGATGAATATGTGGCTTTTTTGCGACGGTACCGCTAGAAAAAACCGGATAAAATTGTTACGCTATGGCACTTATAAACAAGGGTGTTAAATGTTACTTATTGCTTTAAATAGCTTTAATTAAAACCTCTTACAGGGTTAATACTCAGCAGTTTAAATAATTTGATCAACATAGGTATAAATTAAATAATATGACTACATTCTGGCTGGCAGTTTTATCATTAATAGTGATTGCTTTAATTATTGTCTGGCGTATTTTTTCTTCATCTAAAAATACTATCGGTGCAGAAAATCTAAATATTCGTCAAGAAACCAATGTCACACTTTACCATGAGCACTTGTCACTTCTCGAAAACGATTTGGCTGAGGGCAGTATTGGGCAAGACAGTTACCTACAATTAAAAGCAGAGTTAGATAAAACACTTTTACAAGATGCTCAATTAAGTAAATCGTCAACGCTTGAAAAACAACAGGCATCATGGTTATGGCCACTAGGCATAGCAATAGCTGTTGTTAGCTTTAGTTTATATACCTACATGAACCTTGGTTCGTATGCACAATTGAGTTCACCTGTCCTGAGTAATGAAAATAACGCACAGAGTGAATTAACCCCAGAACAAATGCTAGTTTTTCGTTTACAGAAACTTCAGCGCGAGGTAAAAGACGACCCTAGTAATTCAAAAGCTTTGTTCAGTTTAGGTCAAGCCTACATTTCTGCCGGTGAATTTGATAATGCGATTGAGGCGTTTGACGGCGTAATGAAGCAAGTCGGTGAGCATGCGGAGCTATTAGGGCCAAAAGCTCAAGCGATGTATTATAAAAATAATCAGCAATTGAACTCAGACATTCAAGCTGTTATTGATAAGGCATTAGTGTTAAATCCATTAGACGCATCAACCAATATCCTTTTAGGTATGGACAGTTTCACTAATCGAAAGTTTGCTAAAGCAGTGCAGTACTGGGAAGTGGTGTTAAATAGCGACCGGCCAGGGATAAGCACACAAGCGCTAGCAGGCGCTGTAGAAGAAGCTAAAAATCAATTGCGCTTGAGCAATAAAAACACACCTTCTGGAGCTGTTAGCGCTGAACTTGAGGCAAACTTGCCACACCTTACTATTGAGGTGTCTTTAGCGGCGAATGTTCAAGAACAATTGATCAACAGTGAAGATAAAACCGTATATATATATGCCATTGCTACAGAGGGGCCTAGAATGCCTTTAGCTGCGGTAAAAGTTAAAGCCAGTGACTTGCCGCTCAGTATAGTTTTAGATGATTCACAAGCAATGACACCACAAATGCGCTTAAGTAGTGTAGATAAAGTCCATATTTACGCAGTCGTGTCTATGCAAGGTAGTGTGGGTATTAAGTCGGGTGACTTTAAAGCAGAAGCACTTAATGTTGATGCGATGGAAAAAAGCTTGATCACAATGAAAATATCAGTACAAGTACCATAAAGGTAATGGCTAAAGTATCACTGTAAAATTTACCTCTGGTAACATTTATGGCGATATTTAAGCAGAGAAGATCTGATTTGGCGCTAGTCTTGACTAGTTAAAGTCAGCTAAACTTAGTCCCAATAATGTTTTAACATTAATTTACAGGAATTATCATGATCCCAGAGCTCGGGCACTTCGCACTCATTATCGGGTTAGCGTTTGCATTATGTTTAAGCGTAGTGCCGCTGATTGGTGTAGCGCAGAACAATCAACAATTAATTAACAGTGCCAAACCATTGAGTTTTGGTCTCTTCCTCTTTGTAGCAATCAGTATTTTTTTATTAGGCTATAGCTTTACGGTAGATGACTTTTCAGTCAAATATATTGCCGGTCACTCTAATAGTTTATTACCCTATTATTTCAAAATCAGTGCGATCTGGGGCGGACACGAAGGCTCTATGCTACTTTGGGTTTTTTCCTTAACGTGTTGGACCTTCGCGGTGAGTGTTTTTAGTAAGCAACTAGAAAAAGAGTTTGTTGCCCGTGTTTTAGCTGTAATGGGCATGATTGCGGTTGGCTTTATTTTATTTACGCTATTAACCTCTAATCCGTTTGAGCGTTTATTACCAAATTTTCCACTCGAAGGTCTTGATTTAAATCCATTATTACAAGACATTGGCTTAATCATTCACCCACCAATGTTATATATGGGTTATGTTGGCTTTTCAGTTGCTTTTGCTTTTGCTATTGCCGCGCTTATGGCTGGAAAAATGGATGCCGCATGGGCACGTTGGTCTCGCCCATGGACAGTTGCCGCTTGGTCATTTTTATCGGTAGGCATCGCGTTAGGTAGTTGGTGGGCATATTATGAACTTGGCTGGGGCGGTTGGTGGTTTTGGGATCCTGTTGAAAATGCTTCATTTTTGCCGTGGCTTGCTGGTACTGCGCTGATTCATGCGTTAGCAGTAACAGAACAACGTAACACTTTTAAGCATTGGACATTATTACTGGCTATTTTTACTTTTTCTTTGGTTTTATTAGGAGCCTTTTTAGTCCGCTCAGGTGTTATTACTTCAGTACATTCATTTGCAGTAGATCCAGAGCGCGGCATTTACTTACTGGTATTATTAGCGATAGCCGTTGGCGGCTCGTTAACGCTTTATGCCTTTAGAGCTGCAAATGTTAGCAGCCCAAGCCGCTTTACGTTTTATTCACGTGAAAACGCTATTTTAATTGCCATGTCAATATTGGTCACGGCGACAGTGACTATTTTATTAGGCACACTTTACCCGCTAATCATCGATGCTATGGGCTTGGGAAAAATATCAGTAGGTGCACCCTATTTTAATGCTGTGTTTGTTCCTATGATGATCGCTCTATTTCTATTTATGGGTGTTGGGCCGCTTACTCGCTGGAAAAAAGCGCGTAAAGGTGAACTAGCTAAACATTTAAATAAAACTTCAATTTTTAGTGTTTTATTTGGTGCTGCTTGGCCGTTTATCTATGCGGGTGAATTTAGCCTAAGCGCATTCATTGGCATGACTTTAGGTTGTTGGATTGTCTTAGCTGTTTTAAAAGATGTATTTATCAATGCTAAGCAGGCCGACGGTAGCTTGAAATTTTCAGCCGTGCCACTTAATCATATTGGTATGGCGCTTGCCCATGCCGGCATTGCAATTACGGTTATTGGTGTGACTATGGTGTCGACCTATGAAAAAGAAATGAACATAAAAATGGCGCCAGGGGAAAGTGCTAATTTATCAGGTTACATGATAGAGTTTGCCGGTACTAAAGATGTTTCAGGACCAAATTATAGCGCAATTCAAGGGCAACTTAAGGTCTCACTGGACGGTGAATTTGTTACCTTATTAAAGCCTGAGCTACGTACTTATAAAGTACAACGTTCCGGGATGACCGAGGCCGCCATTCATACCAACTTATGGCGTGATATTTACGTCGCTTTAGGTGATCCGCTAGAGCAAAACTCCTGGTCAATGCGCTTATATTATAAACCTTTTATTATCTGGATATGGTTAGGTGGTTTTTGTATGGCAATAGGTGGCTTCTTAGCGATATTAAGTAAACGCTATCGTAAGCGCGCGCTGGTAACAGAACAAAAGCTTACCCAAGCTAAACCCGTTGTATTACAAGAGGCATAATTAGTGAAAAGTATTATTCGTTTTATCCCATTAATTCTATTTTTTTTATTGGCGGTATTATTATATCGAGGTTTGTTTCTTAATCCGCAGTCGATGCCATCAGCCATGATAGGCAAGCCATTGCCAAACTTTGAATTGCCAACATTAAAATCGATTGAACAACGGGTAGGTCGAGATGATCTACAAGGCGATATCGTGTTACTTAATGTTTGGGCGACTTGGTGTATACAATGCAAATATGAGCATCCATATTTGCTTAATATTGCTCGTGATCCGCGTATTAAGCTCTATGGCCTTAATTTTACTGACGATCACAAGGCCGCTTTAAGTTGGTTAAAACAATATCAAGACCCTTATGTATTCTCAATTTTTGATGAACAGGGTGCACTTGGTCTAGATATTGGTGTATTTGGTGCGCCTGAAACTTTTGTTATTGATCACACAGGTATCATTCGTAAGCGTTTTGCAGGTCCGATTAACGATCAGGTATGGCAAAAAGAGTTTCTGCCGTTAATTGAAACTCTTGAAGCAGAAATAGCAGCAGGAGCGTCTTAATGCAAAACAGAATAGACAGTAAAATCCTAACATTACAGCATGTTATTCGCTTGTTTATTAGCAGCATGCTGCTGAGTGTTGTTTGGGTAACTAGCGTAAATGCTAGCCCAGTAGACACTTTTGAATTTAAAGATGAAGCAACCCAATTACGCTTTCAAGTATTATCCAAAGAGTTACGGTGTCCTAAGTGTCAAAATCAAAATTTAGCAGATTCGAACTCTAAAATTGCTGTAGATTTAAGAAATAACCTCTATAACCTGCTGCAAGAAGGTATGAGTGATCAAGAAGTTATTGACTTTATGGTCTACCGATATGGCGATTTTGTTTTATATCGACCGCCATTGAAAGAAAAAACTTATATTCTATGGTTTGGTCCATTAGTTATTCTTTTCGGTTTTATTATCGGTGTGATATTTGTTTTACGAAAACGTAGTCAAGTTAAGGCAAATGAACATGATTTATCAACACAAGAGCAAGCTAACTTGGATGATATTCTCAATAAGCCGTAAAAGTATTAAAAGCTATAAAAAACATCTAAAGCTAAACTTGATGATATTAGTGTTTTTTATACTTGAATGATGGTTATTTAACCGTTATTTCATCGCTAGAGTAAAAGGGTTTCATTTTTATTATTATTGGGCTAACATGCCCGTTCATATTGCGATTTTAAAGCGTATAAGTTAGTGAAATAGCCTGATTAGTTTGCTATTAAAGTGAATTAACACTTTAATAAATTAACCAGCTATTCAATAATTACAACGTATAATAGCGGTAAAGTAATACCGCAGTTAAAATCGCCCGAAAAGTACAATACCCTCGTGTAAAGAGATAAAGATGTTAGAAAATATTCGAGAAAGCTCTCAAGGATTAACGGCTAAGATTATTCTTGGTTTTATTATTTTAACCTTCGCTGTTGCCGGCATTGGTAGTTACAGCAACTCAGTTGATACTTCAGTGGCTGATGTTAATGGTGATAAAATATCACAAGATGAGTTTAATAAAGCTTATCAAGCACAACGTAATCGTATGGCGCAGCAGTTTGGTGAAATGTTTGAAACATTATCAGCTGATCCTAGTTATATGAGTAATTTTCGCAAGGGTGTGGTTGATAATTTAATTAACCAAAAACTTATCGATCAAAACTCAGAGGCGCTTGCCATTCGTGTAGCAGATCAGCGAATTAAAAGTACCATTCAAAATATGGCAGAATTTCAAATTGACGGTGTTTTTGACAACAATCGTTACTTAGCGATGATTAATCAAGCGGGTTTTTATCAATCAGCTGATTTTCGTGATTATTTACGCACTGAAATGACCCGTCGTCAATTAACTCAAGCATTGGTAGCAAGCGAATTTAGCCTACCGTACCAAGAAAATATGTTTACTGCTTTACAAAATCAACAACGTGACATTCGGTTTGCTACGATTAATGCCGAACAATTTAAAGCGAGTATCGAGTTAAGCGATGAAGAAGTTAACGACTATTATCTTGCTAACCAATCGCGTTTTGAAAACCAAGAGCAAGTAAAAGTTAATTACATCACACTTGATGTTGACACTATCGCCAAGACAGTGACATTAACCGATGCCGATGTTGACGCTTATTATAAAAACAACGTTAGTCAATACCGCGATGAAGAACAACGTCGTGTTGCCCACATTCTCATTGAATTTGGTGATGACGAAGCGAAAGCTAAAGTCGAAACAGAAGCCTTACTTGCTAAAATAAATGCCGGTGAAGATTTTGCTACATTAGCAAAAGAGCATTCAGCAGATACCTTTAGTGGCGAAAATGGCGGTGATCTAGATTGGATTGATGCTGGCGTAATGGACACAGCGTTTGATGACGCAGTATTTGCTTTGTCTGGTATAGGAAGTGTTAGTGATGTGGTTAAAACTGACTTTGGTTTTCACATCATTAAATTAACCGATTATAAGGCTGAGATAGTGCAAAGCTTAGCTGATGTACGTGACAATATTGTCTCAAAAGTTAAAAATGAAAAAGCGCAAGACAAGTTTTTTGAGCTTCAACAAGAAGTAGCGCGTTTAAGTTTCGAGTTTCCTGACAGTTTATATGACGCTGCAGGCGCAATTAATGCCACTATAAAAACATCTGACTGGTTAACGCGTAGTGTTAATAGCGCACCTTTTAATGTCAGTAATGTTGTTGAGGTGGCTTTTTCTGATATCGTGGTGAATGAACAACTAAATTCTGACATTGTTGAAGTTAGCGATAGCTTAGCCATAGTAATGCGCTTAAATGAATACCAAGCAGCGAGTGTTAAACCCCTTGCTGAAGTTAGTGCACAAATTGAAAATATTTTGCTTGCGAAAAAAGCGTCTGAACAAGCTCAAACTGTTGCGGATGAATTGTTGGTTGCATTCAAATCTGGAAGCGATATCACTGAGCAATTAGCTGAAATTGGCGCTACTATGGAAGTTAAAACCGCAGTTGCACGTGTGGGTAGCGGCTTAGATGCAAGCTTGGCACGTGAAGCCTTTAAATTACCTCGTCCAAGTGAAAACGTGGTATCGGCAACGACAGTCAATCTTAGTAATGGCAATTTAGCGTTACTTGAAGTGCAAGCCGTTAACGAAGGTACAGCCGTTAACTCACCGAGCTTGTCGCAGCAGTTAACTCAACAATTGGCACAAGCAGCTTATTTAAGTTATGTTGAATCGCTGAAAGTTGGCGCAGAGATTGTGCGCAAAAAAGTGCAAGCACCGACGACACAATACTAACTCAACATATCATTTGAGCCAATAAAGCGTTAAATAAAAAACCAGCCAATAGGCTTAATGCCGTTCACTTAAGGTGAACGGCACTTTTATTTCTAGCATATCGCTGTGGCCTAGGCTTCACTTGCCGAGGAAACGTTCTCTCTCGCCGAGGCGGTAAAATAAGACTTTCAGCCATATTGTAAAAATTCTTCAACTGCCGTGGAATTGCA
>NZ_JACGVK010000118.1:0-123336 GCF_014077185.1 Colwellia sp. MB02u-10
TAAAAAGTGGACGATGCCGATAAGAAATTGGAAAACGGCCTTGAATCGTTTTATGATTGAATTTGAAGACCGTTTGAAAGATGTTATTTAAACCTGGCAGTTACACAAAATCTGTTACAGGGTCCAAAAGAGGTACTATTAGTAAAAATGAAAGAGATGAAGTGACAATTAATCAGTCTAAAAAATTTATATTTTGCAAAGTTGACACTGATGAAGAATTATTTCCAGAATTAAAACATGGAGATATAGTTACTTTAGAGGGAGAAGTCACTCGCGAAAACAAAACAACTAATAACATGGGATTCAAATATTTAAATCACATCCTCACTGCTTACCCTGAGAATGGAAACATTGTTCAATACAAGCCTCTTTTATTTTTAAACTGTAAGCTATATGGAATTGTCAGTCGAGCAGATGATAAAGGTAATATAACATTGATAAAGCCTAAACTAATTTTTAGCAACCTTGAGTCTTTAGATAAAGATAAAAGTAAATCATTATTCTAACAAAAAACCCGCTAAATAGCGGGTTTTTATTAAGAATTACAAACTGTAAGCGTTAGCCTACCAACCTGTTTTCTCTTTAAGTGCTGAGCCAATTTCAGCTAAAGAACGTACAGTTTTAACACCGGCCGCTTCTAGTGCTGCAAATTTCTCATCAGCTGTACCTTTACCACCGGCGATAATCGCGCCAGCGTGACCCATACGCTTACCTTCTGGTGCAGTAACACCAGCAATGTAAGATACTACAGGTTTAGTAACATGAGCTTTGATATATTCCGCAGCTTCTTCTTCAGCAGTTCCGCCAATTTCACCAATCATTACGATTGCTTCAGTTTGTGGATCGTTTTGGAACATTTCCAATACGTCGATGAAGTTAGTACCCGGGATAGGGTCGCCACCAATACCTACACAAGTAGATTGGCCAAAACCAGCATCAGTAGTTTGTTTAACGGCTTCGTACGTAAGCGTACCAGAACGTGAAACAATACCTACTTTACCAGGCTTGTGAATGTGACCAGGCATGATACCAATCTTAGTTTCACCAGGAGTAATAACACCTGGGCAGTTAGGACCGATCATACGAACGCCAGATTGATCAAGCTTAGCTTTAACGTCAACCATATCTAAAGTTGGAATACCTTCAGTGATAGTAACGATAAGCTCGATGCCTGCATCAATAGCTTCTAAAATTGCATCTTTACAAAACGGAGCTGGTACGTAGATAACTGTTGCTGTTGCGCCAGTTACTTCTACTGCTTCACGTACTGTATTGAATACTGGCAGGCCTAAATGCGTTTGACCGCCTTTACCTGGGCTTACGCCACCAACCATTTGTGTACCGTACTCAAGTGCTTGTTCTGAATGGAATGTACCTTGACCACCAGTGAAACCTTGACAGATTACTTTAGTATCTTTATTAATTAAGACAGACATTATTTGCCCTCCGCAGCTGCTACAACTTTAGTCGCTGCATCAGTTAATGACTCAGCAGCAATGATGTCTAAGCCAGAATTTTTAAGAACTTCACGACCTAATTCAGCATTAGTACCTTCTAAACGTACT
Source organism: Colwellia sp. MB02u-10 (assembly GCF_014077185.1). Classification (NCBI taxonomy): domain Bacteria; kingdom Pseudomonadati; phylum Pseudomonadota; class Gammaproteobacteria; order Alteromonadales; family Colwelliaceae; genus Colwellia; species Colwellia sp. MB02u-10. The sequence continues at coordinate 1,566 of NZ_JACGVK010000118.1, forward strand.
ACAACTGGTACTTTAACGCCTACTTCTTTAACCGCGCCAATAATACCTTCAGCAATCATGTCACAACGAACGATGCCACCAAAGATGTTAACTAAAACAGCTTTAACGTTGTCGTCAGAAAGAATGATTTTGAATGCTTCAGAAACACGTTCTTTAGTCGCCCCGCCGCCAACATCTAGGAAGTTAGCTGGCTTGCCGCCGTGTAAGTTAACGATATCCATAGTACCCATTGCTAGGCCTGCACCGTTAACCATACAACCTACATTGCCGTCTAAAGCTACGTAGTTTAATTCAAAGCGTGCTGCATGAGCTTCACGTTCATCTTCTTGAGATGGATCGTGGAACGCGCGCATTTTAGGTTGACGGTATAACGCATTACCATCGATACCAATTTTGCCATCTAAACAGTGAAGATTACCTTCGTCAGTAATAACTAACGGGTTAATTTCTAGTAAGGCGAAATCGCAATCTTCAAACATTTTAGCCAGACCTAAAAAGATCTTAACAAATTGCTTCATTTGCGTTGGGTTTAAACCTAACTTAAAGCCTAATTCACGTGCTTGGTACGGTTGAGCACCTACAAGTGGATCGATTTCAGCTTGATGAATTAACTCAGGAGTCTCTTCAGCAATCTTTTCAATGTCAACACCGCCTTCAGTAGAGGCCATGAATACTACTCTACGACTTGCGCGGTCAACAACAGCACCAAGGTATAATTCGTTAGCAATATCTGTACAGCTTTCTACTAAAATTTTAGCAACTGGCTGACCATTCGCGTCAGTTTGGTAAGTAACTAAGTTCTTACCTAACCAGTGTTGGGCGAAATCTTTAATTTCTTGTTTTGTTTTAACTAGCTTAACACCGCCAGCTTTACCACGGCCACCAGCGTGTACTTGAGTTTTAACAACCCACATTGTGCCGCCGATTTTATCAGCCGCTTCTGCCGCTTCCTGAGGAGTATCGCAAGCGAACCCTTCAGAAACTGGTAAACCATATTCAGCGAATAATTGTTTCGCTTGATATTCATGCAAATTCATGGTGTTTTATCCATTTATCTGTAGATGAAAATGGCAATAATTGTTAAATTACTACCATCGAAAAAAGTCGAAAGAGTATAGTACAAAAGCTCTAAAGAACATAGTCCTTAGAGCCTAATACTATAGTCTAGATCGAACAATAGATTTTATTATTACTACTTACTATATGTTCAGCAACAAGCGTGTTGGATCTTCCAACAGCTCTTTAATTGTTACTAAGAAACCTACCGATTCTTTACCATCAACTAAACGATGATCATAAGAAAGTGCTAAGTACATCATAGGTAAAATTTCAACTTTTCCGTCAACTGCCATTGGGCGGTCTTGGATTTTGTGCATACCTAAAATTGCTGCTTGTGGCAAGTTAAGTATAGGTGTTGAAATTAATGAACCAAAAACGCCGCCGTTAGTGATAGTAAAATTACCACCTTGCATTTCGTCCATGGTTAATTTTCCGTCACGACCTTTAATTGCTAAGGCGCGAATACCGTTTTCGATGCCCGCCATGCTAAGTTGATCTGCATCACGTAATACCGGTGTAACTAAACCACGAGGCGTAGATACGGCAATCGATATATCAAAAAAGTTATGATAAACAATATCATCACCATCAATTGAGGCATTAATTGCTGGGTAGCGCTTAAGTGCTTCAGTGACCGCTTTAACGTAGAACGACATAAAACCTAAACGGGTATCATGCGTTTTCTCGAATACGTCTTTATATTGTGTGCGAAGATCCATAATTGGCTTCATGTTAACTTCGTTAAACGTGGTTAACATGGCCGTAGAATTTTTCGCTTCTAGTAAACGTGTCGCGATTGTTTTACGCAAACGTGTCATAGGTACACGTTTTTGTGTGCGCTCACCTAATCCGGCAGAAGCTGGTGCAGTTGGCGCTGGCGCCGCTGCTTTAGCTGGTGCTGCTTTTGGTGCACTTTTAGCAGCAAGGGCGGCGGCTTCTACGTCTTCTTTAGAAATACGACCGCCTTTACCTGTGCCAGTAACATTACTAGCCGTTAGACCTTTCTCGGTCATTAAACGACGTACTGATGGGCTAGCTAGTTCGTCAGAACCAATAGCTTCTTCAGCTGAAGCAACTGGCGCTGAGCTTGCTGTTGCACCGGCGTTAAGCTCACCAAGTTTTTGACTGCCTAAGACGGTATCACCTTCAACATGAATTATTTTACCAATAACACCGTTTTCTTGGGCGACAACTTCTAAAACGACTTTATCAGTTTCAATATCGACTAAGTTTTGGTCAACAGTAACTGTATCGCCTTCAGCAACATGCCAGGCTGCTACAGTTGCATCAGCAACTGATTCTGGCAATACCGGCACAACGATATCAATCACTTTAGTTGCACTGCCTGATGCTTTAGGAGCACTTGCGGTGGCTGTAGCTTCTTCGCTCTTACTTTCAGATACTTTATCTTCAGATGCTTTACCTTCAGACAAAATAGCAATAACTTGCTCGCCTAAAACCGTAGCACCTTCAGCTTGAGATATTTCAGTAATAACGCCATCTGATGTTGCTGGTACTTCAAGTACCACCTTGTCAGTTTCGATATCGACTAATACTTGATCGCGAGTTACTTTATCGCCTACTTGTACATGCCAAGTCGCTATTGTTGCATCTGCAACTGATTCAGGTAAAACGGGAACCTTGATTTCGGTTGTCATTTATATAATTCCTTACACACTCTTAATTAATCTCTTTATAAAAAAGAGGGTCTATTCCACATTAAGCGCGTCATAAACTAGCGCCTGTTGTTCTTTTACATGTACTGACATATAACCTACAGCTGGTGCTGCAGAGGCATTACGACCTGCATATGTCAAATAGCCTTTCTCAGGGATAGCCGCTCTAAAGTGATGCTGTGAACAGTACCAAGCACCCTGATTTTGCGGTTCTTCCTGACACCAAACGAATTGCTTAACGTGCTGATATTTTGCAATTTCAACTTTTAGCTCATCTTCTGGGAACGGGTATAATTGCTCGACACGAATGATGGCAACATTAGTTTGCTCATTCTTACGGCGTTGATCCAGTAGTTCGTAGTAAACTTTACCACTACAGAACACTACACGTTCAACACTGTCAGCATCAAGCTCATCGACTTCACCTATCACATTATAAAAAACACCGGTAGAAAGCTCTTCTAATGAAGAAACGGCCATCGGGTGACGCAATAATGATTTAGGTGACATAACCACCAATGGACGGCGCATAGGGCGAACCACTTGGCGTCGTAGCATATTAAACACTTGTGCAGGTGTTGTAGGTACACAAACTTGCATATTGTGATCAGCACACAGTTGTAAAAAGCGTTCTAAACGTGCAGATGAGTGCTCTGGGCCTTGACCTTCATAGCCATGAGGTAACAACATAGTTAAGCCACATAAACGGCCCCACTTTTGTTCACCTGAACTAATAAATTGATCAAATACCACTTGTGCACAGTTAGCGAAATCACCAAATTGTGCTTCCCAAAGGGTTAAGCCACTTGGCTCTGCTGTAGTATAACCATATTCAAATGCTAGTACTGATACTTCTGATAATACTGAGTCATTGACATTAAATGGGCCTTGACCTTCTCTAATGTGTTGCAATGGTAGATGACAACTAGCATCGTCTTGATTATGTAAAACAGCATGACGATGGAAAAACGTACCACGACCTGAGTCTTGACCGGTCAAACGAACACGCTTGCCTAAATCAACAATTGAAGCATAAGCTAAATTTTCCGCCATGCCCCAATCCAGTAATTTTTCACCACTAGCCATTTTTACACGATCATCGTAAATTTTATTTACGCGATTGTGTACTGGAAAATCTTCTGGAATAGTCGAAATTTTACTCGCAAGCTCTTTTAACTTCTCAAGCGAAATTTCTTTATCATAGTCATCATCCCAGTTATGACCAATATAAGGTGACCAATCAACAGAGTGTTCTGTCATTGGACGCCACTGTTCTACAGCACATTGGCCTTCATCGAGCAATTTACGATAATAAGCGGTTAACTCGTCAGTTCTCGCTTTGTTAAGCGAGTTTTCAGCATTAAGTTTGTCAGCGTAAAGTTGACGGGGAGTAGCATGCTTTTTAATTTTTTTGTACATAACTGGCTGAGTAGCACTGGGCTCATCAGCTTCGTTATGACCATGACGGCGGTAACAAACTAGATCGATTACCACATCACGTTTAAATTCATTACGATAATCAAGGGCAATTTGCGTTGCTAAGATCACCGCTTCAGGGTCATCACCATTAACGTGAAGAATCGGTGCTGACACCATTTTTGCCACTTCAGTACAGTATTCACCGCTGCGGGTGTCTTCTGAACTTGATGTTGTAAAGCCTACTTGGTTATTCACCACGATACGAATAGTACCGCCAACTTTAAATGCCCGTGCTTGCGACATATTAAAGGTTTCTTGCACGACACCTTGGCCAGCAATTGCCGAGTCACCATGAATGGTGATGGGTAATACTAAATCACCCTCATTGCAATCACGACGGTCTAATCGTGCACGCACAGAACCGATAACCACAGGATTAACAATTTCAAGATGCGATGGATTAAAGGCAAGTGCTAAATGAACATTGCCACCTGGGGTAACAAAGTCAGACGAGTAACCTTGATGATATTTAACATCACCAGAAGATAATATTTCGTCATGCTTACCGGCAAACTCGTCAAATAGCTTAGATGGGTTCTTACCCATAACATTAACTAACACATTTAAACGACCACGGTGGGCCATACCCATGACGACTTCTTTAGCACCTTGTGTACCGGCACGTGTGATGAGTTGTTTCAACATGGGGACTAGCGCATCAGCACCTTCAAGAGAGAAGCGTTTTGCACCGGGGAATTTTGCCCCTAAGTACTTTTCAAGTCCATCAGCCGCAACTAATCCCTTAAATATTTCTTCTTTCTCTTCAACGCTAAGTACAGCTTGTGACTGCACTGATTCCAGACGTTGTTGTAACCAACGCTTCTCATCAGTGGAGTTGATGTGCATATATTCTGCACCAATAGAGCCACAATAAGTCGTTTTAAGCGCTTTATATAAGTCACCAAGTTTCATTGAATCATGGCCAGTCGCCAAAGAGCCAATTTTAAACTCACGATCAAAATCATTTTCTGATAGTTCATGGTGAGATAATTGTAGGTCACGTACTTTGTCACGTTTCCATAACCCTAAAGGGTCAAGGTTAGCATTTTGATGTCCGCGAAAACGAAAAGCATTAATCAGCTGTAAAACTTTTACTTGCTTAGCGTCACTGCCACCTGAAACAACCACGGTTTTATGTGTCTGCTGGGCCAGCTCTTTAAATTCATCGCGGATTTCAGAATGCCGATATTCAACGTCAGCACCTTCAATTTTAGGAAGTTGTTGGAAAATACCTCGCCACTCTGCAGTAACAGATTGTGAGTTATTAAGATAAGATTCGTATAATTCTTCAATATAAGCAGCGTTTGCACCACTTAAATGGGAAGACTCTATCCAAGCCTTCATAGCACCTTCGGGCATTGCCTGTTCCTTTATGGGATAAAAGCAATTAAAACAAATGGTTAAAATAAAATATCCGAATACATTCGCTAGAAAGCACTCGGATGATTAAATTAAACCGCTCTGGTTAGCAACATTGACTTAATATGGCCAATGGCTTTGGTTGGGTTTAATCCTTTCGGACAAACATCAACACAGTTCATGATGCCGTGACAGCGAAATACACTGTAAGCATCTTGTAAGTCATCTAAACGTTCTTCTGTTGCAGTATCACGGCTATCGATAAGAAAACGATAAGCATGTAATAAACCCGCTGGACCGATAAATTTATCAGGATTCCACCAGAAAGAAGGACAAGATGATGAGCAACACGCGCATAAAATACATTCATAAAGCCCGTCTAATTTTTCACGTTCTTCAATAGATTGCAAGTGTTCACGTGCAGGTGGCGCTTTACCATCGTTAATAAGGTAAGGTCTGATTTTTTCATATTGATTATAGAACTGAGTCATATCAATAACTAAATCACGTATCACCGGTAAACCTGGCAATGGGCGTAAAACAATCTTCTTTGCTGGAACAGCAGATAAAGGTGTAATACAAGCCAAACCATTTTTACCATTAATATTCATACCATCAGAGCCACAAACACCTTCACGACATGAACGACGAAATGATAATGATGGATCTTTTTCTTTTAATAACGTGATAGCGTCAAGTACCATCATGTCTGAGCCTTCTGGAATTTCCAGCTCATAGTCTTTCATGTAAGGCTTGTTATCAACATCAGGGTTGTAACGGTATATCGAAAAAATTTGTTTCATCGCTAGTTCTCCTTAGTAAGTTCTTGCTTTCGGAGGGAAAGCTTCACGGTGGACCGGTGCCATATTTACTTGACGCTTAGACATAGATTCTGTCTCTGGCGTATAAATACTATGGCATAACCAATTTTCATCATCACGAACAGAAAAATCTGCACGCGCATGGGCACCGCGTGATTCAGTACGGAAATTCGAAGCTTTTGCCGTACAAAAAGCAGTTTCCATCAAGTTGTCTAATTCTAAACACTCGATACGTGCAGTGTTAAATTCTGAAGACTTGTCATCAAGGCTAGCATGTTGAATACGTTCACGAATTTCTGTTAATTCTTTCATGCCTTCAGCCATGGCATCGCCATCACGAAACACTGAGAAGTTATATTGCATGCACTTTTGTAGATCTTTACGGATCTGGAATGGACTTTCACCTTTAGTAGATGACTCCCAACGATTTGTACGCGCTAATGAAGCCTCTAAATCAGACTCAGATGCATCTGTACCTGCTTGGGTATCATTTAGGTAAGTTCCTAAAAAGTTACCTGCAGAACGACCAAATACCACTAAATCAAGTAAAGAGTTACCACCTAAACGGTTTGCACCATGAACTGATACACAAGCAATTTCACCAACAGCAAATAAGCCTTCTACAATCGTCTCTTTACCCGTTTCTGGGTTAAAGTTAATTGCTTGACCATTGACATTACAAGGTATACCACCCATTTGGTAATGACATGTTGGTATAACTGGAATAGGTTCTACCGCTGGGTCAACATGAGCAAATGTTTTAGACAAATCACAAACACCTGGCAAACGCTTTTCTAGCGTTTCACGACCTAAATGATCAAGTTTAAGCTTAAGATGTGGACCCATAGGACCGTCAAAACCACGACCTTCACGGATTTCTGTCATCATAGATCGAGCTACAACATCGCGTCCGGCTAAATCTTTAGCATTTGGCGCGTAACGCTCCATGAAACGTTCACCGTCTTTGTTAAGCAGGTAACCACCTTCGCCACGACAACCTTCAGTTACTAGCGTACCTGCACCAGCAATACCTGTTGGATGGAACTGCCACATTTCCATGTCTTGCATTTGTATGCCAGCACGAACCGCCATGCCAACGCCGTCGCCCGTGTTGATATGGGCATTAGTTGTTGATGCATAAATACGACCAGCACCACCCGTAGCAAGTACTGTTGCACGGGCTTTAAAGTAAACTATTTCACCTGTTTCAATGCAAATAGCCGTACTACCAACAATGGCACCGTCACTATTTTTAACTAAATCTAAAGCGTACCATTCTGAGTAGACGTTAGTTTTGTTTTTAACATTTTGTTGATACAAGCAATGTAACAATGCATGACCGGTACGGTCAGCTGCTGCTGCTGTACGTGCGGCCTGCTCGCCACCAAAGTTTTTAGATTGACCACCGAATGGACGTTGGTAAATTTTACCTTCTTCGGTACGAGAAAAAGGTAAACCCATTTTCTCTAGTTCGATAATGGATTCTGGACCCGTTTTACACATATATTCAATAGCGTCTTGGTCACCGATATAATCAGAACCTTTAACGGTATCGTACATATGTTGTTCCCAATGATCTTCATGAGCATTGCCCAAGGCTACGGTAATACCGCCTTGCGCTGATACCGTATGAGAACGAGTAGGAAATACTTTTGAAATCAAAGCACAAGATTTGCCTGATTCTGATATTGCTAAGGCAGCGCGCATACCTGCACCACCTGCGCCAATAACAATGGCGTCGAATTCACGAATTGGAACGTTCACTTACACACCCCACACAGTTAATGAGCCTGCTACAAGATATACTAGCAACAGAACAGAAAAGAAAAATTGCAAACCACCACGTAAAAGCGCTGGTTTAATGTAATCGGAAAGTACTTGCCAGACACCAATCCACGCATGAACTAATAACGCAATAAGTGCTAAAATTGTAAATATTTTAGTGACTAAACCACTAAAAAATGTCTGCCATATTTCAAAAGTTACATCTGGGGTTATAACGAAAAAACCGACAAGATATAAAGTATAAAATGCTAAAATTATTGCACTTGCACGAACAAGTACATAGTCATGTACGCCACTACGGCCTACTGTTGCTGCATTGTTTACCATAATTTAACTCCTACCACTACAGTAAGCACTAACCAAAGTGCGATAACAAATTTTGCTGTAGCATTACCCGAAGCTAACTCTTCAAAATAACCTAAATCCATAATTAAATGACGAATACCGCCAAGTAGATGATAGATAAGGGCAGAAAGCGTACCGAGGATAATTATTTTGAAGAAGACACCACTAAGTAGTGTCTCTATTTGGCTGAAACCTTCAGCAGAAGATAGGGATAAAGAAAGCGTCCACAATAAAATACCAATAGCAAACACCATGATTACACCTGATACTCGGTGTAATATAGAAGCATTAGCTGCTGCATGCATTTTAATTGTTGACAAATCTAAGTTTACAGGACGTTGTTTTTTCACGATTGTCGCCTAAGGAGCTCTTGGAGCATTCAACTTATTTGTTTTTACGCTACCTAACTAATTTACTCAGTTAGATAACCCCCTTTCGATGCAAATTATATTTCTACACTTAATAATTGAATGCAAAAAAAAGAATTTAGATCGGCCCGATTATATAGATGAAATCCATTAATTACAATTCTCTTGCCGACAAATTGGAGCCTATTTTTAAGGCGTACGACTAATGGCTACCCTTAGTTTACAAATATCTATTTGCACATCTGACTTTAGTCTAAGTGTTCAACAAACGAATTGACTTATAGGGGGTGATCTGAAGTAGAATGGTGTCAGTTTTATATTAACAAAAATTGTATAAGCACTTAATTTTCACGTTTTAACAATTTTCAATTTATAATGGGGACGAAACATATGGCTGATTCAAAAGCCTCTCTTAGTATCGACGGTAATGTAATTGCGGAATTGCCAATTCATAAAGGTAGTGCCGGTAACGATGTTATAGACATCCGTACACTAGGTGCTGCAGGCTACTTTACCTATGACCCAGGTTTTATGGCAACAGCGTCTTGTGAGTCTGCGATCACTTTCATTGACGGTGATAAAGGTATCTTACAACACCGCGGTTATGCGATAGATAATCTTGCTAAGCAAGCAGATTACTTAGAAGTTTGTTATATTTTATTGCACGGCGAAGCGCCAAATAGAACGCAATACGATGAATTTAAAAGCATTATTAATAATCACACTATGGTACATGAAAAATTAGTACACTTTTTTCATGGTTTTCTCCCTGATGCGCATCCTATGGCGATGCTATGTGGTGTGGTTGGCGCGTTATCTTCGTTTTATCATAGTGACTTAGATATCCACGCACCTGATCAACGTATGCGTAGCGCACATCGCTTAATTGCCAAAATGCCAACTATTGCGGCAATGGCATACAAATATAGTATTGGACAACCATTCGTTTATCCACGTAACGATTTAAATTATGCAGAAAACTTTTTGCATATGATGTTCTCTGTTCCAGCAGAACCCTATGTTGTTAGCCCAACAGTTGCACGTGCGATGGACCGAATTTTTACGCTACACGCTGACCATGAACAAAATGCATCAACGTCTACTGTACGCTTAGCTGGTTCTTCTGGTGCTAATCCATATGCCTGTATTGCTGCAGGTGTTGCATCATTGTGGGGCCCTGCACACGGCGGCGCAAATGAAGCATGTTTAACTATGCTTACAGAAATTGGTTCTTTAGACCGTGTTGACGAATATGTTGCTAAAGCAAAAGATAAATCTGACCCTTTCCGTTTGATGGGCTTTGGTCATCGTGTTTATAAAAACTTCGATCCTCGTGCCACGGTAATGCGTGACACTTGTCACGAAGTGTTAAAAGAATTAGGTATTCAAGATCCGTTGCTTGACGTAGCAATGGCATTAGAAAAAGTAGCGCTTGAAGACCCTTATTTCATTGAGAAAAAATTATACCCAAATGTTGATTTTTACTCAGGCATCATTCTAAAAGCTATTGGTATTCCAACGAATATGTTCACGGTAATCTTTGCCATGTCACGTAACGTTGGTTGGATTGCTCATTGGGATGAAATGCTAGGTCAACCTGGACAAAAAATTGGTCGTCCTCGTCAAAAATATACTGGCGAAATCAACCGTAAATTTATCCCTCTAAGTGAGAGATAATAAAGCTAAATCTCATTAGCTCACCTTCATCTTAGATAAAAAAGGCAACCTCTTGGTTGCCTTTTTCAATTTATAATTTTGTTCAGTCCTGAAATAATATCAATTTCATTAATTAGGTGCTCTACTTTATACGCAGGGAAAATGGCCAAATATAGGCATTTATTTAATAACTAGTTGTTCTAATTATTAAATAAATAACGCAGTATTAGGTTATTTTAACCAGTAAAAATGATCAGATAATTAGTGAGATTGGTATAAGTTATTGTTCAACTAATAACCTAATATATTGGGTAAACAAAGTTCTGTACATTGCTGTTTCAAACACTATATTGTTACAGCGATTTTTTATAATTTAAACGGTATCGTATTTGTGCTTGACCATATTTTAATCGTCGATGAAAGTCGCTTAGTACGAGAAGCTCTCGCTAAAATATTACTCTCCTGTGGTATTAACAAAAATGCCATTGCTTGTATTGAAAATACTGAAGACGCAATAGAATATGCGCAATTTTCAGCCATAAGCTTGTTGATTTGTTCAGATAATTTAACCAGTAAAAATAGCTTAAATTTTCGTGACAAATTAGCAAAAGCATCAAATATAAAACAACTGCCTTTAATGGTGCTGTCGCATCAAATTGACGAAAAAAATTCAGCTGTAAAGTTAAACAAAGCCCATAATGTAAAGTGCGCATTAACTGATAGCATCTCTCTATTTCCCCCCTTTAGAAAACAATATGTGATCGAAGCATTATTTGCATTAACACAAAACGCTATATTTACCGCTCAAACTCATCAAGCAGATGATAGTGATGCATTATCAAAGCCTGCTAGTAACACAGCACCTGTGTTACTAGAACAAAAGCCAACTATCCTTGTCGTTGACGATGAAAGCAGTAACATTGATGTAGCAGCCGGTAACCTGCGTGATCTTTACCGCGTAATGGCGGCAAAATCAGGTGAACATGCACTGAAAATAGTGGCCAACAATAAGTATAATATCAGGCTGATTTTACTTGATATTATGATGCCAAAAATGGATGGCTATCAGGTCTGTAAAAGCCTTAAAGACAATGAAGCTAGCGCCAGTATCCCAGTAATATTCCTTAGCGCTAAAGCACTCGTTGAAGATATAAAATATGGTTTTGATTTAGGTGCTGTAGATTATATTACTAAACCATTAAATGGTGATTTGCTGCGTGCTCGTGTTGCTACACACATCCGCTTACAGCAGCAAAAGCTAGATCTGTCTGCGCAAGTAGCTACCCTTAAAGAAAATGCCAAGTTACGTGAAGATATTGAGAAAATAACTCATCACGATTTAAAAGCGCCTCTGAACAATATTTTATTTGAAACATATCGATTAGCTGATAAAAAAGCAGCAAAATCAATTAATCGCGCAGTCAATAATGTTGTTAACATGGTTAATAACTCACTCAATGTCTACAAAATTGAGCAAGGTATTTATACACTAATGCCGCAGGTAACCAACTTAAACCTGTTAATTGAAGATGCCATCAATGCGATATCTAGTATTAGCCATGATAAAAAAATTCACTTTGCATTAAATGGCTTTGATAGTGAATATGCCATTATGGCTGAGCCTTTACTTTGTTTGTCAATTTTCAATAATTTGATCAAAAATGCAGTAGAGGCCTCACCTGTAAATCACACAATAACGATAGAACTAACGCATGATAATAATGATATATGCTTTAAACTCACTAACCACGGAATTATTGTTAAGCACTTACGCTCATCATTATTTGAGAAGTACAGTAGCTCAAACCATAGTACAGGCACAGGATTGGGCACCTATTCGGCTAAACTAATGACTGAGGTACAGCATGGGGAAATATCGTTTAATATTATCAATGAGCAGCAAACACAGTTTATAGTCAAACTGCCTGCGGCTTAACAGTGTTGTTATAGATATTATTTAGCTATAGCACGAACAGCGCCGAACAAATGGCTAAAAATTAAGGCTATATTCATAATTACAGTGGCCAAAAAAAACACTTAATTAATAGCCTTATTTGTAATACCATCTAACTAAACGTCTTTGTAAATGACTAATGATCACCTGATAGATCCCTTATTTAAACCGCTTTAAATATCCGATGCACAAGCTAATAATGTGGCTAAACCATTAAGCAATAACCCTTAAAAAAATCAGCACATGGCTAATACAGCTTGAATATTTGTTATTCATAGCCATAAACATGTCAAAAAAACCTCATCTTATGGCGATTAAAAAGTAATAGAGTGATATTTCGATAAATATCAGCGTTAATTAAAACAATTATTTTATAAAAATGACTCTTAATTTGCTAAAAAATGACATATTTACCTACATTTACACTTATATTTATCACAATTTTTTATACTATGACTAAAGTAAGCTTAATTTGTGATTGAAAAAACAACACCCTTGGCTATTTATCATCAAGATAGGTCTAATTTTCTATCAATACCGTAAATATTCATTATAAGGCTAATAAATACTAAATAGAGTGATATGGTGAAAATTGAAGCTAATAAAACAAAAACGATATCTTTACTGAGCGCTATATTAACTGCATTCGTAGCTTTACTGAAAGGTACTGCTATAATGCGCAGCGAATTTTCAAGCGAGTGAATAAATAATGTCAGATTATCAATTAAGGTTCGGTGGTATTGCCAGGTTATATGGTAATAGTCAAAGTGCAGCGCTACAGCAAGCAAATTTTTGTGTGATCGGTATCGGCGGTGTTGGCTCATGGGTAGCAGAAGCCTTAGCCCGTAATGGCATTGGGCAGATAACATTAATTGACCTAGATGATTTATGCGTAACCAATATTAATCGCCAAATTCATGCCTTAACCGATACCGTAGGCTTAAGTAAAGTTGACGTTATGCGCGATAGAATAAAGCAAATTAATCCTGAGTGCTTGGTTAGCACTGTAGAAGACTTCGTAACGCTGGAAAATGTCAGTGATATACTGTCAAATTCGTTTGATTACGTTATCGATGCTATCGACTCTGTTAATGTTAAAACGGCGATTATTGCTCATTGTAAACGAAATAAATTACCGATTATTACCATTGGCGGTGCTGGTGGCCAAATTGATCCTAGTAAAATTGCCATTGCCGATTTAAGCCAAACATTTCAAGATCCGCTGTTAGCGAAAGTACGAAACCAGCTGCGCCGAGAGTACAATTTTTCACGTAATGTGAAACGAAAGTTTTCAATTGATGCGATATTTTCCACTGAACAACTACGTTACCCAGACTCCGAAGGTAATGTTTGCCATGCTAAGCAGTCAGGCGATGGATCGATGCGTTTAGATTGTAGTGGTGGCTTTGGCGCAGCAACCCACGTTACTGCTTGTTTTGCTTTTTTTGCGGTTGCCAAGGCTATGGATAAATATTTGAAAAAAGCGCTTAGTTAGCCTTTATATATTCTACATAAAGGCTAACAGGTCACTATTATTCCTCTATTGAGTGCTGTATTTTCTGCACAATAGCCCTAAGGCCATTCCCCCTTGAAGGGCTTAAGTGTTGTAATAAGCCTAACTTAGCGAAATAACTGTCCATATCAAAAGCACTTATTTGCGCTGCCGTTTTGTTATCAACCGCGGCCAATATAATGGCAAATAGGCCCCTAATAACTTTGGCGTCACTATCACCTTTAAAGCGAAATAAATCATCTGCCTCTTGATAACACAACAACCATGCCTGACTTTCACAGCCAGAAATTAATGACAGTTCGGTTTTATCTTCATCAGGTAAGCGTAATTGCTTTTTACCCAACATCATAATTTCACGATGTTTACTGTCCCAACTTTTTGCTTTAGCGAACATAGCTAATATGTCGTCAACGGATAAATTACTGTTGGTAAGCGCATCAACACTAATAATGTCATCAGGTTTTGAAGCAGTTAAATCATCACTAACATTCGAGATTGAATCACTCAGCCTTCGTAATTGCTGCACCGTAAAGTCTATCTCTTGAAAGCTATTATATGCAGACAAAGATAAGCGGATGCAGCCATCAATATTGAGATATTGCATTAAAGGCATAGCACAATGATGCCCCGAGCGAACCGCAATCCCTACGCTGTCTAGCGCAGTAGCAACATCATGATTATGTTGCCCTGCAATAGTAAATGAAAACACTGGAATATCCGGCGCTTCGTCAACAATAAAGTTTAACCCCTGCACACTTGATAACTGCTCAAAGCAATATTGTGTTAATTGTCTTTCGTAGGCAAATATCCCGCTATGCCCTTGTTTTTCAATAAAACTAATCGCCGCACCTAAGGCTACAACACCCGCAATATTAGGGGTACCGGCCTCAAACTTATACGGTAAGTCATTAAATGTTGTTTGCTCAAAGCTAACCGCTTTGATCATTTCACCACCGGCTTGATATGGTGGCATTTTCTCTAATAATTCCTGTTTACCATACAGCACACCAACACCGGTTGGGCCATACATTTTATGAGCAGAAAAAACATAAAAGTCGCAGCCTAATACACTGACATCGACACTTAAATGAGCAATTGCCTGAGCGCCATCAACTAAGGTTAATGCTTGGTACTTATTCGCTACACGAATGATCTCTTCAATGGGATTAATTCGGCCAACAACATTAGAGATATGACCAAAACAAACAATTTTGGTGCGTTCGCCAATAATTCCCTCTAATTGGGCAACATCTATTTCACCGGTTTTCGTTAGTGGCAATACTTTAATTTTAGCACCCGTTTGCTTTGCAACAATTTGCCAAGGCACAATATTAGCGTGATGCTCGCTATAGCTTAAAACAATTTCATCATTGGGCTGTAATATTGTTCGTCCCCAACTCTGCGCAACTAAATTAATGCTTTCAGTACAACCTTTGGTCCAAATAATTTCTTTACTGGTTTTAGCATTAATAAATTTCTGTGCTTTTTCTCTAACGCTTTCATAAGCCACAGTTGCTCTGGCGCTTAAGGCATGAGAAGAGCGATGCACATTGGCATTATTCGATTGATAATAATTTTTATGGCTGTCAATAACACAGCTTGGTTTCTGAGTTGTGGCCGCATTGTCAAAATAAATTAACGGTTTGCCATTAACTTTGCCGGCAAGAATAGGGAATTGTTGACGAAAGGAAGTAGAAGAAAATTTTTCCATAAAAATGTAATAGTAATTTCATTAAGTTGCCACAATTATATCTTAACTTGTTAGTTAAAATCTTTATAAGCGTGAGAAAATCTTTAGATAGATAAAATATTAAATATCGTTCAGCAAAAAGAAATAATTTACGCTATACCTTAGGTGAGTAATTGGAGGAATAAATACTATGGCATTATTTTCATGGTTTCTTAGAAGGACGAAAGTTAGCCCCACCAAAAATAGCAAAACGTTAATAGAGGAAGAACTGTCAGTATTTAACAATAACACCATGTGGCCGATAGCTAAAGTAAGAATAAACACGGTATTACAGCAGGAATACGCAAATTCGGCAGCACATTTAAAAAAAGCAACTAAGTTCAATGCACCAAAGGAACCTAAGATTAATGTACTTAAAGAACACATTAGCTGACACCAAGTTAACTAATGAAACAAAAAACATAACCATATAGCCAATAAGTGTAATGTTTAAGTTGGCTATATTTTATAGTTGCTAAGTGCTAAGTTGCTAAGTGTTAATTAATCAAATTGCTTAACCTTTACTATACCTCCCACCTTGGCACAATTCCCTTAATGAGCTAAATCTCGCTTCAGATTAAAATGATAATTTGGCATTAAAAAAAGCTCGGGTGCTAACTCAATAATATTTAAATATATTTCCGGAAAATACAATTCAAAATACTCCAGCTTTGTACGTGAAGCTAAGGGTTTAAATGCTTGTGTCTTGCGTTGTTTATTACAAGAAGCTGTGGTGAATAGTCCTATTTCATTTTGATATGTTACTGGTGTGGCTAACGTCCAGCCTTGCTGATACTTCGACAATATTGGTGTTGAGTGTTTAATTAAATTTCGCCATGGCACCTGAGACAGTATGCTTGCTCGCAACTTCTCACGCTGCCCTTGATAAAAACCAGGTAAAACAACCAAATTATGAGCAAACGGGCTTTGCTGAACTTGCTGACACTTTTGATGTTGTTTGGGTAGCGGATATTCATCAACAAAACCAATGAAATGACTAAGCTCATGAATTAAAACATCAAGGCTGTCCTCCTGGTCTATATACATAATACCATGATCAACATTAGCACCACCTTGCTCAACAATAACACCAAGATAACGAGTATTAATGTCATTGCGTGTGATCCACACACTGGTATTACAGCTTATATTTTCGCTAACGCCATGCAGGCAATTAATGGCTTCGGCAGGAATATATTTAGGTGTTCGTAAACAAATATATTTTGCCAACTTGTGATGCTCAAAGGCTGACATTAACTGTTGGCCATGTCGTAAACCTTTTAAGTTTGTTGCAAACAGTTGCACATCTGCCAAACAAGCTGAATTTTTTTTTATATTTTGTTTTATATTTTTTTTTATATTATGTTCTATATTTTGTTCTATATTATACTCGAGTTTTTCTTCACTCTTCGTTTGGTCTTGGCTTTCACTAAACACAGAAAACTGTTCAAGTTCATTGTACAAGCCAATATTAGCGCCTTGCGCTAACCTGTTTTTATGCGCTGCAATAAAGGCTAGATCACCTTGATATAAGGCTATTTTATATAACATGGCTAGCGCATTTTTGTTCCCTGCAATAGGCAATAATAATGGTTTAATGTCAGCATATTGTTGATGCTTAAAATAAATATTTGCCAAGGCTATTCGCGCCGCAACATGCTGCTGACGTATAGCTACGCGATACCATAGTTCAGCTGATGTTATTTGCTTATCGCGACGATAATATTCAGCTAATTGATAAGCCGTATGAGCGTTGGAATCGCCATGGAGTTTTGCTAAGTGTAGCCATGCCTTATTATTACCTTTTGCTAACAACTGAACTAATCGTTCATCGGTATTAATAAATAAGTCTAAGGTTTCTAGTATCGATAGTTGTTGACGAGTGATCTCGGCGTTAGCAATTTTTTCGCGATAATCAGTGATGAAAAAAAATAAGCTTAGCGATGTAAAGACAACTAAGCTTATTAGAATTTTTTTAATTATCATTAAATTTTGTCTGTAAATGCAGATTAAGGTTCACTACTTTCTAGTACTGTTTCACGCATTAAGTCTAATTCAAGTTTGGCATACCTGTGCTCAACAAATTCATATACGTTGGTACTGAGCGCCAGTTTAAAAAAGTTAATCGCCGCATTAACATCACCTTGCAGTTGACTGTACTTACCTAAATAAAAATAGGCTTCACATAAGCGCTCTGTCAGTGCTTCATTGGAAGTAACATCTTCTGCCATCCGGTCAATAAAAGTACCTTGGCTCATTTCACCTAAGTAAAGTTTAATAACATTTTTTGCCCAAACACTTTCATCTATCTGTTGTGCATACACCACTAAGTCTTGATTGGCTTTTTGCTGATCTAATTCTACGTCCGCCAAATATTGCCACAACAGGCGATAAGGATCGTTCTGCTGGTATTGTCTAAATACCTTAAAGTCATCTGCAGCTAAATTTGGCCGGCCACCATAATACAGCGCAATGCCACGATTTAAATAAGCGTATTCATGATCGGGAGCCAATTCTATCGCGGAATCAAAGGCATCGTATGCCTGATTAAATTCTCGTAACTGAGTAAAATGAATACCTAAGAAATTGTAGGCGTCTGACATATCAGGTTTTAGATTAAGCGCTTGGTTAAAGTCAAAGCGAGCTAAAGCACGTAAACCCACTTTGTCGTATTCAACCCCGCGCTGATAAAACAATTCTGCTCGTTGGCCATCGCTGATTTCAGCGCGTTGTAACACTTGTGTTAATCGTGCCAGCGCTATTTCATTTTTATAACTAATGGCAATGGGTTCAGCAATGATCAAGTCGCCAATAACAGATTGCTCAGGGGTTGTTGATAAGCAACCTTGAGTGAGCAATAAACCTGAAATAAGTAACACTTTGGAAAGTAAAGCTTGAGAAAGTTGTGTTTTAGAAAGTAAGCGCACGAAAAGCAGTATCCTAGTGAGTATTTATACTGTTGAGTATATAAAAAAGGGAGCAATTAAGCTCCCTTTTTGTGTACAAGATGTCAGGTAGGTTTTACAAACGTACCTGATACACTTGATTTATAACAAAATAATTATTCTGCTGCGTCAGTTGTAGGCGCTACAACAGGTTTTTCCATTGCTTCTTTCATGCTTAAACGTACGCGACCTTGACGGTCAACTTCTAGTACTTTAACTGTTACGTCTTGGCCTTCTGTCAATACGTCGCTAACAGCGTTAACACGTTCTTCAGAGATTTGAGAAATATGTACTAAACCATCTTTACCTGGCAATACGTTAACAAACGCACCAAAATCAACGATACGTACGACTTTACCTGTATAAACAGTGCCCACTTCAATTTCAGCAGTTAATGCAGTAATACGTGCAATAGCATCTTTAGCTTGCTCGCCATCAGTCGCCGCAATTCTAACGGTACCATCGTCTTCAATTTCAATGGTCGTACCCGTTTCTTCAGTTAACTGACGAATAGTTGCGCCACCTTTACCGATAATGTCACGAATTTTATCTTGAGGAACTTTCATGGTATGAATGCGTGGAGCAAATTGAGAGATATCATCACGATGTCCGCCAATAGCTTCATCCATAACAGCTAAGATGTGATTACGCGCTGCTTTTGCTTGGTTTAAAGCAAGTTGCATAATTTCTTGCGTGATACCTTCAATTTTAATGTCCATTTGAAGTGCCGTAATACCACCCGTAGTACCCGCTACTTTAAAGTCCATATCGCCTAAGTGATCTTCATCACCTAAAATGTCAGAAAGTACAACAAAGTCATCGCCTTCTTTAACTAGGCCCATAGCAATACCAGCAACTGAAGCTTTGATTGGTACACCAGCATCCATAAGTGCTAATGACGTACCACAAACAGAAGCCATTGAAGATGAACCGTTTGACTCAGTAATTTCAGACACTACGCGAACTGAATACGGGAATTCTTCAGCAGAAGGCATAACAGCCAACATACCGCGTTTTGCAAGACGACCATGGCCGATTTCACGACGCTTAGGAGAACCAACAAAACCTGTTTCACCAACACAGTATGGAGGGAAGTTATAATGTAGCATGAAGCTATCAGTTTTCTCACCCATAATAGTGTCAAGACGTTGTGCATCACGTTGTGTACCTAAAGTAGCAACAACTAAGGCTTGAGTTTCACCACGAGTAAACACAGCAGAGCCATGAGTACGTGGTAATACACCCGTCATTACGTCTAGTGCGCGGATCATTTCAGGATCACGACCATCGATACGAGGCATGCCTTTTGTAATACGACCACGAACGACTGTTTTCTCTAAGTCGTGAAATAAATCTTTGGCTTCTTGCACGTCAAGCGCAGGATCAGCCGCTAATAATGTTTCGATAACACCATTGCGAATTTCTTTAATTTTTTCGTAACGAACTGCTTTTTCAGTAATTTGATAAGCTTCGTTTACTTGGCTTTCAGAAAGCTCTGTAATTTTAGCGATAACATCAGCGTTCTTAACCGGTGCAACCCAATCCCATTTAGGATTGTTAACTTCTGCAGCCATTTCTTTAATCGCCGTAATAGCTGTTTGCATTTGCTCATGACCAAACATAACAGCGCCAAGCATAACTTCTTCAGAAAGTACGTCAGCTTCTGATTCAACCATTAATACAGCAGAGTCAGTACCAGAAACAACTAAGTTTAACTGAGAAGCTTCTAATTCAGATTGTAATGGGTTAAGAATGTATTTTCCGTCAGTATAACCAACGCGCGCTGCACCAACAGGACCGCTAAAAGGCATGCCTGAAATGGCTAATGCAGCAGAGGTACCCAATAAAGCGATAATATCTGGAGAAATTTCTGGGTTAGCAGAAACTACAGTGATAACGACTTGAACTTCGTTAGTAAACCCTTCAGGAAATAGTGGACGAATTGGACGATCGATTAAACGACAGATTAATGTTTCTTCTTCTGAAGGACGGCCTTCACGTTTAAAGAAACCACCTGGGATTTTACCAGCAGCGTAAGTACGCTCTTGATAGTTAACCGTTAATGGGAAAAAGTCTTGTCCTGGTTTTGCTTCTTTTTTACCAACAACAGAGACTAATACTGAAGTATCGTCCATGCTAGCCATAACGGCACAAGTGGCTTGACGAGCAATAACGCCCGTTTCTAGAGTTACGGTATGTTGACCGAACTCAAATGTTTTAGTAACTGGATTAAACATTTAGTTAGTTCCTTAGATATTTTTGATTTTAATCAATCTGTACAATTATTTATTCACTTAGTTAATCATTAAGGCGTTACCGATAAGTTACGCACTAAGCTGAACAAAAAATTATACAGTTTGATTGATTAGTTTTTTACAAATACGAAATTTGCACGCACATTATACTTAACACCTATGTTTTTACTAGCCTGAAAGCATAAATGATGGGTTTAAAAGAGAAAAACCTGAAGATTTTTGCCTATATTCGCTATTTTGACAATTTAAAAGTAAGTGCCATGGATTTAGACTCATAAGGATATCCATTGGCATCAACTAGAATCAATTTTTGATACTCTATCTGGGTGTAATACAGCTGTCGCCCAAGCAATATAATCGCCTAACAAGTTACCTACTAGACTTTTATTGATTTGCAATTTATCTATACAGCAATAACTATTTCAGCGTAATGTTCAATTTTATAGCTGTAAAACAGCGTAGGACACAGTTTCATATCTCTCAAACTTAGGTGGGTAAACTCAAAGGATAAAAAAAGGAGCCATTAGGCTCCTTTTTATGATTTTTGCTTATTTTATAATAAAGCTCGTCTTAACGACGTATACCTAATTTACCGATTAAAACAGTATAACGTTCAACGTTTTTACCTTTTAAGTAATCAAGTAATTTACGACGTTGGCTTACCATGCGTAATAAACCACGACGTGAATGGTGATCATGGATGTGCTCTTTAAAGTGACCTTGTAAGTGGTTGATTTGTATAGCTAACAAAGCAACTTGTACTTCTGGAGAACCAGTATCACCTTCACATTGTCCGTATTCTGCAACGATAGCAGCTTTTTCAGCAGCATTTAAAGACATAATATTTACCTTAATTTTAGTGTTTAAAATCGCGTCGAGCCGAACACTAAATCAGCAAGACGTTCTAAGAGCGCGTAGTCTATCAATAACTGCTGTAATTGCAACCTAAACCTAGAGTATAAAGTTATCCGACAACAGTGATACGTTTAGGATTAACTAAACCATCATCATCGATTTCTCCAACGCCAATAAATTCACCCGTATCAACATCATCGCCAATGAATACTTGTACTAGACCATTTGCTGGCGCATTTGAGCACTGTACAGGATTACCATGACGTAAAAAATTTGCTGACATATCATCAACAAAAACCGCAGGAATACCATCACAAGCGGTTGTCATCGGTAGTAATAAGTCATCTAAATACACCGATGGCGGAACATCTTCAGCGACTGCTTGTGCTAACAGGGTTTCTAATGTTTTGATTGTCACCATTTTTTCTGTCGGGTAATTACCCACAGCACTGCGACGTAATTGAGCAACATGAGCACCACAGCCTAAAAGTTCGCCTAAATCGTCAATGATGGTGCGAATGTAAGTACCTTTAGATACATGAATATCTAAATCAACTTCATCACCTTCAAAACGTAATAAGTCCAAGCGAAATACCGTAATGTCACGTGACTCTCTAGGTACTTCAATACCTTCACGGGCATATTTATATAAAGGTTGCCCTTGATACTTTAACGCTGAGTACATTGATGGGATCTGTTGAGTTGTACCGCGAAATGAGTCTAATGCTATGGCTAATTGCTCAGCACTGACATCAACAGACTTTTCACTAACAATCTCACCATCCGCATCACTAGTGCTAGTACGCACACCTAATTTAGCGGTAACTTGGTAAGTTTTATCTGTATCAAGTAAGAACTGAGAGAACTTAGTTCCTTCACCCAAACATATCGGTAACATACCCGTGGCCAATGGGTCTAAAGCGCCGGTATGACCTGCTTTTTGCGCGAAATAAATGTGTTTAATTCGCTGTAGCGCATTGTTAGATGACATATCATAAGGTTTATCAAGTAATAAAACGCCGTTAATAGCACGGCCTTTTCTTTTCTTCGCCATGGTTATTCGCTCTCTGGGGCCGGGGCTTCGTCTATTTCACCTTCGTGATTCTTCACGTCTTCAGCAACCGCGTTATCAACTAGGTTACCCATGCGAACACCTTCAACCATAGAGCTATCATAAATAAATCGTAGCTCTGGCATAATACGGGCATTAATACGTTTAGCTAACAAAGTGCGAATGTAACTTGCCGCTTCATTTAATACCTCGATTGACACATCAACATTTTGACCTTCCAAAGTGAAAAAGGTAACAAATATTTTTGCATAGGCCAAATCACGGGTAATTTCTACCGCATTTACCGTCACCATGCCTAGACGTGGATCTTTTACTTCGCGCTGAATAATCATCGCGATTTCTTTCTGAATTTCTTGTGCAACTCGATCAGTACGAGCAAATTCTCTGGCCATAAATAATTCCTATAACATAATGAACTAATGTTGATGACAGTATACCTGCATCAATATTAAGTATTACTTATATTTTGTAAATGAAAATGGAGGCTAAGCCCCCATTTTAACTAAACTATGAAAACTAAACGCGATTAAAGTGTGCGTTTAATCTCAACTGTTTCAAATACTTCGATTTGGTCACCAACACGAACATCGTTATAGTTCTTAACACCGATACCACATTCAGTAGAGTTACGAACTTCTGCTACATCGTCTTTAAAGCGACGTAAAGATTCTAACTCACCTTCGTAAATAACTATGTTTTCACGCAATACACGAATTGGTGCTGAACGTTTGATAATACCTTCAGTAACCATACAACCAGCAATTGCGCCAATTTTTGGTGACTTAAATACATCACGTACTTGTGCTAAACCAATGATCTCTTGCTTAAACTCAGGAGCAAGCATACCGCTCATTGCTGCTTTAACTTCGTCGATTAAGGCGTAAATAACGCTGTAGTAACGTAAGTCAATTTTATCAATCTCAATGACTTTACGCGCTGCTGCATCGGCACGAACATTAAAACCAATCACAATTGCGTTAGAAGCCGAAGCTAAAGTTGCATCTGTTTCAGTAATAGCACCAACACCACTACCAATAATGCGTACTTTAACTTCATCAGTAGAAAGCTTAGTTAATGAATCTGAGATGGCTTCAAGTGAACCTTGAACATCAGATTTAAGTACTACATTAACTTCAGAAACTTCACCAGTAGCCATGCTTGCAAACATATTTTCAAGTTTAGCTTTCTGTTGACGCGCAAGTTTCACATCTCGGAATTTACCTTGACGGAATAAAGCAACTTCACGCGCTTTCTTCTCATCTTTAACGACAGTTGCTTCATCACCTGATATAGGTACACCACTTAAGCCAATAATTTCTACTGGAATAGATGGACCTGCAGATTGAATAGTGTTGCCATTTTCATCACGCATAGCACGAACACGACCGTATTCTAAACCACAAAGTACGATATCACCTTGGTTCAATGTACCTTCTTGAACAAGTACAGTAGCCACTGGGCCACGGCCTTTATCAAGTTTAGACTCAACAACCACACCATTAGCCATTTTATCAACAACAGCCGTAAGTTCTAGAACCTCTGACTGTACTAGTATAGCGTCAAGTAGTTCGTCAATACCTAAACCAGTTTTAGCCGATACATGACAGAATTGAACGTCTCCGCCCCACTCTTCAGAAAGTACGCCGTGCTGTGATAACTCACTCTTAACACGATCAGTATCTACACCTTCTTTATCCATTTTATTGACAGCGATGATAATTGGCGCGTCAGATGCTTTAGCATGCTGAATAGCTTCAATTGTTTGTGGCATTACACCATCATCTGCGGCAACAACAATAATAATAATATCTGTTGCTTTAGCACCACGTGAACGCATGGCTGTAAAAGCCGCGTGACCAGGAGTATCAAGGAATGTAATCATTCCGTGCCCTGTTTCTACATGGTAAGCACCGATATGCTGGGTAATACCACCTGCTTCGCCATCAGCTACTTTAGCTTTACGAATGTAATCAAGTAATGACGTTTTACCATGGTCAACATGACCCATAATAGTCACCACAGGTGCACGTGTAATAGCTTCACCAGTATGATCGCGATCTGAAAGTACCGCTTCTTCTAAAGCATTTTCTTTCACTAACACAACTTCACGACCCATGTCTTCAGCAACTAATGCTGCAGTTTCTTGGTCAATCACTTGGTTAATGGTTGCCATAGCACCCATTTTAAACATAGCTTTAACGACTTCAGCGCCTTTAACCGACATTTTGTTCGCTAACTCTGCCACCGAAATTGTTTCGCCAATGCGAACTTCGTTTAGCTTAATTTCAACTGGCTTAGTGAAACCATGCTTTAAGCTTTGAGGTGAAGATAAGCCTGACTTGCCTTTACCTCTAGCATTACGACCGCGGTTATTTCTGTCTTGGCCAGCAGGTTTTTTCTTCTTGCGGCGACGACCACTTTCATCTGCCGAATCACTTTTATCTTCAGCTTCTTGCGCGTATTTAGAAGAGGTTAAATGTACCACTTCTTTTTCTTTCGCTTTACGCTCTGCTTCTTGCTCTTTCCAGCGTGATTCGTTTTCTTCAGCCAGTTTACGTGCTACTTCTGCAGACAAGCGGGCTTCTTCTTCAACTTTAGCGGCTAATTCAGCATCTTGCTGTAAGCGTAATTTTTTCGCTTCTTCAGTTTCAGCTACCACTGGTGCTGGTTTAGCAGCCGACTCTTCAATGTTTTTTGCTTTCGCTACAGCAACTTGCTTAGCTTTAGCGTCTGCTTCAACTTTTGCTTCGGCTTTAGCTTCTGCCTGCACTTCTGCTTTTACAGCGGCTACTGCAAGCGCATTTACTACTTCTTTAGCATCAGCTTCTGCTTTAGCTTTCAAATCGATTTCTGCTTGAATACGTGCTTCTTCAGCAGCTTTCGAATCAACGTCAGCTTGTTGTTGCTCTTCTAAATCGCTACGTTTTACGTAGGTACGCTTTTTACGTACTTCTACTTGAACCGACTTAGCTTTGCTGCCGTGACCTAACACCAAAGTAGACTTTTGCTTACGGCTAAGGGTCATTTTGCTTGGATTAGCGGCTGAGTCACCATGTTGCTTTTTCAAGTGGTCAAGTAATGATTCTTTTTCTTCTTGCGAAACAGAATCAGTTGCCGATTTATTCACGCCAGAGTCAGCCAATTGGCTAACTAAGCGATCCACCGGTGTACCGATCTCTTTGGCAAGTTGTTCTACTGTTACGTTTGCCATCTATATAATTCTCCCGGTGAGTTATTCTTCGTTAAACCAACAAATATTACGTGCAGCCATAATTAGCTCGCCCGCTTTGGTTTCATCTAATTCTTCAATGTCCGATATTTCATCAACACCTTGTTCAGCAAGATGTTCTAATGTTGTAATACCACGACTCGCTAATACAAACGCTAAATGACGCTCTAAACCGGCAAGATTTAATAAATCTTCTGCTGGCTCTGAACTTTCAAGTGTTTCTTCACTGGCTAATGCTTGCGTAGTAATTGCCGCTTTTGCACGTTCGCGCAATTCTTCAACCATGTCTTCATCCATGCCGTCAATATCAAGCATTTCAGCAACAGGTACGTAAGCAATTTCTTCTAACGATGTGAAGCCTTCTTCTACTAACATCAAGGCAAAGTCTTCATCAAGGTCTAGCTTGTCAATAAATAGCGTTAATACTTTATCGTTTTCAGCTTGGTGCTTTTCGTTCATGTCTGCAACGGTCATGACGTTTAGTTCCCAGCCAGTTAATTGGCTAGCTAAACGTATATTTTGACCACTTCGACCAATCGCCATGGCTAAATTGCCTTCTTCAACAGCGATATCCATGGTGTTTTTGTCTTCGTCAACAATGATAGAGGCAACTTCTGCCGGTGCCATTGCATTGATAACATATTGTGCCGAGTTGTCATCATATAAAACGATATCAACACGTTCACCACCTAATTCACTTGAAACGGCTTGTACGCGTGAACCACGCATACCAACACACGCACCCACTGGATCGATGCGTTTATCGTTACTTTTTACAGAAATTTTCGCACGAGAACCTGGGTCGCGAGCTGCGCCTTTGATCTCAAGCATTTCTTCACCAATCTCTGGTACTTCAACACGAAAAAGTTCAATTAACATTTCAGGTTTTGTACGGCTAACAAATAATTGCGCACCACGTGCTTCTGGTTTAATTTCATAAAGTAAACCACGAACGCGATCGCCTGGACGGAAACTTTCACGCGGTAACATGTCATCGCGGTAAATAATCGCTTCTGCATTATTTCCTAAATCTAAAATAACACTGTCACGGCTGGCTTTTTTCACAACACCTGTAATAATTTCGCCAATTTGTTCTTGGTAAGCGTCAACAATAAGACCACGCTCTGCTTCACGTATTTTTTGTACAATAACTTGTTTTGCTGTTTGCGTTGTTACACGGTCAAACTTAACAGATTCGATTTGATCTTCAACATAATCACCAACGTTTAATTCTGGTTCATCATATTGCGCTGCTGCCAAACTAATTTCAGCATACGGGTTTTCCATTGGTGTATCGCTTTCTTCAACGATTAACCAACGACGAAAAGTATCAAATTCACCCGTTGTACGGTCTATACTGACACGAACTAAAATGTCGCCTTCGTATTTCTTTTTTGTCGCTGTTTCTAAAGCGGTTTCCATCGCTTCAAAAATGCTTTCTCGTGGTAGTGCCTTTTCATTAGAAACAGCATCTACAACCAGTAATATTTCTTTACTCATGCTAGTTAGCCTTTCTCAGTATTTTAAATTTATTTACGATGGTTATAAATAAGGTGGGCCTTATCTATGTTACTGATAACAAGTTCATATTCTTCGTTATCAACCATGACAATTAAACTGTCGTTTTCAACAGTAACTAATTTACCTTTGAATTTCCGACGGCCATTCAATGGCATTGAAATTTTTACTTCTACTGTTTCATCAACAACCGCTTCGAAGTGCGCTTTATCAAAAAGCGGGCGATCAAGCCCAGGTGATGAAACTTCTAAGCTATATTCACTACTGATTGGGTCCTCTACATCTAGCATAGCCCCTACTTGACGACTTACTTCAGCACAGTCATCAACATCGATGCCATTTTCATGGTCGATAAATATTCGTAAAACCGAGTGGTTACCCGCGCTATGAAATTCAACGCCTAATAACTCCTTACCCGTTTCTTCAACGGCAGGACGTAACATTGCGGTTAGTTTGTGTTCAAATTTAGCCAATCATTTTCTCCAATTTGGAAGAGTCCAGAAACAAAAAAAGGGCATAAAGCCCAGCGATTTACCTTGCTGCTATTGCACCTTTTCACAAAGTTAAGATACAAAAAAGCCCCATTACGCGGGGCTTATTCACTGAACCCACGATGTAAACCAAGCAATAACTCTCTCGGTTCTGTGTAACAATATCTTAGAAAATTTACCAAATTGCGATAAAAATCTATTCAGTGAAATATTGCTACATTCAAGCTGCGCATATTATATAGAATAGCTATTTTTATAGCAAGTTAATTTTCTTAAACACTATAAGGCTAAAGTAGTAAGATAACCCCGCTCTAGTGAAAAAATTTATTACAAATTTTACTGACATGAGTATAATAATTATTGTGGCATAATCAGATAGTTAGTAAATCACTTCAATTCATGTTAAAAATCATTCGTAACATTTAACTTGTGATCATTACAGCGGGACGTAACGGCATTCTGGAATTATATGTATAGATATTCTCAATTACTTTTAAGAAATTTTCTCTTTGTTTTGGGCTTTGTTGCTAGCACAGCACTTGCCTGTACTTTGCTATTAGCATTTCAAATCTCTGAGCAACAAATTCAACACCAACAGACATTACTCACTTTAGACCAAGAGATGATACTTGGCGACGGTGCAACGTTTGCCAAGCAAGTATCAAAGTTCAACCGTTACCAATTTATCAATATTGCTAATAATGAGGGTACCATCATTATTAATCAGCAACAGAAACCTATGCTATTTGCCGACTTGATACTGGCGCCTATTAGCCAAGTGAAATTGCCTAATTCAGCTTTAACGATACGTTATCAATTAGATGCCAATGATGATGCAGTCTTTTTATATGGGGCGGTATTATCGATGTTTGTATTAAGTGTTTTATTCATTTTTATTGCAACGTCATTTAGCCTTACACGGTATCGTCGATTAACTCAGAATATTTGTGATCAAATAAAGCAAGAACTTAACCTTATCATTTCCGGTCAAGATGACGCTGATGAGGTTAAAGATAATAAAATTTATTTACCTGAAGTTCAGCAATATTTAACTGAACTTAAAACACTGCTTGCTAAAAAAAATAGCGTAACAGCCTTATTAGAAAAAGATGCCTACATCGAACCGGTAACTAAATTAGAAAATCGTAATCGTTTTATTCAATTTTTTGAAAATACAGATAGCCGTTCCGATTTCGGGGTTTTGTCTATTACTCGTTGCTCTGAATTACAAACTATTAATCAAGTTCACGGTTATCATGAAGGTGATAATTATATCCGCAAGGTGGCTGATATTATGAAAAATGCCATCAGTCGATATAGAGGTGCGCAAGTTTTTCGTTTAA
This sequence comes from Colwellia sp. MB02u-10, assembly GCF_014077185.1. Lineage (NCBI taxonomy): Bacteria > Pseudomonadati > Pseudomonadota > Gammaproteobacteria > Alteromonadales > Colwelliaceae > Colwellia > Colwellia sp. MB02u-10. The sequence continues at coordinate 31,018 of NZ_JACGVK010000118.1, forward strand.
ATAGTTCTGACTTTGCGACATTAATACCCAATATTAGCTTAAAAAGAGCAGAAACTTTTGCAGCAGACCTAACGGCAAGTTTTAATGAATATCAGTATGCGTCAGATTTAGACTCTATTGGCTATACAGGTTTAGTTTATTTTAATGATAACAAACCATTAAGTGAACTTTTAGCGTTAGCTGATACCGGTATTAGTATCGCCCAAACAAAAAATGTTAATGCTTGGTATGCCCAAACTGACAGTAGCATTTTATACAACAACAGCGCGAGTTATGGCAATCAACATTGGCGGCAAGAAATTGATAGTGTTATTGAAAACCAAAGAATTAAGTTGCTTGTCCAGTCGATTAAACCCAACAGCCCTAACAACCAGATCTACTCAGAAGTTTTAGCTCGTTTTTTAAATAGTAATGACGATATTCTTCCCACCGCTTCTTTTTTCGCTATGGCTGAAAAGCTCGACAAAATTGTTGCTGTTGATCAGATGATTATAGAGGCTGTAATAAAAGAAATTGCTGATAGAAATATGCAAGATCATTTCTTTGGTATTAATATTAGCGCTCGTTCGATAAACGACGGTCATTTCCTTATTTGGCTAGAAAGACGGCTTTTGCGCGATACAGCCATTGCCTCAAAACTGGTGTTTGAAATTACTGAAAGTGGCTTACAGCAAAATATAAAAACCAGCAAAAAATTTATTGATATGATCCATCGGGTTGGCGCCAAAATTACCGTTGAACGTTTTGGTATTGGCTTAACTTCGTTTAAATTCTTTAGAGATTTAAAGCCTGACTTTATTAAAATGGATAGCACTTACACTCGAGATATTGACGAAGACAAAAATAATCAATATTTTATGCGTTTGATGGTAGATTTAGCACACAGATTAAGTGTGAGTGTACTAGCAGAAAGCGTTGAAACCCAAGAAGAAAAATTTATGCTTGAAAAGCTATTTGTCGACGGCTGTCAGGGTTTCTACATCGGTAAGCCTAGAGCTATTTCTTTGGTGTAGTGGCTTAAGTAATCTTAACTAAAGCCACTGAAATACTGTGGCTTTTTATTTTTTCATCGGATTTTAAAAGCCATTAACTTGTGGCTTTATTGTTTAACTTTATTCGCGTTTTTTCACCACAAGTAATTAATGACACATTAAAATGAATACCCTTACGGTTCGTATGTTGTTTATTGCCTGATAAACACGGATAATAGTGCGAATTTCCACAGTAATATATTGATCAAATGACTGATTATCTCTTGCTACTTGTTGGCACAGTATTAGTAAATAACTTTGTCTTGGTTAAATTTCTAGGCTTATGCCCATTTATGGGTGTGTCGTCTCGAACTGAAACTGCCATAGGTATGTCGTTTGCGACAACATTTGTTATGACGCTAGCTTCGTTACTGAGCTACATCGTCAATAGTTATATTCTAGCGCCCTTAGGTTTAGAATATTTAACCACCATGACCTTTATTTTAGTGATTGCTGTTGTCGTGCAATTTACTGAGATGGTTGTGCATAAAACCAGTGCAAACTTATATCGCTTGTTAGGTATTTTTCTGCCACTGATCACCACTAACTGCGCTGTACTTGGTGTTGCGCTATTAAACCTTTATGAGCAGCATAATTTTTTCGAATCTATTATTTATGGTTTTGGCGCCGCTGTCGGCTTTTCTTTAGTATTAATCATGTTTTCAGCTATGCGAGAAAAACTGGCTAATGCCGATGTACCCGCGCCATTTAAAGGCTCAGCTATTGCCATGATCACGGCAGGTTTAATGTCATTAGCATTTATGGGCTTCACAGGATTGGTTAAGTTTTAATGAGTACAATCATCGCAATATTAGTACTGGGTGTTCTTGCCGCCTTATTTGGTGCCTTGTTAGGTTTCGCTTCAGTGCGGTTTAAAGTACAAGGTGATCCACTAGCTGAACAGTTAGATGCACTGCTGCCACAAACACAATGTGGCCAATGTGGTTACCCTGGTTGTAAACCTTATGCAGAAGCCGTTGCTAATGGTGAAGCTATAAACAAATGTGCGCCAGGTGGTGAAGACACCATTAAAAAAATTGCTGAATTAATGGGTGTGGAAGTACAGCCTTTAGATGAAAATCATGAAGCAGATAACTCACCTAAAGTCGCTTTTATTATTGAAGAAGACTGTATTGGCTGTACCAAGTGCATTCAAGCCTGTCCGGTTGATGCCATTATAGGTACAACTAAGCAAATGCACACGATCATTACTGATGAGTGCACGGGTTGCGACTTATGTGTTGCACCTTGCCCAGTAGATTGTATAGAGATGATCTCAGTTGCCACAACAACACAAAACTGGCAATGGGATTTAGATAGTATACCTGTAGTAAAAATAGATTAAGACGAGGTTTGGGTGGAATCGGTAATTGAACGTATAAAACGAGGAAGTTTTTCGCAGTTTCATGGCGGCATACATCCGCCTGAGCAAAAATTTCTCACCTGCTCTAAACCCATTGCTAGTGCGCAAATTCCTGAACAGTTGATTATCCCTATTCGTCAGCATATTGGCCAAGCAGGTAATGTCATGGTCAAAGTCGGTGACAAGGTGCTTAAAGGACAAATGTTAAGTGATTGTGACAGCCCAATGTCGGTGCCGATTCACGCCCCTACGAGTGGTACAATCACGGCCATTAAATCAATGGCAATCCCTCACCCTTCTGGCTTGAGTGAAGCTTGCATTATATTAACACCTGACGGTGAAGACACTTGGAAACAGCGTCATATTTGTCCTGATTTTCACTCATTAAGCAAAACGCAAATATTAGAAAAAATAGCCAATGCAGGTATTTCTGGTATGGGAGGCGCAGGCTTTCCAACACAAGTCAAAGTAAGCACCTTAGCTAAAATAAATTATTTAATTATCAATGCTGCTGAGTGTGAGCCCTATATCACTGCTGATGATTTATTGCTCCAAGAACATAGCCCAACCATTCTAGATGGCATTAAAATTCTTGACCATTTATTAACACCAAAAAACATTCTTATCGGTATCGAAGAAAATAAAACTAAGGCCATTGCAGCCTTAAAAAAAGCCACCGCAGATATTGACCATATCGACGTTTGTGTTATTCCAACGAAATACCCAAGTGGTGGTGAAAAACAACTGATACAAATATTAACCGGTCAAGAAGTCCCTAGTGGCGTTTTACCAAGCTCTCTGGGTATAGTGATGCAGAACGTTGCCACCTGCTTTGCTATTGCTGACGCGGTTATCAATGACACGCCACTGATCAAACGCGTTGTTACCGTTAGCGGCCAAGCGCTAGAAAAACCACAAAATATCTGGGCACTTATTGGCACTCCCGTTGGTTTTTTAACGGCTCAATGTGGCTACAACAATAGTCAAAATAGGCATTTAATCATGGGCGGCCCTATGATGGGCTTTAGTTTACCTCATGATCAAATTCCGGTGATAAAAACCACCAACTGTATCTTAGCGCCTAGTGAAATTGAAATAGCCTCACCCTTTTCGTCAACGAGTAGTAAAGAGGTTGAGTGTATTCGCTGTGGTCAATGTGCTGATGTATGCCCTGCACAATTGCTACCACAAGAATTACTGTGGAGTGCAAAAGCAAAAGATCAAGCACAACTGGCAAAGCTTAATCTATTTGACTGTATTGAATGTGGTGCTTGTGCTTACGTTTGCCCAAGCCAAATCCCTTTAGTGCATTATTATCGTGTTGCCAAAGCTGAAATACGTCAGCAAAAATTACTCGATATCAAAGCCGAAAAAGCCAAAGTTAGATTTGAAGCCCGTAAGCAAAGACTTGAACGCGAAAAAGTTGCCCGAGTAGAAAAACATAAAAAAGCTGCCGAGGCGCGCAAGATCAGAATGAATACAGATACAAGCGCAGCAAAATCAGAAAAATCTGCAGTAGCAGACGCACTTGCTCGGGTAAAAGCAAAAAAAGCTCAAGCCAGCATAAAGCAAAATACTGCTGAAGGTTCTATTACCAGTACTGTCGAAATTACTGCTGAATCAGTTGCGCCAATTAACGATAGTAAGAGCCCGGTGGCCAATGCTATTGCAAGAGCAAAAGCGAAAAAAATAGCACAAAAAAACCAAGCACAAATAGAGTCGTTAGATACGCTGCAAAACAACGAGTCACCAAGCTCATCGCAAGCAGCGCCGGTTGTCATTGATAAAAAAGCTAAGGTTGACGTAGCCATTGCAAAAGAAAAAGCAAACGAAAATAAACCTCAAGCAGAAGCAGAAGCAGAAAAAATATCAAACAGCCCTACTGCTCAAGTTGACACAACAACAAAAGCACTTCTCATTGAGGTAGTTAACTTAGCATCAGTTTCAGATGACAAAGCCACTCAAGCACTAAATAAGAAGGTGAAAGTGGCCGCTGCAATTGCGAAAGCAAAGGCTAAGGCGAAAACTAAAACAGCAGCAAGTTTAGCGGCTGAAACATCGTTTGACCGTACCGAGCCATCAACAACGCCTGCTAACATTGATGTAATGCAATATAGTGATACAGCAGCACAAGTTAAAAATGTTGAAGAAGCGAAAGCAAAAGAATCTCAACAAATATCCAACGCAACATCAAGCTCCATTAAAAGTGAGCAAGACAGTATGCTGGCAACACAAGCGGATATTGCGGCAACTAAAAAAGCGCGCGTAGCGGCAGTAGTTGCTAAAGCAAAGGCGAAAAAACTAGCCGCGTCATCTAACAAATCAACAACTTCAGAGTAATTAAGCACCATGGCCTTTTGGATAGCAAGTTCACCGCACAATCATCAACAAAATGAAACATCAAGCCTAATGAGGCTGGTGATTTATGCCACCATTCCAGGGATATTTGCGCAATGGTACTTCTTTGGCTGGGGTAACTTAATTCATATATCTTTAGCAGTAACAGCTGCAATTATCGCTGAGTTTACCGTACTATCATTAAGAAATAAAAAAATAACGCCCCAGTTATTTGATGGTAGCGCCATATTAACCGCTGTTTTACTGGGTATAAGTTTACCTGCCTTAGCCCCTTGGTGGATATCAGTTATTGGTAGTGTTTTTGCGATTGCACTGGTTAAACAACTCTATGGTGGTTTAGGACATAACCCTTTCAATCCAGCAATGGCGGCCTATGTGATGCTGCTGATTTCATTTCCGCTGCAAATGACTCAGTGGCAACCACCACTATCATTACTGGCTATGGATATACAATTAACTGACACGCTTGCCGTTATTTTTTCTGGCTATACGCCACAAGGTTACTCAGTTGAACAAATTCGTACCCACATCGATGGTTTTACCATGGCGACTCCACTAGATACAGTTAAAACTAATATGACTTTAGGGTTAACGGTAGTTGAGAGTATGCAAGCCCCAAGCATAGGTAAACATTTTGGCGTGGGTTGGGAATGGATCAATGCTGGTTTTCTACTTGGCGGCTTATTTTTATTGAGTAAAAAAGCCATTCCTTGGAGCACACCCGTAAGTTTTCTATTAAGTTTATTTGTTTGTAGTTTCATTGCCTTTATGATTAGTCCTGATAGCAATGCCTCAACTATGTTTCACTGGTTTACTGGCGCAACCATGCTAGGGGCATTTTTTATCCTGACCGACCCTGTTTCTGGTGCAACGAGCGTTAAAGGTCGACTCGTCTTTGGCGCGCTAGCTGGCTTATTAGTTTTTCTGATCAGAAAGTTTGGTGGCTATCCTGATGCTGTCGCCTTTGCCGTTTTACTCTGTAATATGTCCGCGCCTTTAATTGATCAATATACCCGCCCTCGCACTTATGGCCACGACTTAGGAGTGAAAAAATAATGTCGGAGTTAACGCCTGCAATAAGTAAAAACTCAAAAATATTAGCCTTATTCGCGGTAGCCTGTACGGCAACCGTTGCTTTAGTGCAGCTACTGACAGAAGATCGCATTGAACTTCAGTCTCAACAACAATTAATCCAACAATTAAACCAAGTTATTCAAAAAGATAGTCATGATAACGAAATGTTCCGTGACTGTATTATAGCGCCTACGGGCAAGGACACAGAGTTGTTAATCGATGTGATTTACCGTGCGCGATTAAATAACATGCCGACAGCTGCTGCCATTAAAACAGTGGCACCCGATGGTTACAGTGGTAATATCGAATTGTTAATTGCGCTAAACATTGATGGCAGTGTGAGTGGCGTTAGAACATTACTACATAAAGAAACCCCCGGGTTAGGTGATAAAATAGAACTCAGAAAAAGTGATTGGATCACAACATTTGCCGGAAAAAAAGTCTTAGGTAAAAACGATAATCGCTGGGCGGTTAAAAAAGACGGTGGTATGTTTGACCAATTTACCGGAGCTACCATTACCCCCAGAGCTGTAGTAAAAACAGTTAGAAAAACCATTAATTACTTTCAAGCTAATCAAAAAGTCATTTTTAATGCCGCCAGTAACTGTGGAGTGGAACAATGAAAATAAATCCAGAATATAAAGCATTAGCTTGGCAAGGTTTATGGAAAAACAACCCAGGCTTGGTACAGTTGCTTGGCCTTTGTCCCTTATTGGCGGTAACCTCAACGGTTGTTAACGCTTTAGGCTTAGGCATTGCAACCATGTTTGTCCTGATTTGTTCAAACGTCACCGTCTCAGCCATCAGACAATGGGTGCCCAAAGAAATCCGCATTCCAATTTTTGTGCTTATTATTGCCACTTTTGTTACCTGTGTGCAATTGCTGATGAACGCGTTTACTTACGACTTATACCAGTCGTTGGGCATTTTTCTGCCGCTCATCGTCACTAATTGCGCTATTATTGGTCGGGCAGAAGCCTACGCCTCTAAAAATCCCATTAAGCAATCTAGTTTTGATGGCTTAATGATGGGGCTTGGTTTCTTAGCCGTATTAGTTGTCTTAGGGGCAATACGTGAAGTTTTAGGTCAAGGGACATTATTTGATGGCGCAAACCTGCTTTTAGGACAATGGGCCACAGGGTTACGCATAGAAATTTACTCGCTTGATAGCCAGTTTTTATTGATGATATTACCGCCAGGTGCATTTATTGCCATGGGATTTTTAATCGCAGGTAAAAATGTTATTGATCATAAAATAGCACAAGCAAAGCCTAAAAAATTAGAACAAGCTATTGAACGTGTTCGTGTAAACTTTGAAAATTAACTAAGCATACTTAACTAAGCACACTTAAATGAAAAAAATAAAAAATATCTCTGATGAATAAAGAAACACGATTAGCCATGTTAACTCGGTTGCGAGACAAGGATCCGAGTCCAACCACAGAGCTTAATTTCTCCAGTGCTTTTGAGTTATTAATTGCGGTGTTATTATCCGCTCAAGCCACTGATGTCAGTGTCAACAAAGCCACTGACAAACTTTATTCTGTCGCTAATACACCAGAAGCACTGCTTGACCTTGGTCTTGACGGCTTGAAGTCTTACATCAAAACCATAGGTTTATTTAACACCAAAGCGGTAAATACTCTTAAAACCTGTCAAATGATAATCGATTTGCATGGTGGTGAAGTGCCTGAAAATAGAGCGGCTCTTGAAGCCCTACCCGGCGTTGGCAGAAAAACGGCTAATGTTGTACTCAACACAGGGTTTGGTTGGCTAAAAGATAATGAGGGTAAATACTTTATTGCCGTTGATACCCATATCCAACGCGTCGCTAATCGCACTGGCTACGCCAAAGGCAAGACAGTAGAAGAAACAGAAAAAAACATCATCAAACACACGCCAAGAAAAACAGAATTTTTCTTTAATTTACATCATTGGTTAATTCTTCATGGCCGTTACACCTGCATAGCTCGCAAACCAAAATGCGGTTCATGTATTATTGAAGACTTATGTGACTTTAAAGGCAAGACTGAAGACTAAAAGTTTACTTAACCTATTTAAGACCAGTACAAGTGTAATATTAACCATTGAGCTTAAGTGTTTATCGTTAACGCCAGCAGCGAAAGTAAATGAAAACCACCTTGTTAATCCTGCTATGTCTTTTCAACACTTTACTCATAACTTAGCGACTTTTACTGACAAACTACCCCTCCTCAAACTGGCTGCGTGTTAATGACAATCACTTAGCCGCCTGATTTAATTATCTGTAACTTTTGTTTCATAAAATCGATAAACATGCGGTTTTTATTGGGCATATATTTACTTTGCACATACTGCAAACAAATATCTCCGTGATAACTACACTGTAACTGCCAGCCTTTCAATAGCGGGATCAGCCTTCCCGCTTCAAGCCCTCGCTGCGCGGTGTAATCAGGTAAAGAGCCAATACCAAAGCCCTGTTCAATCGCGTCTCGACGCATTTCACTGTGGTTAAGTAAATATGATCCCGTGACTTCTACGGTGGTTTTATGATTTTCATTACTAAATCGCCATCGGTTGTCGGTCATATTTTCGCCTAAGCAAATGCAGGGTAAATCTTTTAAATCATCAGGATGTTTTGGCAGAGCATGCTTGGCTAAAAAATCAGGACTGGCACATAACACCTGTTCAACGCGACCAATGTTAACATTGACCAAAGCTTCAATAGGATAGTCATTAATATGAATCAAAAAATCGACACCGTCATGGATCGGATCTAAAATACGGTCAGTGACTTTTAAATGTAACTGAATGTCTGGATAACATTTTAAAAACTCAACAAAAAGCGGCCGTAATACCTGATTGGCCAGTGATTTTGGTGCCGCCACCCTCAATAATCCACTCACCGTCGATGTGACAGAACGACTAGCATTAACCGCTTTTTCTGCCGACTCAACCATCTGTTTACAGTAATCAAACGTTATTTTTCCTGACTCAGTTAACGCCAGTTGTCGTGTTGTACGCTGTAATAGTTTTATGCCTAACGCCTCTTCTAATCTGCTTATTTGACGGCTGACTGCTGAGGGTGTTACGCCAAGTTTTTTTGCCGCTTTACTAAAATTTCCCTGCTCAACCACAGTGACCAAAATAGCCATATCAGACAATAAAGGCATCAGTTTATTTGTGTCCATTAGGCACAAGTCCTTATACAAATATGTGTATTGTTTAAAATTCCTCATAGATTAACATACATCCGCAGTCATGAGTTGGCTGCTATGAGCATATGTTAAATGATGAGAGGTAAATATGGAGTTGTTAATCAATACGTATATGGCAGAAATTATCACGGTGAGCACCATCGCTATTTTTATGGCTATGTTACCTGGGGCTGATTTTGTGTTAGTGACCCGCACGAGTATCTACAATGGTCGTTTGGCCGGTTTATATATGAGCTTAGGCATGTGTTTATCTGTTTGTATTCATGCCAGTTATTCAATTGCAGGCTTAGCTGTGATAATTGCAAATTCAGCCTGGTTATTTTCTATAATCAAATATTTAGGCGCGGCTTATCTTATCTATATTGCTTGGCAGTTATTAACAACACGCGAGCCTTTACATAATGACCAAAAACATCAAACAGCAGATATTTCGCCCTTTATCGCGCTGCGTCGTGGCTTTACTTGCAACATATTAAACCCTAAAACCTCTATCTTCTTCTTAAGTATTTTTACCCAAGTCGTGTCGGTAGATACCCCATTAATAATGCAAATAAGCTATGGTTTAATCATTATGTTGGCACATTTTATCTGGTACAGCGGTGTTGCTTTACTGTTATCACACCCCAGTATATTGCCTCGCTTTAATCGCCAAAAACAAAAAATTGATAAAGTAGCAGGATTTATCTTGATACTGATTGCGATAAAGCTCAGCCTAATGAGTGCTATTTAAATAAGAGCTACAATTAGCGATCTCAAGACATAGCTAATTGTAGGCTTTCAGACTTAGTTTTTATCAGGATATGGTCAATAAAAACTTCAGGTTTATTTTTGCTCAATACTTATTGTTATACAAAAATTTAATAGTGCAGCGGCAGCTATTAAGTATTAAGGTTCAACGCTCAAAATTCAACATTCAACACTCGATATTTTCCCTCCAAGTGATGACATTATTTAAGTTTTGCTAATTTTTTGATATGTGCCGGTGAAATCCCACAACAGCCACCGATAATAGAGGCACCAGATTTAAGCCAAGATGATGCAAATTCGCTATACGTTTCTGGTGAAACATCATCTCTAATACCAGAAATACCATTATTTTTATTTGCTTCGTGTAGCTCACCAATGGCTGGAAAATTATTAGCGTACACACCCAGCTGAACTTCGTTTTCAATTCCTTGATCTAATAACGCCTGTTTAGCGTTAATAAGTGCGGTCTGCATGACTTCGACACAGCTACAATTAAATAATATTGCCGAAACATTTTGCCCTGCAATTTCGCTAACGGCATCATAAACTGACTCTCCTGAACGTAGAGTCGGCTCGGTGGATATTTCATCTTTAACAGTAAAGGCAATCCAGGTAGGTTTGCCGGTGACAAGAGTGCGAGCCTTGATCATTGTGGCTTCTGCGATAGAAGATATCGTTTCGGCTAGCCATAAATCTACATCAACGTCCTGATTTTTTATTAATAACTCAAGCAAGGGTTGCGCTTGTGCGACTGAAAAAAGATCCGGTCGGTAAGAGCCTAACACTGGCGGAATACAACCCGCGACTAACAAACTTGAATTATCCTCAACACACTCTCGTGCTAACTTAGCGGCTAGTTTAATGAGCCCAGCCCCTTGTTCGTTAAAGCGTTTCTCACCAAGATGAAAAGGCACTAACGCGTAAGTATTGGTGGTGATAATTTCAGCACCGGCCTTTATAAAGCTACGATGCACTTGAGAGATAAAATGAGGCGCCTCAATTAACGCTTGAGCTGACCATTCTGGCTGTTGAAAAGGGCCACCAATACGTTGCAGTTCACGGCCCATACCACCATCAAGAATTATCGGTAATGTAAAGGGTAATGTCATACTAATTCTTTCATCTGTTATCTATAAAATAAGAGCAGAATAACCATGCGATTGGCGTAAAGCAAGCGTAAATGAGACATTGATAAAATTGAATTAGGCTTTGCGTTTTTGGATATTGATCTCTAGTAGCAAGCTACTGACCTAGTCAACTAAAAAACATGCCCTTTCCTACTTAAATCACATGAAAATCATTATACCGGGCATTAGTTAGCCTATTATTTACCGAAAACAGATTGACCTTTAATATCAATAAAGATAAATTGAAAGCGCTTCCAGATACTATAAAAAACTGAAAGATCTAAAAATCATTAACGCTAACTAAACCACTAACAATAAATCACTAAGAATAAATAACTATGAAACTGACTTTACCTTATAACTCAAAAATGAATTCAACAGATTTTATTTATGGTGTTGCTACTGCCTCATTCCAAATCGAGGGCGGTATCGAGCAACGATTACCCTGTATCTGGGATACATTTTGCTCTTTAGAGAACACTATTGTCGATGGTTCAAATGGAGACGTTGCCTGTGATCATTACCATAAATGGCCTCAAGACATCGAAATGATTGAATCTCTCGGCGTTGATGCTTATCGTTTATCTATTTCGTGGGGAAGAGTTGTCAATGAAGATGGCAGTATCAATGCAGCAGGTATCGCATTTTATATTGCCTTGTTAGATAAATTAGTTGAGAAAAAAATTAAATCCTTTGTTACGCTTTATCACTGGGATTTACCACAACACCTTGAAGATAAAGGTGGTTGGTTAAACAGAGAAACGGCTTATGAATTTCAAAAATATACAGAAATAGTGATTAAAGCATTTGGCAATAGAGTGCATTCTTATGCTACGTTAAATGAGCCTTTTTGCAGCGCTTATTTAGGCTATGAAATTGGCATTCATGCACCAGGTATTAAAGGTAAAGAGTTTGGCAAAAAGGCAGCTCATCATTTATTACTTGCTCATGGTTTAGCGATGCAATCACTTAAAAAATTAAGCCCGAACACACTTAATGGCATAGTACTTAATTTTAGCCCTAGCTACCCTGCTTCCGAAAACCCAGCGGATATAGCAGCAACTCAGTTCGCTGATGATTATTTTAATCAATGGTATATAAAGCCTATTTTTGATGCTCAATATCCAGAAATACTGTCGCAACTGCCATTATCACAACATCCTGATATTATTGCAGGTGATATGGACATCATTGCAGAATCTGTTGATTTTTTAGGTATTAATTATTATACACGTGCAATATATCAAGCTGATGAAAATGAAATATTCGCTCAAATTACCCTTAAAGATGTTGCATTGACAGATATGGGTTGGGAAATATATCCATCAGGGTTTTCTGATTTATTGATTTCTTTACATGCCAAATACACCTTACCTCCTATTTATATCACCGAAAATGGTGCCGCAATGCCTGACAGCATCAAAGATGGCAAAGTAGAAGATGCTCACCGAGTCGCTTATTACCAAAGCCATCTTAACGCGGTCAATACAGCCATTGAATCGGGTGTCGACATCAGAGGTTACTTTGCTTGGAGTTTAATGGATAATTTTGAATGGGCTGAAGGCTATTTAAAAAGGTTTGGTATTGTCTATGTCGATTATCAAAGCCAAGAAAGAACAATAAAAGCCAGTGGTTATGCCTATCGTGATTTAATCAATCAACGAAAAAATAATAATAACAATAATTTACTTAATAGTTAATTGAAAAAACAATACTTTAAATACCACTGTTATTAAAAGAAATATTGTTTTCATATGATACCAAGAACGCTGTTTTAGCGTGTTTACACACTATACTTTAAATATAATTGAACAACTTAAAGTGTCATTGCATATAAAATAAGAAGAATATTAACTTTAAAAAAAAGAGATTTACATGCTGAAAATTAAAGAAAAAATAGCTTACGGCTTGGGCGACACTGCCAGTAATATCATCTTCCAAACCGTGATGATGTTTTTACTTATTTATTATACCGATGTGGTTGGTCTTTCTCCTGCACTTGTTGGCACTCTTTTTCTTGTTGTTAGAATATTTGATGCAATCACTGATCCCTTAATGGGGGCAATGGCTGATAGAACGAAAACTAAGTGGGGACAATTCAGGCCTTATTTATTATGGCTAGCACTTCCCTTCTGCCTGATCAGTATTTTAGCTTTTACCACCTTTGATTTATCTGAAAATGGCAAAATCGTTTATGCATTTGCTACTTATACTTTGTTAATGATCGCTTATACCGCGATAAACATTCCTTATTCAGCGCTAGGTGGTGTACTTACCGCTGACCCTGAAGAACGCGTATCAGTACAATCATATCGATTTGTTTTTGGTATGTTAGGTGGTCTAATTGTTGCCGCAGGCACCATGCCATTAGTGGAGTGGTTTGGTGCTGGAGATAAAGCACAAGGCTATCAGTACACTATGATAGCCATGAGCTTGCTAGGCTTAATGCTTTTTCTGCTTTGTTTTGCCGGTACAAAAGAAAGAGTCAGCCCGCCAAAAGAGCAAAATTCAAGTTTTAAAGAAGATTTGTCAGCCTTATGGAAAAATGATCAATGGCGAATTCTTTGCTTAGCTGGATTATTGTTATTAAGTGGCCAAGTACTGCGCGGCACACTCGCGGTTTATTATGTGAAGTATTATTTAGGTCGCGCTGACCTGATCACCTTATTTATGACTTTAGGTATGATAGGTAGCATTCTAGGTTGCGCACTGGCGTTACCACTATCTAAAAAAGTATGTAAAATTAAAGCCTATATTTGTTTACAATCAATCGCTGCTTTTATTTGTATTATCAGTTATTTTGTTGGTAGTGAACAAACCGTTATGGCCTTCACCTTATTCTTTCTTTGGAGTTTTTTTTTGCAGATGGCCACCCCCTTACTTTGGGCAAAAATGGCTGATACTATCGATTATGGACACTGGAAAACTGGCGTTAGAATAACGGGTATGGTTTATTCAGCTATCGTTTTTTTCATCAAACTTGGCGTTGCCATTGGCGGTGCATTAGCGGGTTGGTTATTGGCATATTATGGCTACCAAGCTGATGTAGAACAAAGCACTAACACGCAACAAGGCATATTAGCTGCTTTCACTATTTTTCCTGCTGTAGGGTCGATATTAGTTGCCTGGGTAATGCGCTGGTACATACTTGATGCAAAAAAAGTGCAATTTATTCACCAAGCTTTAAAAAATACATCAAGTTAGTTAATTTACAAAATGTAAAGCGCTAGCCTAAAAATAATAGCGTTAGCGTTTTATTAGCGAGTTAAAGTCGCCTCTATCAAGTAAATAAACGCACGCTAAATCTAGCCACTAAACAATATTTGAACTTAAATTTAACGAGTAAAAGCTCTAAAATAGTTAACTTTATTTATTAAAATACGGTTGACCTTATTAGTAAAATATTTTAAATTGTGGAAGCGCTTCCTGATTGAAATTTGTTTTTTTAAATTAAACTGGAAGCGCTTCCAAAAATATAACCATTATAATATGAAATGCCTAGGGGAGATACATGAAGAAATCTACTTTTAAAAAAACTCAACTTGCTACAAGTTTATCTATAATTTTAGGCGTAACGGCAATAACGCCAGTTTTTGCTGCTGAAGAAGTTACAAAAGATAAGACTGAAGTGATCGAAGTTACGGGGATCCGTAGCAGTATGATCAAATCAATGGATATTAAGCGCTCTGCAAGTGGTATTGTCGATGCGATTAATGCGGAAGATATAGGCAAATTTCCAGACTCTAACTTAGCAGAATCATTACAACGTATTACTGGTGTTTCAATTGACCGTTCTAATGGTGAGGGCAGTAAAGTAAGTGTTCGTGGCTTTAGTGCAGACCGTAACTTAATCTTGTTAAATGGCCGTCAAATGCCTAATACAACAGGTGATCGCTCTTTTGACTTCTCAAACGTTGCAGCGGAAGGAATCAGTGGTGTTGAAGTTTACAAAACATCGATGGCAAAAATGTCTACGGGTGGCATTGGTGCAACACTTAACATTAAAACGAATAAACCACTAAACAACCCTGGCATGCACGCCGTTGTTAGTGTACAAGCTTTAGATGATACCTCAGCACAGACAGGTGGTACGACTCCTGAGTTATCAGGTTTATATTCAAATACCTTTGCCGATGATACTTTTGGTATTTCTCTTTCAGCCAGTTATTCAGAACGTGAAAGTGGTAATCAACAAGCAGGTGTAAGTACTGGTTGGAGAAGTTATGACCCTGATGGTCAAGACATCAACGGCAATAATCGCTTTGGTCCTATAGAAAATGGTCAAAGTGATCAATTTAACCGTGCTGAAAATCCAGACGTTTATTCTGTTCCACAAACCACTTTTTATACTTTTGAAGAAGTACAACGTGAGAGAACTAACGCTCAATTAGTATTACAGTACAGCCCGATGGAAAACATCACGGCAACATTAGATTATACTTACATCCAAAAAGAACAAGATACACAAGTAGCTAATGTTTCAGCTTGGTATGCCTCTCCTGGAAATGCTGTTGATGTATGGACATCAGGTAATGTCGCCTCACCATTATTACATTCTGAAGTTTATGATGATCCAACAGATTTAGCGATGGGCTCTGGTGATTATGGGATACGTGATAAAACCTCTTCAATAGGTTTTAACCTTGATTGGCAAGTTAGCGATAGCTTGAGCTTATCATACGATTATCACGATTCAGACGCTGAAAACACACCAAATAATCAGTATGGCTCTAATAACAACTTAGCGGCACGAGCACTTATTCGTACGGCATCGGCTACTGACTTCACGGGTGTTTTACCTACGCTTGCAGTACGTGGTGGTAATGCGGTAATGGCGTCAGATATGCAAGTAACAGGTAGTTCTTTTAGTAATGAGCAAGATCATTCTCACATTGAGCAACATCAGTTTGATGGTGCTTTTATTTTTGAAAAATCGGGCAGTATTGACTTTGGCATAGCCATGACAACAGCTGAAAATCGTGATCAAAGAAGAACA
The DNA here is from genome assembly GCF_014077185.1 of Colwellia sp. MB02u-10. Classification (NCBI taxonomy): domain Bacteria; kingdom Pseudomonadati; phylum Pseudomonadota; class Gammaproteobacteria; order Alteromonadales; family Colwelliaceae; genus Colwellia; species Colwellia sp. MB02u-10. Next base: position 46,911 of record NZ_JACGVK010000118.1, read on the forward strand.
GTACAACGTAATAACTGGGGTGGTGAAGGTGAACCTGGATCATTTGGAGATGAAAACTTTACACGTAGAACTATTCTAGATCAGTTTGACGAAAGTGGTGGCAATTTCAGTGATTTTGTAGACGTTACTGGCACTGATTGGGCACCGGATATTTTAAATACTTATTTTGAATTTAACTTTCTTGACGTAAGACAAATTGCTGAAGATACGTTATCCATACAACCAGGTATTATTGGTGATTGTGGCTCATCTTTTTGTCCTTCAACAGATTATGCTCTTGGTGTCGATCAATATACCAAAGAAGAAATGACCGCAGTATACTTCCAGTATAATTATGAGGGTGAGATAGGCGACATGCCATTTGATGTGCATTTAGGTGTGCGTTATGAAGAAACAGAAGTTGCAACCACATCAAATGTTCCTGGTTTTAACGCAACAACTTGGGTTGGTGATACTGAATTACCGTTAACTCTATCCGGTGGCACTGAGTTTCAGACCAAAACGGGTAAATATGATCATGTATTACCAAGCATTAACTTTAATATAGAAGTAACCGACGATATTATACTTCGTGCCGCTTTCAGCGAAACGATAGGTCGCCCAAGTTATGGTCAAATGATTGGTGGTACATCATTAGGTGGATTAGCTCGAGTAAATAGTCCTGGTGCAGGTAACTCAGGTGATGCAGGTTTATTACCGCTTGAAGCTAAAAATTTCGACCTGTCGGCAGAATGGTATTATGGCGAAGGTAGCTATATTTCATTAGGTTATTTCCAAAAAGATATTACTAACGAAAGTATCCGAACAGAATCAGTTTATACCCAAGATAATCTTACCAACCCTGGTGCTTTAACAAGTCCGTTTGTACAACAGGCTCTTGCAGCCGGTATTGACCCTAACGATCGTCCAGCTCAACGCCTATGGATTTCTGAAAACATTATTGACCCAGCGGTAAATGTTGTGGGTGGTAATGTAGAAATAAATGGTCGTCCGGTTGATCCATTAGTGCAATTTAATATTGCATCATTTGCTAACTCTACCGAAGAATCAGGTTTTGACGGTGTTGAATTTGCCGTACAACATTTATTTGGTGATACAGGTTTTGGTACGATTGTTAACTATACCTATGTTAACTCTGATAATTCGTATAATAATGCCTCTATTGGTAGCTCAATTAATGGTAATGGCGTTAACTATGACTCTGATCAAGTCGCTGAAACTGGCATTAGTGATACGGCTAACGTGGTGGGTTTCTACGAGAAGCATGGTTTTTCTATACGTATTGCTTACAACTGGCGTGATGAGTACCTAACATCTCATTTCCAAGGAGATGTAGGGGCTTCGCCAGTTTATGTAGAAAAGTACAGCCAAGTTGATTTAGCGGTAAATTATGATGTGTCACAAGTTGAAGGCTTAACTGTTTTCTTCAACGGCATTAACATTACTGATGAAAAGAGACGTACACGCGGTCGTAGTAGCTATGAAGTATTAAATTACACTCAAACGGGTGCTCGTTTTGCTTTAGGCGCTCGTTATTCGTTCTAATAATGACCTTGGTTAATTAGAAATAATAAAGCCGCTAAATTAATAATTTATGCGGCTTTTATATTTACAACAAACAAAAATAAATTTTTCACAAATACTTAGGTGTTATATTAACTAAATCTTAAAAGCTGAAGCTGTCTCAATATCATGTAAATAGCAGTAATTAGACCAATTAAGACACAATATAGTTTAGCAAATCTAACCTGATTTTTAATGAGAAATTAAGAAAAAAATTTATGAATCAACCATTAAAAAGAATAGTAATTGTTGGTGGCGGCTCTGCAGGCTGGCTAACAGCGGGGATTATCGCTGCAGAACATGCTACCAACCAAGGTTCAGGGGTAGAAATTACACTGGTTGAATCAGCAGATGTTGCACCTATAGGTGTTGGTGAAGGTACCTGGCCATCAATGCGTGGTACGTTGCAAAAGATGGGGATTTCTGAAACTGAATTTTTACTAGAGTGTGATGCAAGCTTTAAACAAGGTTCGAAATTTACCAACTGGAGGACGAACACTAACGAGCACTATTACCACCCTTTCACCTTGCCAAATGGTTTTAATGAGATAAATCTTTCATCATATTGGCAACCATTCAGTGATAAAATTAGTTTTGCCGATGCCGTTTCTGAGCAAAGTCATTTAGGTGCTCACGGTTTAGCACCAAAACAAATAACGACACCTGAATATTCATTTGTAGCCAATTATGGTTACCATTTAGATGCAGGTAAATTTGGTCAGTTTTTACAAAAACATTGCACAGTTAAATTAGGTGTAAAACACGTTATTGACCATGTCACTAAAATAAATTCATCTGCAACAGGTGATATAGCGTCAATTACCACAAAAAAGCAAGGTGATATCTTCGGCGATCTGTTTATCGACTGCACTGGGACATCATCATTATTATTAGCTCAACATTATAAAATTCCCTTTATTAGTAAAAAACATATTTTATTTAATGATTCTGCAATGGCCGTACATGTGCCTTACGAGAATAGTGATAGTCCTATTGCATCATTTACTTCATCTACAGCCCAAACCGCAGGTTGGGTTTGGGATATAGGACTGCCAACACGACGAGGTGTTGGCTATACATATTCCAGTGCACATATATCACATGATCTAGCAGAACAAGAATTACGTAATTACTTAGTCCCTTCAATGGGAAAAGATGCTGCTAATTCAATAATGATACGAAGAATACCTTTGAATCCGGGACACAGAGAAAAGTTTTGGCATAAAAACTGTGTTGCAATTGGTTTGGCTGCAGGTTTCATTGAACCCTTAGAAGCCTCTGCTTTAGCATTAGTTGAACTATCAGCGAAAATGATCAGTGAGCAGCTGCCTGCGAATCGCCAGACCATGGATATTATAGCCAAACGTTTTAATGACAAATTTTTACATCGTTGGGAAAACGTAGTTGATTTTTTAAAGTTACATTATGTCTTAAGTCAGCGAACTGATTCAGCTTACTGGCTAGATAATAAAAATAAAGAAAGTATACCTAAAAGTTTACAAGAACTTATAAGCTTATGGCGTTATCAACCACCCTATCATTATGACGCAACGCACACTGAAGAAATGTTTCCGCCTGCTAGTTTTCAATACATTTTATATGGTATGAACTTCGTCACTGAGCCATTAGCACACAAAAAAAGGGTGAGTTATGCTGACAAAGCAGATAAATTATTTAATGATAATATAAAAAAAACACAGAAACTTTTATCTATTTTACCAACAAACCGTGAAATCATTAACAAAATTAAAAAGTATGGTTTACCCAAAATTTAGTGTTACAAAAATACAGTAACTCTCTTTAACTGAAATAAATGTAAACAATGTGTGGAATTAAAAATGACAAATTCTGTTTTACTAAACAACATCGATCACCAAAACTTAAAAATAATCACTGAACGATCTGCCACCTATGGTGACAACCTATGGTATGCACAAACTTTTCCGATGGAATTTAAAAGTGTACAAGCCTATTACCCCATTTTTTTTAATAAGAATCCAGATACAGGTAAATTCTTTCCACTTGCTTTGTTTGGTTTTGAAAATAAAGAGAACTTATTCCTCTCTGACAATAAGTGGACTGCTGATTATATTCCAGCAATGGTTGCTAGACAGCCGTTTTTAATCGGTATACAAGCACTAAATGAAGGAGGCATTGAAAAGAAACAGAGAATGTTGAATATTGATCTTGATAATCCCCGTGTTAATCAAGATCAAGGTGAATCTATCTTTTTAGAACATGGTGGTAATAGTCTTTATTTAGATAAAGTTGCAGATCTACTTGAAGCTATTCACCATGGGCTAAACGATAGTAATGATTTTATCGATGCTTTAAATGAACACCAATTATTAGAATCGGTGACTTTAGATATCACTCTCAATGATCACTCAAAAAACCAAATGCTTGGTTTTTATACTATTAACGAAGAAAAACTAGCTGAGCTGAGTAGTGATATTTTAAAGTTATTGCATAAAAAAGGATTTTTACAAGCAATCTATATGACTATTGCATCACAAGCGAATGTTAGAACATTAATCAGTAAGAAAAATGAAAGACTTAGTCTTTAATCTGTTTAATATCACCCTTTTCATCATAAATTTAAACTTGGTATCTGCAAATGTTGGCAATAACAAATAAAGTTAAGGAGATAAGCAATTGTCAACCAGGTGATATACCTGAATTTGTTTTATCATCAACACAGCCGCTTATTTTGAAAGGTTTTGGTGATAAATGGCCGATGGTGATTGAAAGTAAAAAGTCGCCTGAAAGTTCGGCGAATTATTTACGTAAATTATATAATAATAAGCCTGTATTTAGTGCTTATGGCGAACCAGGAACTCAAGGACGTGTTTTTTACAATGATGATATGAGTGGTTTTAACTTTAAAAACATTAGTGCTGATCTTAATATAGTTTTAGATAAATTATTAGCACACGCTGAAGATAATAAACCACCCACAATCTATGTTGCCTCAACAGAAATTAATGCTTTGCTTCCTGGTTATAATGATGAAAATAATGCTTCGATTGACCATCTAAAACCATTAACCAGTATTTGGATTGGTAATCAAAGTAAAATAGCCGCACATTACGATTTCCCAAATAACCTTGCCTGTTGTGTTGCAGGTAAAAGAAGATTTACTTTATTCCCACCAGAGCAGATAGCTAACCTGTATGTTGGGCCTATGGAAATGTCACCAGGTGGTCGTGAAATTAGTTTAATTGATTTTGAACAACCTGATTTTAAAAAATTCCCTAAATTTAAACAAGCATTACAAGCCGCTCAAGTTGCAGAGTTGGAAGCTGGCGATGCCTTATTTCTTCCGGCTATGTGGTGGCATCATGTCAAAGCATTAAGTGCCTTTAATGTACTCGTAACACATTGGTGGCGGGACAGTCCTGCGTTTATGGGCCAACCAGAAAATGCATTGAAATTAGCGATATTAAGTTTGAGAAATCTTCCTCCAGCACAAAGACAGGCTTGGAAAGCTATTTTTGATTATTATATTTTTGATCATCAAGAAAATGATTTAGATCATATTCCTGATTTTGTTAAGGGGATGTTGTCTCAACCGTTAGACGTAAATTCAGCAAAAAAAATTAGGGCTGACTTACTTAATAAACTGAAAATATAAACTGAAAATATAAACTGAAAATATCTTTTTAAAACTAATAATTATATTTGTAAGGATAATTTAAATATGAATAACAAAGCCATAAAAAAAGTTGTTATTGCCGGTGGTGGTACTGCGGGCTGGATGACAGCAGCGGCACTATCAAAGCTGTTTGGTAAAAATTTAGACGTTGTCCTTGTTGAATCTGATGACATCCCTACCGTGGGAGTTGGTGAGGCAACGATACCTACTTTGCATATTTTCCACCGATTATTAGGTATTAATGAACAAGAGTTTATGGCAGCGACGAATGCTACTTTCAAGTTGGGTATTTCATTTGAAAATTGGCGTGATGTTAATAAAGACTATATTCACTCCTTCGGATTTTTAGGTCAAAATTGCTGGGCGGCTGATTTTCAACATTTTTGGTTAAAGGGAAAACAGCGTGGTATAGTTTCAGCCATAGGCGATTACGTGCCTGAACACTTAGCCGCTAGAGCAGGAAAGTTTGCCGTAGACGCAGATCAAGCCTCTAACTATGCCTATCACCTTGATGCTGGTTTATATGCTGTTTTTCTACAAAAACTAGCAGAAAAGCATGGTTTAAAGCGAATTGAAGGCCGTATTAATAATGTTGTTCTAGAAAAAGATAATGGCTTTATTAGTTCTCTTGAATTAACCAACGGCAAAGTAGTTGAAGGTGACTTATTTATTGATTGTACTGGTTCTAGAGCTTTATTAATTGAACAAGCACTACATACCGGCTATGAGGATTGGTCACACATATTACCTTGTGACAGCGCTATAGCAGTACAAACTAAAACTGTTACTAAACCGGTGCCTTATACACGCTCTATTGCGAGGGATGCTGGTTGGCAGTGGAAAATTCCCTTGCAAAATCGAACAGGCAATGGATTTGTTTTTTGTAGTAAATACATGTCTAACGAAGAGGCTACACAAACTTTATTAAATAATATTGAAGGTGAACTGCTAAATGAACCTCGCGTTATTAAATATAAAACAGGTACTCGTCGTAAACATTGGAATAAAAACTGTGTTGCCATCGGTTTATCTTCCGGTTTTATTGAACCGCTAGAATCTACTGGTATTCATTTATTTCAAAAAGCGATTATACGCTTAATGCAGATGTTTCCATCACAAGGGATTAAACAATCTGCTGTTGATGAGTTTAATATACAAACTAAAACCGAAGTTGACAGCATTAAAGACTTTATTATTTTACATTATAATTTAACTGATCGTAAAGACACCCCTTTTTGGCGGTACTGTAGCAATATGGATATCCCTGAAACGTTAAAACACCGTATGTTGTTATTTAAAGAAAGCGCCAATGTATTCAAAAAAGAAGAAGAGCTTTTTGGAGAAACATCTTGGGTACAAGTAATGATGGGACAGGGTCTAATGCCTGAACAATATCACCCTATTGTGGATTTAATGGATGACAATGAATTACAAAAATTTTTAGATAATATTAAGCTAACAGTCAAGCGTAAAGTTGATAATTGGCCTAATCATTTAGATTTTATTGAGCAACATTGTAAAGCAAAATAGCCTGCGGTATCTTAAATTTGCAATTGATAATTATGTAGAAAAAATATAATATTCATACCAAGTCGAATTAAATTACAGCTAATGAACAGGCAGACTCAATAGCCAGTTGAGTTTGTTACTTTATATACTTTTATCCTTAAAAATTACAGTCACTATATTTAGTTGTAAATTTAAAAAAGTGTAAAAAAAACTTTATTATAAGCATTACTGGTGGTATAACTGGAAGCGCTTACAGAATAATAATGTGTGTTAAAAAATAAATCAGCAGTATTTATAAAAAAAATTGGTAGCGCTTCCAGCAGGACTGATGGCGATACCCATATAAATGAACTCGCTGCATTAGACGTTGCAATTGGACTAAAAAAATATTGTTTTTTCCTCTTTTAAGCCGTTTGAGTGCGTAGTTCTAATAATATAATATCTAGGGGAACAACTACATGATGAAAATTAAACATTTAAATATTAAGCTATCAACTTTAGCTATTGCTATTGCACTTACTGGCTGTGGTGCTGATTTGGAGCCAGTAGATGGTGACTCTATTGGACCAAGATTTGCGGCTCCAGAGTTTACTAGTGCCGCTGCTGAAACAGCTGCTGGAGTAGGGGAAGTATATAGTCATACCTTTACAGCAAGCGATGCTGATGGTGATGCCTTAACTTTCTCAGCAATCCTTCCAGATGGTTCTTGGTTAAACTTTGATGCCAGTACCGGTGTTTTATCAGGTACTCCGGCTTCAGGTGATAAAGGTCTTAGTTCTGTAACCGTAAACGTAACAGATGGCATGTTTACTACATCTGAGAATGTCCTTATTTCAGCAGGAAGTGGTGGTAAGCCAGATACCGCGGGTAACTTATTAACCAATAGTACCTTTGATGCTGGACTTACCGACTGGTCGGACGCTCCCGGTGTGTATGTATATGAAAATCTTGTTCCAGAGCCTACGGCCAATGTCTACGATACCGGAATCAGCCATCCATTAACTTTAGTTACAGGTGAAGTTTATACTCTAAGTTATGATGCTAAAGCCTCTACAGCTCGTCCTATGACTGCTGGTTTTGGTTTATTTCATGACCCATGGACGAATGACACACATACAGTTGAGTTAACCACTGAATGGGAGACATATACGTTTATGGAAGCAGCTTCTGCAGGTGATGACAATAGTCGTACTATATTCGATATGGGTGGTGCAATTGCAGGGGACATTTCATTACGTAACATCTCACTTGTCGACGCTGCTGGCACTGATATATTTGCTACAACTGATCCCGTAGGAAGCTATTACGAAGCCTATGTAGCAACTGCTGGTGACGCATATGCTGTCAATTTAAGCCAAATTATGACTATCATTCCTGATGCAGTTTATGTAGTAGAATTTAAAGCAAAAGCTTCTGTCGCTCGAGATATTATTGTTGGTGTTGGTTTAAACCATGCCCCGTGGGATAATACTACAGAATCTGTTGCTATAACGACTGAATGGGTGACATATTTTGTTGTTGTTCCTGCTACAGGTTTTGGTGATGACAATAGCCGTGTATTATTTGATATGGGTGCTCAAGTCGGTGACGTTTCTCTAGACGAGATAACTGTAGGCATTGCTCAGTAATTCTTTGGTATTATTTAGCTGAAGAATAGCGGTTAATTGCTCAAGCTTTATATAATAATGCATTACTTCAATATTGATGATATTTCATTAGATATCATCAATATTTTATTAATATACTTCAATTAAATTAACTAAAGAGCTAAAAGAGCTAAAAATTTTTACCCTTCAAGCCTTGATGACATACCTGCAGTTAAGACAAACACACCTATAATTTTTATAACCACCTAATACATTTTAAGTGAGCACCAGCCAATGGTCATATAAGGGGTCATTTCATGACTAAAGCACTTAAAATCATACCAATTTATGTATATGATCTGACCACGATAGAGATCGTAGTAAGGATAGCTATATGCTCATATTTATAAAATACTGGTGGATTTTTAGACCCTCAAGAGAATTCATTTGTCGAACTGTAAAATGAAAACTTCAAAGTTGTTTATCCATCTGATATAAAGCTTTATATTCAATATTTAAAACCAAATTATAAATAGATGACTAACTAGCTGTAAGCGTTACCTATGGTGATGCCTTAAACAGTCAATTTGATCCTGCTTTACCCACCCTTAATAAGTTCAGCCTTAAAGCGACTTTCTATTTAATACTTAATTCATCTACCGTAGAAGATCATATAACGGAACGGCGAAAAGCTGCTCAACAGAGCCATGAATTAGCAAGTTATCCTATTACTCATATTTGTCGAGGATCATTGCCTAATAGTGCATGGGTACCAGAATATAATGATTTAGATAAAAAATACTTTGCTGAAATTATTAAGAAGTGCATACAGCCACTCATTTTTAAAAGCACGGATGGTGAAAACATAAAAAGATTTACTGTACCTTGTGCCGATCAAATCGGTAGAGAATAGAAGCTACGTAGATGCTTTTATTCAGACTTTTGTTGGTATTAAATCCCATGTAAGAAAAATCCCAAAAAATCGCTGTTCAATAAATATGATGAATGTGCCAGTTTGGTCGCCGTTAGGAAAATCAGGCGCTGAACTAATCACTTATGTACAAAAGTGGCTCTCGAGGGTACCTATCGCTAACTTTACTTTTCATGGCGCTGATGGCGATTACCTTTCGGTATCAAAACATGCTCGTCAAGAGTTATTAGATTACCTAGTTAGTAATGCAGATACTTATCGTAATGTTAATTTATACGTAAAAAAAATGCTAACTAATACTTTTTAAAGTCTTAGTTAGCATTTAACGGTTCTATATATCCCTTATCAATCAATAAACATTTTCAGGGTACTTAAACAATTACAGCGCCGGTGCTTGCTTACCTTCCACTAGTATAGCGTCATCACCGATTGTTGCACAGCCAGCACCTGTGAGAGGTGACACTGAGCATTCATAAACTCGGACATAATCAATTTCTAATGATTGTGGAAATACACTGTCATTAATGCCTTTTTCGTTAACCGAAGCGGACCAATTCCCACCAACAGCAAAATTTAATAATAAATGAAATTTTTGATCAAAAGGTGCACCACCCTCACCGTTTATCAATAAACCCTCATCATTCATATATTGGCTATACCAACCGGTATCACGCTGGGTAGCAAAATGAATATCATCAACATACCAACGAATTTCCCCTGCTTGCCATTCAACGGCGTATTCGTGGAAACCATCTGCAGGGTTGACACCATCAGGTAAGTTAAAGCCTTTACCTGAATAAACATTCTCAGGCCAGGCACGGCCATAATGAAGCGTGCCATGCACACGTGATTCTTCGTCTCCTGAGCTCGCACCCGCTTCATCTGATTGTGTTTTTAAGTTCACCGCTTCCATGATATCTATTTCACCCGAGCCGGCCCATCCACCATAAGCCCAATCAGTAGGCAGCATCCAAATGGCTGGCCAGGTGCCTTGTCCTTGCGGTAATTTAGCACTAATTTCAAAGCGTCCATAAGTCCAGTCACCTTTGTTCTTGCTGCGTAACCGTGCTGATGTATAAGGTAGAGTGCGGGTATTCATAGCGTTGTAATTAGTGTCATCGTCATGTGCCGCAGGACCGGTAAAATTTTCTTTTAATGCTACTATTTTCAAAATACCTTGTTCAATAAAAGCATTGTCTTCTCGGTCGGTATAACATTGTTGTTCATCATTACCCCCACCAAAACAATTGACCTCAAAACTCCATTTGTTTAAATCAATATTGTTATCATTAAATTCATCCTGCCAAATTAACTGCCATTGATTATTCACTACAGAAGCAGTTGTTGGGTCTTTACTCTCTTCACTCGCATGATCAGAAGATATATCTGTAGCTGGCGTAGTTGATATATTAGTCGTGTTCGTGTTGTTACCCGATCCACCACCACATCCGAGTAAAGTCATTAAACAGGCTATGAGTAATAATGTTAAATGCTGCATAGAAAAGTCCTTGTTATATATATATTTTTATTAATAAATTGCAATCAGTAGTTACCGCCGTAATTTTAGTCATACGGCGGTTTAATTTAACGAGTCAATAATAATTTAATCACAGCTCATTGTTGCTTTATCAATACCTTGCGGCGTTAAGTTTATATCAGCGAAGCTTAATGAAACTTTACCATTAGTAGACAAGTTAAATGGCGACATAATTTTGGAGAAATCTGTGCCTGCTTTTTTAAAGCAAGCCAAGTCGATCGTCACTTTATGCCATTCATTTAAACTCTGGTTAATTAACAATGAGGTAATATCAAGAGAGCCTTTGCAATCCCCTTCACAACTCATAGCTAAATTAATCGGTGCTACTGGTGTAGTTTCTAAACGCACGCTAAAACTTAATACCGAGTCAGCCTCGATATATGCCCGTAAATCTTCCGGAAAGTTACTAAAGATATTGACACTTGCCAGCTCACTGCCATCAAAGGTTATTGTTCTAGCATCTTCTTGTACCACTTTGTCCATAGTTCTTAAGGTAATAGCCCCTAATGACTGCGTATTTGAAGTAACAGGAGATGACTGCTCACCTGATTGCAACGCAACACTCCATGGCTGCTTAATCGCTAATTCAAATATTTTAAAAGTGCCTAACTCATCAGAAGATATTTGAGAAACTTCACTTAACTGATCAGACAACAGAGTCATTTTTTTATTATCTTGCTGCTGATAGGTTAAACCAAAACCATAAGGTAATAAGGGTTGATAGTTTTCGTCAAATCGATTAACCGATGTTTGATCCGCACTAGCAGGCCAAGAATATGAAAGCTTACCCTTAAAGTCATAACGTAAACTGCTATCCGCTTTACTAAACAAAACGTCAGCGACACCATTGCCTTCTGAACCCGGCAACCAAGCAGCAACAAAAGCACTTGACGCATTAAGTTCCGCATTTACCCACATTGGTCGTCCACTAATAAAAATAGAAACAACAGGTATCCCTTGTGCTTTTAAACGTTTGAGTAAAGCTAAATCGGTTTTATTACCGCGTTGATACTCAAGGTTATCTAAGTCGCCATTACCCTCGGCATAAGGTTCCTCACCAAAAACAACAATAGCAACATCTGGCTTTTCAGTGAACTCACCTGTAGGGCTTAATTGCACTTTACCGCCAGCCGCATTAACAACTTGCTCTATACCGTCATAAATCGAAGACCCACCCGGAAAATCAGCGTTAGTGTTACCTGTACCTTGCCAAGTAATGCTCCATCCTCCTGACTGCTTACCAATATTGTCAGCGCCATCTCCTGCAACTAATACATTTGCACTCGGCGTTAAGGGTAATAAATTAGCTTTATTTTTAAGCAAAACTAAAGATTCACGTACGGCTTGACGAGACACTAAACGATGCTCTGCTGAGCCAATTAAGTCAGTTTTACCTGATAATGGACGATTTTTTGGACTGGGTTTAGTGAATAAACCTGCACGTATTTTTACTCTTAAAATACGGCTCACCGCATCATCTATTCTTGATAAGCTAATTTCACCCTTATTAACTTGTTTAATGGTATTTTCATACAAAGGTTTCCAAGCAGCTGTTGGCACCATATAGATGTCTAAGCCCGCATTGACTGCTTGTGGACAGCTTTCGTTAGTACAGCCTTTTACTTGGCCATGACCGTTCCAGTCACCAACAACAAAGCCGTCAAAGCCCATACGATCTTTCAAAACATCGGTCATTAAATACTTATTGCCATGCGTTTTAGCGCCATGCCAGCTATTGAATGATGCCATTACCGATTGCGCGCCAGCTGTTAAGCCACCAACATAACCTTGGGCATGATGTTTAAAAAGATCACTTTCGCTATCTAAGTTATCCCCTTGGTCATCACCACCTTTTGTGCCACCATCACCAATAAAGTGTTTAACCGTACTGATAACGCGAGTGTCGCCTAAAAAGTCATCGCCTACAGCACCTTGCAGCCCTTTTACAATAGCGGCCGAATATAAACCGACTATTTCAGGGTCTTCAGAATAACCTTCATAGGTTCTGCCCCAACGATCATCTCTAACAACGGCAACCGTAGGAGCAAACACCCAATCAATACCGGTTACCATCACTTCTTTAGCCGTTATACTGGCAATATTCTCCATAAGTTCAGCATTATTTGCCGCGCCTAAGCCAATATTATGAGGAAATAATGTTGCGCCAATCACATTGTTATGACCATGAACTGCATCAGTACCCCACATAGTCGGAATATTTATCCCATCTACCGAGTCATCGATTGACGCTTGATACAGAGCTTCAGCCAATTTTATCCAATCAGCAGGCGTGGCATGTTTATTATTATCAGGGAAAGCACCCCCACCATTTAAATATGAGCCAAAACCATATTTACGCATGTCTTCAACCGTAATGTCTCGGATTTCAGGTTGGATCATCTGTGCAACTTTTTGCTCTAACGTCATAGTCGCTAGAATTTTGGCGACTTTAGTTTCGACTTTATTGTCTTTTTTAACTTCAATATCAAGTACCGGCCAAATGGCTATATTGTTTTCGCTATTAGGGGCAACATCAACCTGAGCTATATCCGATTTAGAGCTAGTGCTAGAGTTAGCGTTATCAGTACAAGCAAAAAGTGACATGGCAACAGCAATCCCCATGAAGGGTTTAGCAACGCTTTTAAGTGAATTTATTTGAATAAACATAACAATATTTATACCTTTACTGATACAGGTTTACTACCTGACAAGCCATAATAAGCAATAAATGCATAGCAAATAATGGGTAAGAAAAATGAGTTTTGTAGGCCAATACTATCGGCCAAAACACCTTGGATAAGTGGTAAAATAGCACCACCAACAATCGCTAAACATAAAATACCTGAACCTTGGCTGGTATGTTGGCCTAGACCATTAATGGCCAAACTAAAGATGGTAGGGAACATAATTGAATTACATAAACCTACTAACAGAATGGCAAACATCGCTATTTGACCAGATGCAAGGATAGTAATAATCATCAATATCACCGCCATAAAAGCGTTGAAGGCTAATACTTTTCCTGCGGCTAATTTTTGCATAACCGCGGCACCAATAAATCGTCCCACCATCGCACCGCCCCAATAATAGGCAATATATTTTGCGGCTTGGGATTCTTCTAAACCAGCAATGTTCGGATCATTAAAAAAGCTCACTAAAAAGCTGCCAATAGAAACCTCAGCACCAACGTAAACAAAAATACCAATGGCACCTAAAACTAAATGACGATATTCCCAAGCGCTGCCCGCTATCGGTTTTTCAGCCACTGACTCTTCAATATGCTCAACGACAGGTAATTTTATATAAGAAAAAATAGCCGCAAGTATTAATAATAAACCGGCGAGTAAAACATAAGGTAATTGCACTGATTCTGCTTGTTGAGCGACCGACATTGATTCTGCTACTTGATCTAAGATCAAATAAGCACCAAAAAATGGCGCGACCGTGGTGCCAAGTGAATTAAATGCCTGTGTCATCGTCAAACGTGAAGAGGCTGTTTCAGGATTGCCTAAAATACTGACATAAGGATTAGCTGACACTTGTAATATCGTAATACCACTGGCTAATATAAATAGTGCCATTAAAAATACTGGGTAGCTGTGCATTGCTGCTGCTGGGTAAAAAGCAAAACAACCAATGGCAGCAACAATCAATCCAAGCACAATACCTTTTTGAAAACCTACTTTTTTAACTATTTTTCCTGCAGGAATAGAAACGAGAAAGTAAGCACTAAAAAAACAAAACTGTACTAGCATTGCTTGGCTATAAGATAAATCGAAAATAGCTTTCAAATGAGGAATTAAAATATCATTTAAGCAGGTAATGAATCCCCACATAAAAAAGAGTGATGTTAATGATGTGAGTGCAAAAGTATAATTTTTGTTTTCAGTGTTTGATGAAAACCTATTCACGTTTGATTGAATCGGTGTACTAGCCATATAATTCCCCTAATAATTATGAACAACAGGTCATTGCTGCTGTTGTTATTTTTATAATTTCCCACTTTAAATACACTCAGGTAGTCCTTAAGTAAGTATTTTTAAATAAACTGGAAGCGCTTCCATATTGAATGTCATTAAGATAAAAAGCAACTATTATTTACAGTCATAGGAAGCGCTTCTAAAATAGAAAATTTTTGTGTATCTTATAACAGTTATAACTATAGGCTCAGTATTTGGTTTAGCTAAGACCTTGTATGTTTAAGTTCTCTAAAGCAGCATTAATAAAAAAGATGAAGGAATAAAATGGCGACTATATACGAAGTTTCCGCATTAGCGGGAGTCTCATTATCATCTGTATCTCGCGTACTGAATGATCATGAACATGTCAGTAAAAAAACTAAAGAAAAAGTCGTGGCAGCCATGAACGAGTTAAACTATCGACCAAATACCATTGCCCGATCATTAGCTTCCAATCGTTCAAACAGTGTTGGTGTGCTAGTTTCCGAGTTACATGGTCCCTTTTTTGGTGCCATGTTGAGCAGCATTGAATTAGAGCTCAGAAATGCAGGTAAACATGCGGTTATTACTGCAGGTCATAGTGATGAAAAAAGTGAAATAAATGGCTTAGATTTTTTAATTGATCGAAAATGTGACGCACTTATTTTACTGGTTGACGCCATTTCAGATGACTACTTAATTAAATTAAGTAAAGGTAACACCCCTTTTGTTATCTTGAACCGCAATATCTCAGAAATTAGTGATCATTGTTTTTATTTAGATAACGAACTAGGGGGTTATTTAGCCGCAAAATATTTAATTGAACAAGGGCATAAAGAGATTGCTTATATCTCTGGGCCTTTAACAAAACAAGATTCTACTGAGCGCTTAACTGGCCATAAAAAAGCACTAGCTGAAGCCAATATTCCCTTTAAAGAAAGTTTACTCTATGAAGGTGATTATTTAACAAAAAGCGGTCGAGATGGTATCAATTTCCTCATCAAGCATAAAACCACATTTACTGCTGTTGCTTGTTCAAATGATGAGATGGCATCTGGGGCCATGCGAGGAGCCAGGGATCATAAATGGTTAATCCCTGAACAATGTTCATTTATTGGTTTTGATAATGCTTTTTTCACTGAGTATCTCTACCCTCAATTAACCACTATTAATTTTCCAATTAACGATATGGCGAAAATGTCTACTCAATGGATCTTGAAAAATGTCTATAAGCAAAAAGAGTTAGACATCACAAACATGTTTATTCCTGAACTTATTGAACGACAATCAGTCAAAAAAAATTAACATTAGATGTCATCATCCATGAGCTTAAATTGATGCGATTATTGAGCTAATTAACCTTTTAGAATCACAAGTTCTCTTCAGTAAAAGATACCAAGAGTTAAGACACGACAGTAAATAAAACGCTAGTATAAGTATGGTGTTTAAACTTGAACTCAATAATTTTTATCTGTTAGCAAAGCAAAAAAACAATACGTTTATTAAGGGAAGTGAAAACTGGAAGAGATCTTTTGACAATAAACAACTTAAAAACCTTATCAAAGAGTCATATCAAAGACTAAAAATGATAAGGTTATCAATTTTATCATTAAATATAAAATGGACGAGCAAACTATGAAATTTTTACATACTATGATTCGTATTACCGACTTAGACAAGTCACTAGATTTTTTTATTAAGCATTTAGGCTTAATAGAAACCCGCCGTTTTGACGTTCCTGCAGGTAAATTCAGCTTAATATTTTTAGCAACAGAGCCAGGTGCCGCTGAAATAGAACTTACCCACAACTGGCATTCAGCAGAAGAATATACTGTCGGTAGAAACTTTGGCCATTTAGCCTTTGAGGTTGACGATATCTATGCCTTATGTGAAAAGCTAATGGCCGCAGGTATTACTATTAACCGACCACCACGCTGTGGCCACATGGCATTTGTTAAATCACCTGATAATATTTCAATCGAATTATTGCAAAAAGGCGAGCGACTAGCGCCACAAGAACCTTGGTTAAGTATGGAAAATTCAGGTAGCTGGTAAAATAGTCCATACCCGCTGAAGATTAATTAATTCACTTGTTATAAGTTGCTATCACAAGGACTTAATACGCGTTAATATACTGAATTAATTAATCAAAAATAATACTCAGAATCTTCATGGCCTTAAAAGCAACCATCAAAAAAGCGACGATCCATCTCTCTGATATGGATCGTCACTATTATGACACCATACAATTAACCATAGCACAGCACCCTTCTGAGAATGACCGTCGCATGATGATCAGACTCATTGCCTATCTACTCAATGCCAGTGAAAACCTACAATTTGGTAAAGGTGTTAGTGATGAGGACGAAGCGGCCATTTGGCGAGTTAATTACAGTGACGTCATTGAACTCTGGATTGAACTAGGCCAACTCGATGAAAAAAGGCTGAAAAAAGCCTGTAATCGCGCCCAACAAGTGAAGCTTTATTGTTATGGCAGCAGCGTAGACACCTGGTGGCAACAATCAAAAAGTAAACTAAATCAACTCAATAAACTATCGGTAGAAAGCTTTAGTGAAGAAACATCTCAAGCTTTGGAGCTACTCGCTAATCGCTCGATGGAGTTTCAAGTGAGTATACAAGATGGCCAGTTCTGGCTTACCTGTGGTGAACAATCACTATTAATTGAACTCAATAAACTTAAATAGTCTTAGCCTAATAGGCGCTAATTGAATAACAACACTTAACTTAGCGTTAACCTCTTGATTATTTTGTAATAATTTCAATAATAAAATTTTAAATACTATGGCAATACCAATAACTATGATGAGCATATTTGACTCTACTCTAAAGAAACACACCGATTATAAACTCAAAATTTTCTCGGTCATGCTAGCGATTACCTGCTCATTCTCTAGCGTTGCAGCGACAATACCGTTAAAACAAGTGGTCAAAGATATTACCTATTTAGCCGCTGACAAGTTAAAAGGTCGGGCAAGTTTTAGCCCTGAAATTGACCAAGCGGCAAATTATATTGCTCAGCGTTTTGCTAATATTGGCCTAAAGCCCCTGCAAACCAGTCTCTCGTTAAGTAAAATAGCCATTAATTCGATTGTTGACGCCAAAGAGAAACCTGCCCTGTTCTTACAAGCTTTTACCGTCAATCAAATTCAAGTTCAAACGCTTAACGTGATGTTAAATAGTAAAAAAATTAGTCCTGAATACTTAGCTATAGCGACAACGATAGAGGAAGTAAATTGGCAATTCGGTAACGCAAAAAGCCATAGGGTTGAGAAAACCGATGATCTACGTAAAATTTTAACTGAGTTAAATCAAGCCGGTGGTCAACACTTAGTTATTATCAATAGTGCACATGCGAAAAGCTTTAAGGCCTATCAAAACTATTTTAATCGTGGCTTAACTAAGCTTTCACTTGAACATCCTGGTGCTATTGTCATGGTATTAAGTGACGAAAATGAAATTGAAAACTATAGCGTTAACGCCAGTGCAATAATCACTAAACAATCGCTAACCAATGTAGTGGGTGTATTACCTGGTATTGAAAGCCCTAAAGAAATCGTTTTATACTCATCACATTACGACCATTTGGGTATCACAGACGATGGTAAAAAAATCTATAATGGCGCTGATGACGATGCATCAGGTACGACAGCGGTATTAAATTTAGCGCAATATTACGCCGAGAAAGGCGATAACAAACGTACGTTAATGTTTAGTGCTTTTACGGCTGAAGAGATTGGCGGCTTTGGCTCTAGCTATTTTTCACAGCAGCTGAACCCTGATAACGTGGTTGCCATGATCAATATTGAAATGATTGGCAAACCATCGAAATTTGGCCCAGGAACCGTTTGGATGACGGGTATGGAACGCTCTAATTTAGGCGCCTTACTCAATGAAAAGCTCATCGCGCTTGACACACAAATATACCAAGACCCCTACCCAAAACAAGGGCTATTTTATCGCTCAGACAATGCAACTTTAGCGCGTTTAGGTGTACCTGCACACAGTTTTAGCAGTACACAACTCGATAAGGATCAACATTATCATCAAGTTAGTGACGACATTAGTAGCTTAGACTTATCATCGATGCATAAAGTCATTGAATCGTTAGCCACAGCAACACAGTCGCTTGTTGACGGCGCAGTAACACCAACGCGCATTGATAAAGCGCAAATAACCATTGAAGGTAAAATTTACTAAACTGATTATGTTTTTTAGCTTTAAAGTGAGTGTTAGCCTTTAAAACTGATATTGGCCTTTACGTTTAACCTTATATCTAACTTAGGACTTTTTAATGAGTCAGCCTTTAAGTAGAGTGGCCTAATTAGAGAAAAGTAAATCCAGCGTATGATGACCAAAAGCACTAAATTTTTAAGCGGCTATTTTTCAGCGGCTAAAGCTCTGATATTTGCTCGTTATTGCTGACATTACTGACATTGCCAGCGCATTTGATACTCGAGTTTATTGCTATCCATCACCACAAAATCATGGCGTAAATATAACTGCTTAGCCGGATTTTTTAACAATACATTTAAGGTAATAGCGAGTTGTTTGTCTTGAGCTTTACGCTTAACTAACTCAAGCACTCTGCTGCCAATTCCTAAACCTTGATATTGCGGTAATAACTGAAATTGGCGCAGGTGAATTTTATCAGCAAACAAGCCTAATTTTAATAATCCAATCGCTTTATCTTGGTATGAAATAATATAAGAATCAGAAAAAAACTCATCAATGCGCAGCAGATGAGCGGTATCATCAAGATAAAGTCCAGCATATTGTAAATGCTTATTCATCGTTACTTTTCGTAAGCTTAACAGAAAAGCTCTATCGTTTATTATTGCCCGTCGAAAGCTAACCATAGCTGCACGCTTTTGGTTAAGGCTGTTACTTGCCAATACTTTATTTATTTATCACCTCGAACGCGAATAATTTATCCATCAATGACACCACTATAGCAAGTTGATTAATGTGGTAAACCATAAATTTCTGCTTTGAACTATGAGAGAATAACTGAAAGTCATCGCAAAAAAACCACCATTGAGCGCGGCATGCTTGATCGCTAACGAAAGATAACGGCAATATAGCGCATAAACTAAAATAGGACTACAACATGACCTTCAATAAATCACTTCTTGTTATCTCTATTACCGCGGTACTATCGGTTGCTTGCAGTAATGAGACTATGACACCCGTTGTTAAAGGCAATAATGCGCTTGCAATGCCATCTACATCAGCACAACTTAATAGCACAGCTGAGGCTTCTCAAGTAGCAAATGAGTTATTTGACACTATTTTTATGGAAGGCGTTAATCGTAATCCTGTTAGACAAACCTATCTTGGCATTAAAACTGACTACGATAAGTGGCAAGATCTATCAGAGGAAAACAGTGCTAAAGAGCTCGAATTTGCTAAACAAGCGCTGCAACGAATTCAAGTCATTGACATCAATAATGTCGATAAGCAAACCCAGTTGAGCTACCAGCTACTTTCACAAAAACTAACACAAAAAATTGCTGACTACCCTTGGCGTCACCATAGCTACCCTGTTAACCAAATGTTTGGGGTGCACTCACAAATACCCGCATTACTGATTAACCAACATAGTATTAAAGACACTAAGCAAGCCCATGACTATATTGCCCGTGTAAAAAACTCGAAACTGTTACTGGAGCAATTGGTTGATCAACTTAAAATCAGAGCGGATAAAGGTATTATTGCCCCCAAATTTGTTTTTGCTCATGTGATACGCGATGCAAGCAATTTACTGGTAGGTGCCCCATTTGATAATAAAGCTGACAGTACTTTATTTACAGACTTTAATAAAAAAATAGCACAATTAGAGCTTTCTGATGAAGAGAAACAGTCCTTAACTGATGAGCTAGCAAGCGCGTTAACCACAGAGTTTAAGGCCGGCTATCAAGCATTAGTCAGCTACTTAACTGAACTTGAAAAACAAGCTGATGATAACTACGGTGCCTGGAAATTTCCACAAGGCGATAAATTTTATAATAATGCCTTAAACCGAACAACCACCACTGAATTAACCGCAGATGAAATTCATAAAATTGGTTTAGATGAAGTTGCACGCATACATGATGAAATGCGCGTGATCATGAAAAAAGTTAACTTTGAAGGCTCATTAAACGAGTTTTTCCAATTTATGCGCCACGACCCACAATTTTATTATGCTGGCGATGAAGCTGGCCGTCAGCGTTATTTAACTGAAGCAACTGACATTATTAATACTATGAAAGGTCAGCTAGATCAGTTGTTTATTACTAAACCAAAAGCAGACTTAAAAGTTAAACAAGTTGAAGCGTTTAGAGAGAAATCTGCGGGTAAAGCCTTTTACCAACAACCCGCTCCTGATGGCTCACGCCCTGGTATTTACTACGCTAACCTTTACGATATGGCGGCTATGCCAACGTATCAAATGGAAGCGCTCGCTTACCATGAAGGCATTCCTGGACATCATATGCAGATAGCGCTAAAACAAGAACTTGAAGATATTCCAAAATTTAGAAAGTTTGGTGGTTACACAGCTTATAGTGAAGGTTGGGGTTTATATTCAGAGATGATCCCAAAAGAAATTGGCTTTTATCAAGACCCTTACGCTGACTTTGGCCGTTTGGCAATGGAGCTATGGCGCGCCTGCCGTTTAGTGGTCGATACTGGCATGCACAATAAAAAATGGGATCGTACAAAAAGCCTAGCGTATTACATGAATAATACGCCAAATGCCGAGTCTGATGCGATAAAAATGGTTGAACGTCATGCCGTTATGCCTTCACAAGCGACAGCATATAAAATTGGCATGTTGAAAATTGTGCAGTTGCGAGCCAAAGCAAAACAACAGTTAGGCGATAAATTTGATATTCGCGAATTTCATGATGTTGTATTAACCAATGGCGCAGTACCACTTAACGTATTAGAAGATATGATTAATGACTACATCGCATTAAATCGTTAACGCTATGATGAGTTAAGCTTATAATAGCTTAACTCTCACCACGCTTTCACATTCATGTGATCTTGGCATTGCCGACATGGGTGTCGGTACTTAGCTTTTGTCGGAAACATCAAAGCTGACCATTCATCCTGAATATAAAAAACGCCAAGTGCATAAGCAGTTGGCGTTTTTATTTTAGCGCTAATTATGCTTAAGCTGATCATTAAGCGGGTTTTATTTTTTGCCACTCATTATTTAACCTTGCCCCTAAATACAAAGCAAAAACAGGTGTCATCATTGTAAGATGAAAAAATAGTACCACTTTCATTAAATTTGTGATCTTGTTGTGCGCAGAGAAAACGCATCAGGGCAAGACGCTTGATTGAGCAATAGCTGGCTATTGTGATTGAGAGCACCGTAGCCTTGGTGTATTTTAACCAGCACAAGTGGGCAATAACTTAATGAAATTGGTATAAGCTAAAAATCCAACCAGTGAGCCAAATATGCCCCGATATAAAATCGCCCAATTTGAGCGTACTTGTCACTGCTGATAAGGCAAACCACCATCAATAAAAAAGCACTAAGCAGCGGTTAGGCTGATAGTGCTTTCGTTGTTCTTTATTGGCTTATAATAGCGCTGCTTTAACGTTAAGCTTTCTTTAAATAGCCCGCTACTAGCACAATACGCGTTCCGTTAACTTTACCTTCAATATGCTCTGGATTATCCGTTAAGCTAATGCCACGCACCATAGTGCCTTGTTTAGCGGTAAAGTTTGCCCCTTTAACTTTTAGATCTTTAATCAAGGTAACATTATCGCCATCTTGCAATTCAGCGCCATTGCTATCGCGAGTTGGCCCTTCGCGCTCAGCGGCAGCTATACCCTGCTCTGCCCAGGTTTTCACCGCATCTTCTAGATAAATCATATCTAGCGCATCTTGCGCCCAACTTTCTGCTGACAATTTATGTAGCATACGATAAGCCATGACTTGCACTGCGGGTTCTTGATTCCACATCGCGTCAGTTAGACAACGTAAATGATTAATATCAAGCTCAGCATTGCCTTCGACCTGTGCTAAACAAACGCTACACACATAAATGCTTTGCTGGGCACTTAAATCACTGGTCGGCGGTACAGGAAATACCGTTAAGTTGTCAGTTGAAGTACAAAGTTCACAACTTGAGTTACTACGTTGCTTTAATGCCTGTTCAGTTACCATAATAATATATCCACAAAAATTTTGGCGTTATTATGCTCTTAATTAAGCGATTTAAGAAGTGCTGATTATTGCCACGGTAGAAATTAAGCCGCACAATTTATTTAATGACAGTATTTTACTCTATTTTGCATAAGCAGCTTTACTGCTTTATGCAGTGAAATTGCCATAAAGCCATCGAGCCGAAGGTATTTCAGGACGATGGCTTTATTCAGTTTATTCCGTATGACAGTAACAAAGCACACTAAAATAGAGCTAAATGTCTTATAAATTTTTAGTAATATGATGCGAGGCCGCTGCAGTAAAAACAACATCTGTAGAGCTATTCAGTGCTGTTTCTGCTGAGTCTTGAATAACACCAATAATAAAACCTATCGCCACCACTTGCATAGCAATGTCATTATCAATACCAAACAAACCACAAGCCAGTGGAATAAGTAATAATGAACCACCCGCAACGCCTGAAGCACCACAAGCTGATACCGCCGCAATAACACTCAATAAAATAGCGGTAGCAAAATCAACTTCAATATTTAAAGTGTTCGCTGCCGCTAGGGTTAATACGGTAATCGTGATGGCCGCTCCAGCCATATTAATAGTGGCGCCTAAAGGGATAGAGACCGAATAAGTATCCTCATGTAAATCAAGTTTTTCACATAACTCCATATTTACAGGAATATTTGCTGCCGAGCTACGCGTGAAAAATGCGGTAATACCTGACTCTTTTAAACACCTTAACACTAACGGATAAGGATTTTTACGCATAACAAGGTAAACAATGACGGGATTAACAATCAGTGCCATGATCAGCATTGAGCCTAAAAGTACCAGCACTAAGTGGCTAAATTCACCTAAGGTATCAAAGCCTGTTGTCGCTACTGTATTGGCGACTAAACCCATGATGCCTAAGGGTGCGAAACGAATAACTAACTTAACAATACTTGAAATAGCTTCGGCAAAATCATGCACCATCACTTTGGTTGATTCACTGCCTTTTTTCAACGCGAAGCCTAAACCTAAGCCCCAAGCTAAAATACCAATAAAATTACCGGTAACAACGGCATTGAAAGGATTATCAACAATTTTAAAAGCTAATGTTGATAATACTTCACCTAAACCCTGTGGAGGATTAGCGCTAGCGCCAACTAAATCTAAAGTTAATTGCACAGGAAAAGTAAAACTTAATACGACCGCTACTAATGCCGCACTTATAGTGCCAATTAAATAAAGCCCAACAATAGGCTTTAAGTTGGCATCGCTATTCGGTTTTTGATTCGCAATAGATGACGCGACTAAAACTAAGACCAAAATAGGCGCAACCGCTTTCAATGCACTGACAAATAAACTGCCCAGTATAGAAAATGACTGAGCAATATCAGGTGATACAAGTGCTAAAGCAATGCCCAAAACAATAGCAATAATGATTTGGTTGACAATATTAATCGCTTTTAGTTTGCTAAAAAATGACTGACTTTCTAAAGGAGTATTTTCTGTTGTCATAGTTGCTCTTATTTAAGTTATTGTTATTTGAATTATTAAGATAACGTATTGATGAAATATTTTTTACCACTTATGCACCAACACTGTCTAGTTTATTCGTTACACGGTAACTTTAAAAAGACAGTTCACCCTGCCATGAAATAGCAAACGCTGAACTTTTGTTATCAGCGACATAGGCCTGACAAACAAACTGCCCTGCTACAGCGACTAATTCATGGTCATAATATATAAAAGGTAATCTTTTCCTCTGCCATGGTGGGATAGCAAGCTCTTGTAATACTTTTTTTACCGGGCGTGAATGCTGTCGGTATTGCGGTAAACATATAGGGTTTTCGTGAGAAAAACGTATCGTGACTATTTGATTGTTTTTCGGTTTTTTGATCAAGGCTTGCCAATGACTTATATCTTGCTCTTGTGCAAGTAAACTCGAAAAGCTCAACACGCCTAATTTATCTGGCAGACAAACCTCAACAGATTTTTCACCGGCTAAAATCGCTATATCTAGACTCTGTTGCCATTTTGAAAGATCCTGATAAATAGCGGTTAAATACAGCGCTGTTTTATATCGTCTTATGCAACACGCGGCTAACTGAACAACCGGCGATTTATCAGCTTGTGCATTTAATTGTTGGCATATTTGCATTAATTGCTGACGACTTGGCATTAAAAAATCATGGCTAGATAAAAAATAGCGTAACAGGTTTTTAAGCCGTGGCTCACTCAGTGCATTCAATTTAGCAACAGACAACTGACAAGACGAATATTGGCAATCAGCTAAGTCTTGCTGCGCTAATTCATCTAGCAGTTGCTGCGCTTCCAAGCAATGCTCAGCACTGCGTGCTATCGTCTTATTGATACTTGGCCAACGCGCATTCAATGTTGGTAAAATTTGATGACGCAGAAAATTTCGCTCAAAGCGCTCATCGGCATTAGACTCATCTTCAATCCAACTCAGTTGCTGCTGATTGGCATAGGCAACAATATCGGTACGCGATATCGATAACAGCGGCCGGGTAAGCGTGTGCTGCGCTAACGGTAAGCTTACCTGCATAGCCGATAAACCTTTTAATCCCGAGCCACGTTTTAAGGCTAATAAAAATGTTTCTGCTTGATCATTAAGATGATGACCAGTAACAATAAAAGCAGGTTCAGTGCTTGCTTGCACTAAAACTTTATAGCGTGCATCACGCGCAATCGCTTCTAAGCTTTGCTGTGCTGGCTTTTTTAAATTTAATTTATGACTGATAAAAGTTAAGGATAATCTATCGCATTCTTGTTGTGCAAACGCTTGCCACGCATCGGCATCAGGACTTAAACCATGGTTAACATGACAAACAACAATAGCATTGGGCAGTTGTTGCTGTTGTTTTAACTTTGCCAAAGCAACAAGTAGTACTTGGGAGTCGACACCACCGCTATAGGCAATAATAATAGGTTTTTCTGGTGTATGTTTAAAGAAACTCACCAGTGCTAATTCAATTATATTCACAGTTCTAAAACAACATCGCGTATAAAATATGATGACTAAGGGAAGTATTACCAAGCATATAAAAAGCGACCCTTTGTAGGTCGCTTTTTATGGTTTTAACAGTAGCCGAATGACATTAATTTATCATAACGACTTTCAATTAATTCATCGCTGGAAAGTTTATCAAGTTCAGCAAGATCAGACTTTAACGCTTGCTTCAGAAATGCCGCCATTTGATCCATATCACGATGAGCACCACCTAAAGGTTCTTCAACAATACTATCGATAAGCCCTAACTCTTTAATACGTTTAGCCGTAATACCCATAGCTTCTGCTGCTGTCGGTGCTTTCTCAGCCGTTTTCCACAAAATAGAGGCACAGCCTTCTGGAGAAATAACTGAGTAAGTTGAATATTGCAGCATATTCACTTTATCACCAACACCAATAGCGAGTGCACCACCTGAGCCACCTTCACCGATAACAGTACAAATAATCGGTACATTTAAACGTGACATCGCTTTTAAATTCGTCGCAATTGCTTCACTTTGGCCACGTTCTTCAGCGCCAATACCAGGATATGCACCCGGGGTGTCAATAAAAGTGATAATTGGCATTTTAAAGCGCTCTGCCATTTTCATTAAACGCAAGGCTTTACGGTAACCTTCTGGACGTGGCATACCAAAATTACGTTTAACTTTTTCATTAGTTGAACGACCTTTTTGATGACCAATAATCATCACAGGTCGACCGTCTAAACGCGCAGTGCCTCCCACAATAGCTCTATCATCAGCATAGGCTCTATCGCCAGCCAATTCGTCGAATTCAGTAAAAATACGTGGCAGATAATCTAAGGTATATGGGCGCTGAGGATGACGTGCAACTCGCGCCGTTTGCCAAGGATCTAAACCAGAAAAAATCTTTTGAGTGAGTTCGTTATTTTTCTCTCGCAACTGAGAAATTTGATCTTCTAAATCAAGATCTAATCCTTGGCCATTATTGACCAATTGCAATTCTTCAATTTTTGCTTCAAGTTCCGCAATTGGGAGCTCAAAATCTAAAAAATTTAGTGACATATGATTATTATTACCTATGTTGTCTTTGAGTATCGTTGTTAATAAACGCTACCTATTTAAATTTTAACTCGACTTGCTCATCACCCAATAGGGTTTTCAAATCGTATAATAGCATGTCGCTTGGCGACACGCGCCACTGTACTCCCAACTCTAGCATACCTTGCGCTTCATCTCTTTGATAAAAAACACGAACTGGGCAAATACCATCTTTATAAGGCGTTAACACCTCCGTAAACTGATCGATAAATCGTCCTGAGAGCTGATTTTTATCGATTTGCAAATCTAATGACGTGACATAGTTTTCCCGTGCATCAGCAATGGTCATAATATCTCGAGCGGTCATTGTAATACCCCCAGAGTAATCATCAAAGCTGACCTGTCCACTACAGACCAAAATTGCATCAGATATGAGCAATTCAGCGAACCTATCGTAGTCATCTGGAAATAATCGGATATCCATACGCGCACTTTTGTCGTCTAGCGTGACTAAGGCCCAGCGCCGACCACGTTTATTGACTAATACCCGCACCGCTAAAACCAAGCCTACGGCTATGCTAGTTTTATCTTTATTGGTTGGCTGTAAGCTGACTAAACGCCCGGTTGCATAACGTTTAATTTCATTTAAATAACGATTTATTGGGTGACCGGTTAAATATAAACCTAATGTTTCTTTTTCGCCATCTAACCAGCGTTGTTCAGGCCACTTAGCAACGGTTTTAAATGCTTGTCGATTGTCTTCTGGCTCTTCATTAATCAAGCCAAATAAGTCGTTTTGCCCAATAGCTTGTGCTTTGGCATGTTGTTCGGCCGCTTTTAACGCTTCGGGTAAAGACTCAAACAAGGCAGCGCGATGTGGCCCGTCTTTGGCATTAGGGCCAAGCGCATCCATGGCACCAGACTTAATTAATTTTTCTAATATGCGTTTATTAATTTTTTTCAAATCAACTCGAGCACAAAAATCAAACAAATCAATAAACTCACCATCACTTTCACGTGCGGCGATTATGGCTGCTATTGGGCCCTCACCAACACCTTTGACCGCGCCAATACCATAGATAATTTGGTCGGCGTCATTAACAGTGAACTTATAGTGGCCACGGTTAACATCTGGTGGTAATAAATCAAGCCCCATGTTGCCGCATTCATCAACTAAGGTAACAATTTTATCTGTGTTATCCATATCGGCTGACATTACTGCCGCCATAAAAGGTGCTGGAAAATGGGTTTTCATCCACAGCGTTTGATAAGACACTAAAGCATAGGCGGCAGAATGTGATTTGTTAAAACCATAGCCGGCAAATTTTTCAACTAAATCAAAAATCTTTATCGCTAGCTCACCATCAACGCCACGGCCAACAGCACCAGCCTCAAAACCCTCACGCTGTTTGGCCATTTCTTCTGGCTTTTTCTTACCCATTGCACGACGTAACATATCTGCGCCACCCAGCGAGTAACCCGCTAGCACCTGCGCAATTTGCATGACCTGTTCTTGATAAAGAATAATGCCGTAGGTGGGCTCAAGGATAGGTTTTAAGTCAAGATGTTGCCAAGTTGCATCAGGATAACTTATCGCTTCACGGCCATGTTTACGTTCAATAAAGTTATCAACCATGCCTGATTGCAAAGGCCCAGGTCTAAACAGTGCTACCAGGGCTATTATATCTTCAAAGCAATCCGGCTTAAGTTTTGCAATAAGTGACTTCATACCGCTAGATTCAAGTTGGAAAACAGCCGTTGTTTCCGACCTTAATAACACTTTAAAACTGGCTTTATCTTCGAGATTGATGGTGGCTAAATTGATCCGCTCTTTACCCTGTTTCAACAGTTTTGCATCAGCCATTTCAATGGCCCACTGCAAAATAGTTAAGGTCCGTAAACCAAGAAAATCAAATTTAACTAAACCGGCGTCCTCAACATCATTTTTGTCAAATTGGGTGACCGGATTTTTACCGTCTTCATCACAATAAAGTGGTGCAAAGTCAGTAATCGTAGTAGGCGAAATAACCACACCACCAGCATGTTTACCGGCATTTCGTGTTGTGCCCTCTAAGATGCGACACATATCAATAAGATCTTTTACGTCACTGTCTTGAGCATACATCTCCGGCAGCTTTGGCTCTTCTTCAAAGGCTTTTGCTAAGGTCATGCCCGGTGTCGGTGGGATTAGTTTTGAAATACGGTCAACAAAACCATAAGGATGACCAAGCACTCGGCCAACATCACGAATAACCGCTTTTGCGGCCATAGTACCAAAGGTAATAATTTGCGATACCGCATCACGGCCATATAACTCGGCAACGTGGTCAATCACTTCATCGCGTCTGTCCATGCAAAAATCAATATCAAAATCAGGCATAGAGACACGTTCGGGGTTGAGAAAACGCTCAAAAAGTAAATCATATTCAAGGGGGTCAAGATCGGTTATTTTTTGGGCATAAGCCACCAACGAACCTGCCCCTGAACCACGCCCAGGTCCGACCGGAATATTATTATCTTTGCTCCACTGAATGAACTCCATCACGATCAGGAAATAGCCCGGAAACCCCATGTTATTAACCACTTTTAGCTCAATAGCTAAACGTTCGTCATAAGGTTTACGTTTTTCGGCATAATCAGGGGCGTTTTTATCAAATAAAAATTCTAATCTTTCTTCTAAACCTTCTTCTGATACTTTAACCAAAAAGTCTTCAATCGATAAGCCCTCAGTAGGAAAGTCAGGTAAAAAATATTCCCCTAAGCGCACGGTAACATTGCAGCGTTTTGCAATTTCAACTGAGTTGGCTAGTGCTTCGGGGATATCAGCAAAAAGCGCTAACATTTCCTCTTCAGTGCGAAGATATTGCTCTTTAGAATATTTTTTTGGCCGACGTTTATCGTCTAAGGTGTAACCGTCATGTATAGCGACGCGAATTTCGTGAGCATCAAAGTTATCAGGACTCAAAAACATCACTTCATTGGTGGCAACAACAGGAAGCTCATAACGAGACGCAAGCTCTACAGCAAGATGAAGGTAATTCTCTTCCTCGTTACGACCGGTTCTAATCAGCTCAATATAATAACAATTAGGAAAATATTCTTGATAAAAACCGAGCATTTCATCAACAAGTTCATTATTACCTTTTAATAATGCTTTACCAATGTCGCCTTCTCGGCCACCGGAAAGTATAATCAAGCCTTCTGCGCGCTCAATTAGCCAATCGCGGTCTAGTACCGCTTTACCTTGAATATGGCCACGTAAATAGGCTTGAGAGATTAATTCTGTTAAGTTTTTATAGCCTATATTGTTAGTTGCTAAAATCACTAAACGTGATAATTCATCTTCAAGCGCAGCGCTTTTAACCCAAAAGTCACAGCCTATAATAGGTTTCATGCCTGCATCGTGCGCGGCATGGTAGTACTTAACTAAACCACATAAATTAGTTTGGTCGGTTAATGCCATAGCGGGCATATTTAACTCAGCTGCTCTGGCAATGATGGGCTTAACTTTTTTTAAACCATCAGACAGAGAATAGTCACTATGCACTCTTAGATGAATAAACTTGGGATCATTAGCGCTGACTAATTGACCCGATAGTGCGGCAGATATTGGGAATTCAGATTCAGACATCTAGTGCTCTAATTATTGGTAATATGGGCTGCTGTATTAGCAAGTACATTGGCGACAGGCTTAAAACTTCTGCGATAACAATCTAATACCCCATGTTCAATGATTTTTTCTAAATGTGCTTTTGTTGGATAACCCTTGTGTTGTGCAAAACCGTAGTAAGGGTATAGCTTATCTAAGGCGACCATCTCACCATCTCTGGCTACTTTCGCTAAAATAGAGGCGGCACTAATTTCAGCTACACGCGCATCGCCTTTAACTACACTTTGCCCCATAATATGACCACTTTCATGAGCAAACGTTGGACAACGGTTACCATCGACTAAGACGTAATCAGGTGTCACGTTTAATCCTTGCACAGCACGTTGCATCGCCAACATGGTGGCGTGGAGAATATTGAGGCTGTCAATTTCTTCTGGCGACGCACGGCCTATTGACCAAGCAATAGCACGTTGCTTAATTTCTCCTGACAAATGCTGTCTTTTTTTTTCTGAAAGCTTTTTAGAGTCCATTAATCCTTCAATTGGATTGTCAGGGTCTAATATCACCGCAGCCGTCACGACATCGCCGACCAATGGCCCGCGACCCACTTCATCAACACCGGCAATGCAATAGGCTAGGGGATATACAAAAGGTGGAAAAACTTTTTTAACTGCAGGCATAATTACTCTAGTTCACTATTATAATAAGTCGATAACCGCTTTAGCCGCTTGCTTGCTAGCATTTTGCTTAAGCGTTAAGTGGATATCAGTATAAGCTTGATTCAACGCAGACTGATCTTCAAACAAACGCTCTGTCACTAAAGGTAGAATATTTTCTACACTAACCTCTGCTTGCAAAAGCTCAGGCACTAAGCTTTTGTTAGCAAGTAGATTCGGCAATGAAAACCACTTCAGTTTTACAAAACCTTTAAACATATGATAAGTCAGCGGGTTAAACTTGTAACAAATCACCATTGGACGTTTTACTAAGGCGGCTTCTAACGTGACCGTACCTGATGCGGTTAATAAGCAGTCACTGGCAGCCATGACTTGTTGAGTTTTGCCAACGATAACCTGTACCGAAAGCTCTGGCGCTATTTTATGGTGTAATTGATGAAATTGTTGCGCCCTTTGCTCACTGATCATAGGCACAACAAAGATAACTTCACTGCTATTTTCCTGCTCAGTACCCAAGAGTTTTTTTGCTGTCAATAAAAATGGCTCAACCAGTCGTGCAAGCTCTCCTGAACGACTACCTGGCATCAGTGCCAGTATTTTTGCTGACTCAGATAAACCGAGCGCTTGTCGCGCCATGCCTTTGTCACTCACCAGCGGAATATCATCAGCAAGCGAATGGCCAACAAAAGTACAAGGGATTTGATGTTTGTCGTAAAAAGCTTTTTCAAAAGGTAATAAAGACAGCACCATATTGGTTGCTTTGGCAATTTTGAAAACGCGCTTTTCACGCCAAGCCCAAACTGAAGGGCTGACATAATGTACGGTTTTTATCGCTTGTGTTTTTAGCCGTGCTTCCAAGCTAATATTAAAGTCAGGCGCGTCAATACCGATAAAAACGTTAGGTTTATTGGCAATAAAATAATCGCTTAAGGTTTTTCGAATATGCAATAACCGCCGCAAGCGCCCAAGCACTTCAAAAACCCCCATTACCGATAGTTCTTCCATATCAAATAGGCTTTCAAAACCCAACGCCAACATCTTAGGGCCGCCAATACCGATAAATTTGGCCTTAGGGTAACTCAGTTGCAGTTGTTGCATTAAGCTCGCACCTAAGGTGTCGCCAGAATGCTCACCAACCACCATAGCAAAAGTTACTACAACATCGTTCATCGTTTCACTACTAGGTAAATCATGGTCAGATAACGGCTTTGAATTCACTTTAATCACAGGAAAATCAACGGATAATACCGCGACTTGAATTTTTAATAAAGTCAGTAAAGAAGGTTAATTCAGCTGTACTTGCATCCCCTTCAGCAATTTTTTTCATGGCTTCATCAACCGTTAAGCCTTGGCGATAAACCGCTTTATAAGCACGTTTAATATGCAAGATAACCTCTTTATCAAAACCACGGCGTTTTAAGCCTTCACTATTTAAACCAAAAGGTTTTGCCGGTTGGCCTGAGGCCATAACATAAGGAGGAATATCTTTAAGAATTAAAGAATTGGCGCCAACAAAACAATGCGCGCCAATATGGCAAAACTGATGCACACCTGTCATACCGCCAATAATGGCATGGTCACCAACATGAACATGGCCTGCAATAGACGCACCGTTTGCCAAAATACAGTGGCTGCCAACCATGCAGTCATGCGCAACATGGGTGTAAGCCATAAATAAATTGTTGCTACCAATTTGCGTTAGATTATTGTCTTGAATAGTACCGCGATGCACGGTGCAATATTCACGAAAAACATTGTTGTCACCGATCACCAATTCTGTTGGCTCACCGGCATATTTCAAATCTTGGCAATCTTCACCAATCGAGGCAAATTGAAAAATACGATTGCCATTACCCAGAGTCGTTGGGCCGTTAATAACCACGTGTGAACTTATCTGGCAATTATCACCAATAACAACATTCGCTGCGATATGAGTCCATGGTCCAATGTTAACATTTTTGCCAATAACAGCCCCAGCTTCAATAATAGCTTGCGGATGGATCAATGACGTTGAATTTATCATATTATATTGCTCTTCTTGCGCACATTAAATCCGCAGAACATACCACTTTGCCATCAACTTTAGCTTCGCCGTAAAACTTCCACATGCCACGGCGCTCTTTAATAAGTTCTAAATGCAAATGTATGGTATCTCCAGGATGAACGGGCTTTTTAAATTTTGCTTTATCAATTGAGGCAAATAAAAACAATTCACCATCGACTTTATCTGCAACTGATTTAAAGCCTAGAATACCGCTAGCCTGGGCCAGCGCCTCAAGAATAAGTACACCTGGAAAGATAGAATAGCTTGGAAAATGCCCCAAAAATGCAGGCTCATTGACTGTGACATTTTTTATCGCATGGATTGACTTTCCAGGCGAATAGTCAAGTACACGATCAACTAATAAAAACGGGTAACGATGTGGAATGATCTGTTTAATTCCTTCAACATCGATAATATTATTTTGCGATTCCAAAATTTATTCCTTTATGTATTTAACTATGACGTTTAAGTGCAAATTCTTTACTCATCGCCATTAACTTAATGAATTCATTCGTTAGCGAGAATTATTTCAATTGGGATAATTCTTTTTCTACTGTACTTAAGCGTTTAGTTAACGATTCAAGTTTTTTAATTCTTACGTTATTCTTATGCCATTCTTTATTGGGTTGACATGGCATGCCAGATGAATAAACCCCTGGCTCAGATATAGATTTTGTTACCATGGTCATACCGGTAAATACACAGCCATCAGCGATGTTAATATGACCATTTATACCAACAAGGCCGGCAATAACGCAATTCTTGCCAATCTCAGTACTGCCAGCAATAACACTACAAGCCGCCATGGCCGTATTCTCACCGATCACCACATTATGAGCAATCTGTATTTGATTATCTAAAATAACACCATTGTTAATAATAGTGTCACCTAAAGCGCCACGATCTATTGTCGTACTCGCCCCAATTTCGACATTATCGCCAATAATAACTGTGCCTAGTTGCGGTATCTTAACCCAACTGCCTTTATTATTTGCATAACCAAAACCGTCGGAGCCAATAACGGTATTAGCATGCACTGAACAATTGTTACCAATAACCACGCCATGATAAATACTAACGTTCGACCAAATGCTAGAGTTAGCGCCTATTTGAGCCCCAATACCAATAAAGCTCCCTGCACCTATACTGACGCCGTTTGCAATATTAACACCGGCTTCAACCACCGCATTAGCACCAATAGTGACGCCTTCACCAATAATAGCGCCATCATCGATAGCAGCACTGGCGTGAATGCTGTGAGCAGGTTTTGGTGTGGTATCAAGTAACTGCGCAACTAGAGCATAGCCCATGTAAGGATTATCCATAACTAAAGCGTTGGTTTGACATTTTTCCGCTTCAGCTTGGGTGACAATAACTGCACTGGCATGAGTTTTTGCTAATTGATCACTGTATTTACTGTTCGCTAAAAAAGCGATTTGCCCGGATGATGCCCTAGCTAAAGTGGCAATACTCAATATTTCACATTGTCCATTGCCTCGAACAACAGCCCCAATTTTTTCTGCAATGTCTGCAAGAATGTAACTCATAAGCATCAACTTTTTTATATGTTGTCTAAGGTAAAGTTTAAAGTAGCCGTTATACTAGGCAGGTTAATTAATTGTTCAGCTTAAAATCGTCTAAATAATACACTTTTCGTTGTGCACAATCACATCAGTAAACTATTTCAACAATGTGCTGCGAACTTGTTCTATTGGCTTACATCGACGTAGAAGTATTGCCGTATGCCGTGAAGCCATGTTCTTACATAGGTGTAAGTCATCAGCGTATATAGCAGTAATTATCCGTATTGAACATGACTCTTTGTCTCATTGAATCTAGTCAATTGTTTAATCTATTTCGACTTAAAGAAAAGTGCTAGCCATCTTAGGGCTAAACGCAATATTCCGAATCAACTTGATTCGGAATATTAAATAGACGAGAAAGCAAAGAATAAAGAACTGCATTAGCTTTTATTCAAACAGCCTAACAATAAATTATTACTTCAGTACACTAACTTGCTTAACCACTTCTGCTGTGATGGCAGAATCTGGTTTTGAGTAAACTACGGCACTTTGCTCAAGTACTAAATCATAATCACCTTTTGCAGCAATATTGTCTATTGCTTGGCGAACCAATGCGATGATTTTATTAGTTTCTTCGTTTTTACGCGCACCAGTTTTTTCCTGAAATGCTTTGCCTTTCGCTTGATAATCTTGATAAAGCGTACCAATTTTAGCTTCTAGATCTGCAATATCTTTAGCACTCATCAAAGAACCATCGCGCTTGCGCTTTTCTTGAAGGTACTTAATTTCTGTCTCAAGTTGTGATAACACAGCTTGTTCGTCTTTAAACTCTTCGCCTAGACTTTTCATTATTGCTGCAGTTTGTGGAATTTTACCCATAACTTCTTGAAAGTTAACTACACCAATTTTTTGCTCTGCTGCCATAGCTGAACTTGCTAATAAAAACCCTGATGCTGCAGTAGCCATAGCGATAGATTTAATCAAATTTTTCAATTTTTACTCCTAAAATATTTTTCAATATTTTTATTTAATTTTGTTATGCGGTAGTTATACCGCCTCAGTTAATTTGGTTCAAGCCTATTTATTTAAAGGAAGCTAAATTATGTCAATTAACAACCTTTATTTAAGCAAAACTTAAAACGTTTGGCCGATATTAAAGCTAAAGAATTCGGTATCATCGCTTTCAATTTCTTTCAACGTTTTAGCAAAACTAAAAATCATTGGCCCCATGGGTGATAACCACTGTACAGATAACCCTGCCGACGCTCGATAGCGACCTACATCGGAGTAGTCATCAATTTTTTCACGTTCAATGCTATTCAAGTCCTTGTAGCTGTTTAAATCAAATTCGGTATCCCAAACATTACCGGCATCAATAAATATACTTGTGCGAACACTGTTGCTAAAGCCTTCGTCTAAAAATGGCGTTGGTACAATAAGTTCAAGACCTGCAATAGCAATAGCATTACCACCAACAGAACGTCTAGAGGTTTGAATGAAATCGTGATCAGGACCTAAACAACAGCCACCATCGGAGCCAACTGAATCAGGTGTCCCTGGAATTGAGGTGGGCCGGCGATATATGGCACGTGGTCCGACAATATTTGATTCAAAGCCTCTTAAAGTGCCAGAGCCACCCGCCCTAAAGTTTTCCCAAAATGGTAAAACTTGGTCGTTGCCTTCGACAGAACCATAACCATTACCATAACCTAACTGAAACTTAGCTAAAACAGTCCAGCGTTGGTCCTGGGTTAACGGAAAATACCATTTAGTATCTAAGTTAATTTTAAAATAATTTACGTCTGAGTTAGGCGTGGTCATTTTATAAGACAGACTTTGTTGCGAGCCGGCAGTAGGAAATGTTCCGCGATTCAGCGTTGAACGTGATATGGCAGCATTAAGATCAAAGTTCTCAAAGTTTAAACCACCATCAGGATCGTTAGGATCTGAATATAATTCATAAAACTTTTGAATTTGTTCGTAAGATTCTAAGCGAGTAATACCATTATTCTTATAACCTGCACCAAAACTTAAGCGCAAATACTCGTTAATAGGAAAACCTAAGGTGATACCCGCACCGTAAGTTTTATTATTATACTCAACTAGGTTGGCATTACCGGCGTCAAACTCTTGATAGAAAAGATTGCCGCCTAACGAAACACCGTCAACCGTAAAATAAGGGTCGGTGTAAGAAACATTAGCACTTTTTGAGTAGCTTGAGGTATTAACACTAAAGCCTAAGCGATTACCGGTACCTAAAAAGTTATTTTGCTGAATACCCGCGTTTAAACTTAACTGTGTCGTTGAGCCATAACCAATACCAGCAGTAAATGAACCCGATGGTTGTTCTTTTACTTCAAAGTCAATATCAACGAGGTCGTCTTCACCAGGTAATTGGTTAGTTTGAAATTCAACCGTTTCCATATAAGGTAAACGCTGTAACCAAGCTTTTGAGCCTTCAACGAGGTTGTTAGATAACCAAGCCCCTTCCATTTGACGCATTTCACGGCGTAAAACGCTCTCAGAGGTGACATTATTGCCTTTAAAGTTAATGCGATTAACATAAACTCGTTTACCTGGGTCGACCGACAAGACCAGTTTCACGGTTTTGTTTTCTTCATCAATTTCAGGAATAGTCACCACTTTTGGATAGGCATAACCATAGCGACCTAAAAACTTGCTAACTAACTCTTCTGAATAAGTCACCAGCGCACCATTGTAAAGTTCTTCAGTTTTAATCGGGGTAATGGCACGAATAGTTTTTTCAAAGCCGGCCATGTCACCAATAAAGTCAACTTCACTAACAGTATAAATCTCGCCCTCAGTAACATTAAGCGTGATATATACCGCTTCTTTGTTCGGTGTCATTGATACTTGCGTTGAATCAACTTTATATTGCAAGTAACCTCGGTCGAGGTAGTAGCTTTTAATGGTTTCCATATCACCTTGCAAGGTTTGCTTTTGATAGCGATCTTGCGCCATAAAGTCCCACCAAGGTGAATCATAAGTTAATTCAATTCGCTCGAGCAACTCGGTATCTGAAAACTTTTCATTACCGACAATATTGATTTGCTCTATCGCAGCAGCATCACCTTCTTTAAAAACAAAGTCGATGTTAACCCGGTTACGCGGTAAGTGAGTGACATTAGCTTTAACATCAGCGTTGTATTTACCCACACTGTGATAAAAATCTTCTAAACCGACTTCAAGACCTGAGATAACGGTCATATCTAGCGTTTCACCAACACGTATATCACTGCCGTCAAGGCTTTCGGTCAATTGCTCTTCTTTGAGATCTTTATTACCATCAAAAGTAATAGCACTAATCGTTGCTCTTTCTCGGACCCGATAAATAACCGTATTAGCATCTCTTGAGACCACAACGTCACTGAAGTGGCCAGACTTATAAAGTGCCTTAATTGATTGTGATACACGAAACTCGTTTAAGTTATCACCGACATTGAATGGGATATGAGTTAAGGCTGCTCCTAGCGCAACACGCTGTAGCCCTTTAACTTGAATATCTTCTACTTGAAAATCGTCAGCCGCTTGCACTGATGTTCCCAAACTACCTAATAATACCGCCAGGGTAAGTTTTTTAATAATCATAAAATATTAACTTTATATACTTCTTTTAGTTATAATCGCGATAAATCGTTAAATATGGCGATACTCATTAAGCTTAGTAGCGCTATAGTACCAAATTTAAAACCTATTTCTTGTATTTTTTCTGGCACGGGTTTCCCCGTTAAAAGCTCGATAAAATAATAAAACAAATGTCCTCCATCTAAAACAGGTAAAGGTAAAAGATTAATGATGCCAAGGTTGATACTAATCAGCGCTAAAAAGCCCAGAAAGTAAACAAAGCCATAACTAGCGCTATTACCTGCACCTTGTGCAATTGATATTGGGCCACTTAAATTTTTAACTGATACGTCACCGGTAATTAACTTACCAATCATATCAAAACTTAATGTTACTAAATTCCATGTTTTTACCACACTTTGTTCAAGTGCAGATATTGGACCATAAGCTTGTTCAAATAAATATTCTTTTGGATAGGGATCCGATATCGGCTGTACGCCTAAATAACCAATCACCTTACCTTGCAGCATTTTTGACTCAGGTTGAACGTTAAGCGTTAATTCTTTACCATCTCGTAATACCCTAACCGGAATGTTTTTGTCTGGATAGCGTTTAATTTGATCAGAAAACTTCTGCCACTGACCATTAATGTTTTCATCCGCAATAGAAAGTAATACATCACCCACGACTAAACCTGCTTTTGCTGCTGGGCTACCTGCTGCAACAACGGCTAACTTTGCTTGCACATTAGCCCGATACGGCATAAAACCTAAGCTAGCTATCGAAGATTCTTTTTCCGGAGCAAATGTCCAGTTTTTGGTATTTAAGTTAAAATCTTGACTTGATGTTCTATCCGAGGTCTTTACCGTAAAAATAATATTGTTATCGCCCATTGCACTGACTAACGCTAAATTAACCGCTTGCCAGTCTAAGGTTTCATGCCCTGAAATAGCGATTATTTCACTATTTTTTGGTAAGTTAGCTTCACTAGCAATTGAACCCGCTGTTACCTCACCAATAATAGGCTTTACGCTTGGCACACCAATTAAAAACATTAAATAGAAAGCGACAATAGCAAAGCCAAAATTAGCAAAAGGCCCAGCGGCTATAATGGCAATGCGTTGATACACTGACTTGGCATTAAAGGTGCGACTTATTTGTGCTTCGCTTACGTCATCGACTCGACTATCGAGCATTTTAACGTATCCGCCCAGTGGTATCATGGCGATAACAAACTCAGTGCCGTGACGATCGACTTTACGCCAAATGGCTTTACCAAAACCGATAGAAAAGCGATCTACTTGCACACCGTTTTTACGTGCGACCCAAAAATGACCGTATTCATGAACGGTAATTAAAATACCCAGTGCAACAACAAAAGACACAAGATTCCATATAAACTCTATCATGCTACTACTCTTTAATTACGCTAATGCTTGGCTTGAGTTATCAGTGATTGTGCGAAAATTCTAACATTTTTATCCAAAGCAACAACATCTTCGATTGAAGTCACCTTTTCTGAGACAAACTTATTGACAGAAGTTTCATTTATTTTCGCAATATCAGTAAATTTAATTTTTTCGTTTAAAAAAGCATCAACGGCAATTTCATTGGCGGCATTCAGTGCCGTGCATGCACCTTGGCCACTTTTACAGGCATCAATGGCTAACTTTAAATTCGGGTACTTGACGAGGTCGACTGCTTGAAATTCTAATGATTTTGCTGCGAAAAAATCAAAGGGTGCGACGCCGGATTCAATGCGTTGTGGAAAACTTAATGCATGCGCAATCGGTGTACGCATATCAGGATTACCCATTTGAGCAATAACAGAGCCATCTTTATATTGCACCATAGAGTGAATAGTACTTTGCGGGTGCAGCACAACTTGAATATCATCAGGGTCAATATTAAACAGCCATTTAGCCTCAATAAACTCTAAGCCTTTATTCATCATAGTAGCTGAATCAACGGATATTTTACGGCCCATATCCCAATTAGGATGTGCACAAGCCTGTGCGGGAGTCACATGTTCTAACTCATGATTCTCCCAGGTTCTAAACGGCCCACCTGAACCCGTCAATAAGACTTTACTCACCCCATTATCAGCTAGGTCACAATAACCTGGCTGTTGTTGTGCCCTTAACGGTAAACACTGAAATATTGCATTGTGTTCACTATCAATCGGCAAAAGCTGGGCGCCAAACTCTTTTACGGCCTCAATAAATATGGCGCCAGAAGTCACTAAAGCTTCCTTATTAGCGAGCAACACTTTTTTACCGGCTTTTACCGCCGCTAGTGTCGGCAATAAGCCTGAAGCACCGACAATGGCAGCCATGACGGTATCAATGACAGGGTCTTGCGCGATGATTTCAAGCGCAGAAGTACCTGAGGTCACCTCAATGTGAGCAAGTTTTGCGGCAAGCAATTTTTTAACCAGCAGTTCGGCATGTATTTCAGAGACCATAACAACTTTATTAGGCTGAAACTCTAGGCATTGATTAAAAATATCATCAACGCTTGAATAGGCCGACAAACTCACGATATCAAATTTTTCAGGATGCAATCGCACAACATCTAAAGTGCTTTTGCCAATGGATCCGGTAGAGCCTAGAATACACAATTTTTGCATTTATTCTACCAACCCAAATATACGTAACATAACGCATAGATAGGTGCTGTTGCGGTTAAACTGTCAATACGGTCAAGTACACCACCGTGCCCTGGCAATATTGTACCACTGTCTTTTACACCCGCTTGACGTTTAAACATACTTTCATTTAAATCACCCAAGACAGAAATAGTGGTAATTAAAATTGTTACGGGTATTACGACACGATATTGCACTATAGACCAATCAATAATATAACCGGCAACTGCCACCATAATACAGGCAAAAATAACACCCCCTAAGAAACCTTCTAAGGTTTTACCTGGGCTAACATTGGGTAACAGTTTGCGCTTGCCAATAGACTTGCCAACAAAGTAGGCACCAACGTCAGCACTCCACACCATGAGAAGCAGAAACATCAATAATTGCGCGCCATGGTAACTGTCTACTTGGTAATCGCTACTTCTAAGTACCATAAAAGCCAACCAGGTAGGAATTAAGGTTAAACAGCCAAAAATTCCGCGCACGGAGCGATGACTTGACCAGAATGCGCTATAGCGGGGGTATAAAAAGGTTAAGCCTGCAGACAACAACCACCAAGCAACAGCTAACCATAGCACTATATTGGCCTGCTCAAGTAAAATCTTTGGTGCATGCCACAATTGCTCAAGTGGTAAGAAATGCCATAATGTTGCTATTAATATACTGGTGATACCGACAAAAGCTAATCGGCGACGCTTGTTAACAAAACCCATTAAGGGTCCCCATTCCCAAGCACCAATCGCCATAACAACTAGCATTACTGCTGCAAAGTTAATTAGAGATAAATAAAAAATCGCCCAAATCGCAGCGGGTGCGAGTATTAATGCAGTTATAATTCGTTGTTTTAACAAACGATATTCCTTAAATTGTGTTATAGGAACTTGATTAATTATCAGTTGATTTTTAATGGTTAAAATGAAAAAACACGGCGTTATAAATTTACAAGTAGAATAACTACTGACTAAATTTTATGCCTGGTATTTATCCATTTTTCCTCATTAAAAAAGTAGATCACTTGATTAATCAAATTGCTATTAAGTATTTTTAGTTTTTATTAGTTACTTGTTCACCCGTTTGACCAAAACGTCGTTCTCGTTGGTCAAACACAGTAATCGCTTTTATAAATTCTTTTTCATTGAAGTCTGGCCATAACACATCGGTAAAATATAACTCTGCATAGGCTGCTTGCCAAAGCAAAAAATTACTTATGCGATAATCGCCACCTGTTCTAATCAATAAATCTAATTCAGGTAACTGAGCCAAACTTGTTTGTTCGTGAAGTGCTGCTTCGGTAATCTCATCA
Source organism: Colwellia sp. MB02u-10 (assembly GCF_014077185.1). Classification (NCBI taxonomy): domain Bacteria; kingdom Pseudomonadati; phylum Pseudomonadota; class Gammaproteobacteria; order Alteromonadales; family Colwelliaceae; genus Colwellia; species Colwellia sp. MB02u-10. The sequence goes on from NZ_JACGVK010000118.1 coordinate 89,221, forward strand.
GCTTTGATTTCTTGACGTGCTACTTTTTCTGCCAATTTTTTTGCTGCGTGAGCGATATCCCAACGTCCGCCATAGTTAGCGGCAATTGATAATACCATACCGGTATTTTCAGCCGTTAAAGCTTCTGAGTCTTTAATCATTCCCTGCAATTTGCTAGAAAACTTACTCAAGTCACCGATAACATTAAATTTAATACCATTTTTATGCAATCGTTTAACTTCTCGGGTTAACACAAACATAAACAGATCCATCAAAACGCCAACTTCACTTTCAGGGCGTTGCCAGTTCTCGCTACTAAAGGCGAATAATGTTAACGCTTTAACACCACTTTTTGCTGCCGTAGCGACTGAAGATCTCACTGACTCAACACCAGATTTATGCCCTGCTGCGCGTTTTTTTCCTCTTAACTGTGCCCAACGGCCATTACCATCCATAATAATAGCAATATGCTGAGGTATTTTTGCCTCTACTGCTAGCAAGGGATTAATTTGGTTATCTGTTTTACTCACATACTCTCCATAGTAAGCTTAACGCTGAGTATTAAATTGGTCTATGCAAAAACGCCGTAGTCATTATCTACGGCGTTATGGATTAAGCAATGAAAATTTTAAATTTCCATTAATTCCTTCTCTTTAACGGTCAAAATATCATCGACTTGTTTAATAAACGTGTCAGTGATTTTTTGTACGTCATCTTCCGCTTGATGCATTTCATCTTCACTGACTTCTTTTTCTTTATTTAATGATTTAATATCAGTATTTGCATCACGACGGATATTACGTACCGCAACTTTACCGCCTTCGGCCTCAGCACGAACGACTTTAACTAAGTCTTTACGTCGCTCCTCGGTTAGTGCCGGTAAAGGAATACGAATTAACGTACCTTGTGATGACGGATTAAGCCCTAAGTCAGACTTTAAAATGGCTTTTTCAACCGCACCAATCATACCTTTGTCAAATACAGTAATAGCTAGAGTACGTGCGTCTGGCACAGCGATATTACCCACTTGGTTAAGCGGTGTATCCATACCGTAATATGAGACAACAATATTATCGAGTAATGAGCGATGTGCTCGCCCAGTACGTACTTTGTTCAAACTAATTTTTAATGACTCGATACTTTTCGCCATTCTTTCTTGAGCGTCTTGTTTTATTTCGTTTATCACTATTTTATTCCTGCACTAATTAATTTAAATTTTTGGCGTGATCTATCGTTGTACCTTCATCACCACCCATAATGACAGACTTTAATGCGCCAGGTTTATTCATGTTAAACACACGTAGCGTCATACTGTGATCACGCGCTAGCGTAAAAGCAGCTAAATCCATCACTTGTAATTCTTTTTCTAAAACGTCTTGATAGGATAAATGGCTGTATAAAGTTGCATCTGGATTAGCCACTGGATCTTCTGAATAAATGCCGTCAACCTTGGTCGCTTTTAACACCACGTCCGCTTCAATTTCAATACCACGTAAACAAGCTGCTGAATCAGTGGTAAAAAATGGGTTACCTGTGCCAGCACTAAAAATAACCACACGGCCAGATTTTAATAAGCTAATAGCTTCAGCCCAATTATAGCGGTCGCAAACACCTGCTAAATCGATTGCTGACATTAAACGCGTATTAACAAAAGCACGATGTAAAGCGTCACGCATGGCTAAGCCATTCATCACGGTTGCCAACATGCCCATTTGGTCACCCACAACTCGATTCATGCCGGCTTCAGCCAGGCCTTTACCACGAAACAGATTACCACCGCCAATAACTAAGCCAACCTGAATGCCCATTTCGATTAATTCTTTTATTTCTTGTGCCATGCGATCCAATACTTTTGGATCTATGCCAAAACCTTCTTCGCCCATTAGGGCTTCACCACTAAGTTTTAAAAGAATTCGACGATACATTGGTTTGGGGTTGATGCTCATGTAATAAACATTCCTTAAGAATTTTTAAATTAAAATAGACTAGGTCTGATCGACCACGATTATTTTAATACGTTTAGCCACGGTTCGAAAGTCAAATATGAAAAAAGTCTACCCTAGAAGCTATTTATTGTTTTTCAATGACAAAATAGTATGATATTTGAACGATAATTATACATTATCCAAAATAGCTGACTTATTATAGCCTGCTTTATCTGCAAAATTTTGCTATAAAAAAAGCGCCAATCGGCGCTTTTTCAAGAAATATGCTTTAACTCATCTCAATTCACCAAAGTGAATTAAGCTTTTGCCGCAGCGATTTGTGCTTCAACTTCAGCAGCAAAATCTTCTTGTTTCTTCTCAATACCTTCACCAACTTCTAAACGAACAAAGTTAGCAACTGAAATGCCTTTCTCTTTTAAAATAACGCCGACAGTTTTCTTAGGTTCCATGATGAAAGGTTGACCGGTTAAAGATACTTCACCAGTGAATTTTTTCATACGACCAATGATTATTTTTTCAAGCAATTCTACAGGCTTTTTCTTGTTGTCTTCAAGCTTGTCATTTTCAATTTTTAAGATATCTAATTGAATCGCTTTTTCTTTTTCAACAACATTAGCAGGAACATCTTCAGGATTGATGTAATCAGGCTTACTTGCAGCAACGTGCATAGCAATGTGTTTAAGTGCTTCTGCATCACCTTCACCAGCAACAACAACACCTATGGTAGCGCCGTGACTGTATGTCGCTAATGTAGTACCTTCAATGTATTCTACGCGACGAACATTGATGTTTTCACCAATTTTTGTCACTAGCGTAATGCGCTTTTCTTCGAATTGAGCTTGTAACTCTTCGATAGTTGCTCTAGCAGCAAGAGCGGCATCAGCAACTTCATTAGCAAAAGCTAGGAAGTTATTATCTTTTGCTACGAAATCAGTTTGGCAGTTAACTTCAACTAAAGCAGCAAGGCCAGCTTCAGTTTTAATTAAGATTGTACCTTCAGCAGCGATATTACCCGCTTTTTTAGCCGCTTTCGCTTGGCCAGACTTACGCATATTTTCAATCGCAAGTTCCATATCGCCGTTAGCTTCTTGTAAAGCTTTTTTACAATCCATCATCCCCGCAGCTGTGCGTTGACGTAATTCTTTAACTTGTGCAGCAGTAATTGTCATGAAATTTTCCTCAATATAAAAAGTGTTCAGTAATTACCACAACAACCAAAATTGTTGTGGTAATAACAGCATAAAACGTTACTTAAAACTGAATTTATTCAGTTTCAACAAAACCGTCTTTTTCAGCTTGTACTGCGATGTTTTGCTCGCGACCTGAAAGTACAGCGTTAGCTGCAGAATCTAAGTATAAGGTCACAGCGCGAATCGCATCATCGTTACCTGGAACGATGTAGTCAACGCCATCTGGATTTGAGTTTGTATCAACAACAGAAATTACTGGAATGCCTAAGTTGTTAGCTTCTTTAATAGAAATGTGCTCATGATCCGCATCAATAATAAATAAAACATCAGGTAAACCACCCATGTTTTTGATACCACCAAGGCTTTTCTCAAGTTTTTCCATTTCACGAGTACGCATTAAAGCTTCTTTTTTAGTAAGTGCTTCAAATGTACCGTCAGAGCTTTGAGCTTCAAGATCTTTTAAACGTTTGATTGATTGACGTACTGTTTTCCAGTTAGTCAACATACCACCTAACCAACGGTGATTTACGTAAAATTGATCACATTTTATTGCTGCATCTTTTATAGCATCGCTTGCTGCGCGTTTAGTACCAACAAATAAAACTTTACCTTTCTTCGAAGAAACATTGCTTAATACAGCAAGAGCGTCGTTGAACATTGGTACAGTTTGTTCAAGGTTGATGATATGAACTTTATCACGAGCACCAAAAATGTATGATTTCATTTTTGGGTTCCAATAACGGGTTTTGTGACCGAAATGAACACCTGCTTTAAGCATATCGCGCATAGAAACGTTTGGCATGTTTTTTCCTTTGTGGGGTTAAGCGTTCATACATCCAATATACACGACCCTTATTGCGCTTTACTTATTGTAAATTCGCTGAGCACCCCGGTATATCTTTGCTAGATGTATGTGAGTTTAGTTTTAATGTACTGAATTTTTTCAATACCCTTTTTAGTGCTAAATATATTCGAAAAAATCAGCAAAGATTTAGACAAGCATCATTGAAGATTCAGACAAACAATTTAACGGCGCACTTTATAACATATTCTAGAGCAATTAACTAGTTTTTAACTTGAAATTAAGCTTAATGATATTTTATTTTACTAAGGGCTAGGATCTTTAATAGCAGCAAGTTAAAATTAAGCCACATTTTTATCAGGTTCGTTAACTCATGTCATTGAACACAACAAATGCAGAACTTTTTTATATTTATGATAGTCATTGTCCTTGGAGCTATGCCTCTGCAGTATTAGTTGAAAAAGTGTTAAGTGCTTTTCCAAACATTACGCTTAGAGCTATGCACATAGGCTATTACGATGGCGACAACAAAGTATCAGCCACTACCCTTGCTGATGTAGGCGAATTTAGTCAAGTCGTGTTTGGTGCTAATTACCTTGATACACTCAATTACACAAAAGACTCGACTTTAGCCGCTAACTTAATGGCCTGGGTGCAAAACAAATCAGCAAAGTCTGCCTTTGAATTATTAACGAAATTGCAGCATGCACATTTTGTTTTGGGTAATGAATTGACTGACCAAGAAAGCGTTAGTGAAATAATTGAAGAGCTCAAACTGTCACCACCAGCAAAGTGCCTGCAATCTAACAAGTTAACCAAAGATGCTGAATTTGCTATTCATGACATTACAGAAGTGCAGGAAATTATTGGCACACAAGCCATTCCAGCGATGTTATTGGCATGCAATGAGAGTTTGGTTTTGTTAAATCACAACCTTTATTTAGAGAATCCTGAAGCCATAGTAGAAGCAGTTAACATTGAATTAGAGAATTTATCTTAATGCTAAGTGATGACAATTTTGCGTTGTCATCACTCTTTTTTAAAGGGCATTACTTTATAGAAATAGCTCAAGAGAAATAGCTCAATAAACATCGTTCGATAAGCAGAGAAAAAGAGAGTTGAAATTATTTTCAACTGCTACCCTGTGCTTTTTCCATCGTTAATATTTACATGCTACACCTAGCAAATATCCGCTATTTTTTATTTAACTATTCACTCTAGCGTTTTACGATTGGGAAAAAGTAACAAAAACAGGTAAAATCATCCAGAATTATTATTTACCTACGACTAACTGTATTGCGATACAGTTTATTGCAATACAATAAGTAGCTAATTAATTTATCATAATCACATTATTTACAGAGTCACGTTTGAGGTTTTATGACAATAACGATTAAAGATCAGCAAGATATTCAAAAAATGAAAATTGCGGGAAAACTTGCTGCAGATGTATTGGAAATGATCGAGCCTCACGTTCAGGCCGGCGTAACAACCGACCAGCTTAACACCTTATGTGCTGAATTTACTGACAAAGTACAAAATGCCATTTCAGCACCTTTAAATTACCATAATTTTCCAAAGTCTATTTGTACTTCGGTTAACCACGTAGTTTGCCACGGCATTCCTAATGACACGCCTTTAGTTGATGGCGATATACTCAACATTGATATTACCGTGATAAAAGATGGTTACCACGGTGACACCAGTAAAATGTTTTTAATTGGCGAAACGTCTGCTGAAGATAATCGTCTTTGTCGTATTACCCAAGAAGCACTTTATATCGGCATTAAAAAAGTTAAGCCTGGCAATACCTTTGGTGAGATAGGGACTGCTATTCAAAAATTCATCAAAAAATCGGGTCGTTATTCGATAGTCAAAGAATATTGTGGCCATGGTATAGGCACAGTATTCCATGAAGAACCGCAAATTGTTCATTATAAAAATAATGACAACGAAAAGATGCAAGAAGGCATGTGCTTTACCATCGAACCTATGATCAATTTAGGTCGTGCTAATACCTTGCTCGACAAAGAAGATAAATGGACGGTATATACCTTAGATGGTAAAAAGTCAGCGCAATGGGAACACACCCTTGTAGTGACCAAAACGGGTTGCGAAATATTAACCTTACGCAAAGATGACACCATTGCCCGAATATTACATAATTAAATGCTTAATACTTTATAAGTCAGTAACCCTTAGTATTATTTTAACTTAAAAGCTAATGACAATATCAATAAAACTATGAGAGCCAAATATGAGAGCTAATTGTTGAATACATCATCATTAATTCCAGAGAAGTACATTGAGGCTCTCGCCGTTAGTGCCCCTTCATTAAATAGTTCACAAATATGTGTACTGAGTAATGAATTTCTTCAGTGGCAAAAAGAGCAGTTTCCCATTAGTGAAGTTACCTCGCTTGTTGCTGCTAGGGCTTTTTATGTTGATCTGATTTTAACCAAACTTTGGTGTCAGCACCATTTGGATGAATTTCAAATCAGTTTGGTTGCTGTTGGCGGTTATGGTCGAAAAGAGCTTCATCCCTATTCAGATGTTGATATCTTATTAATTACCCAAAATGTCGTAGCCGATGACTTAGCCGAAAAAATATCCGCTTTTATTACCCAACTTTGGGATGTAAAACTTGATATAGGCCATAGTGTTCGCAACATAAAAGAATGTCTTAATCAAGCAATTGACGATGTAACCATCGCCACAAACTTGATGGAATTACGACAAATCTGCGGTAATAATGCCTTAGTGTCTCAATTACAACCCTTGTTGATTGAAGACATATTTTGGACCTCTGAAAAGTTTTTTCTTGCCAAGCGTAATGAACAGTATCAACGTCATCAACAATACCATGGCGCATCTTATACTCTCGAGCCTAACTTGAAAGCTAACCCTGGTGGTTTACGCGATATTCAAACTATTGGCTGGGTTGCCAAGCGCCATTTTATGGCAGATACGCTTGAGCAATTGATTGACCATAACTACCTCACCACTAATGAGTTTTTTGAACTGCTTGAGTGTCAAGATTATTTATGGCGCATGCGCTGTGCATTGCACTTTATCGCTGGGCGTAATGAAAACCGCTTACTGTTTGACTACCAGGCTGATGTTGCTGAATTAATGGGTTTTGGCGATGGTGGCAAGCTTGCTATCGAGCGGATGATGAAAAGATTCTTCCGCATTATATCGCGTGTTTCAGAGTTAAATAGAATGCTCTTGCAGCATTTTGAATACGCTATATTAAACGAGAAAAAACACAGTAAAAAAATAGTGCTTAATGATGACTTTGTCATTATCGATGGTCAAATCAAGGTCTGTGATAAACGCGTTTTTACCCGTTCAACCATGATTATGGAAATGTTTTTACTGATTGCCCAACATAAAGAAATCACTGACTTACATCCGGAGACTTTGCGCTTAATGCGTAATGCGCGCCGGCGTTTAGTCTCAGGTATGATTGATTATGCTCGCTGTCGGGAAATATTTGTCGCATTAGTTAAACACCCTCGTGGTCTAGGTTTGGCCTTTACGCTTATGCACCGCCATTCAATTATTGGTGCTTACCTACCGCTATGGCGAAATATTGTTGGCCAAATGCAATTTGATTTATTTCATGCCTATTCTGTCGACGAACACAGTTTTCGTTTATTGAAAAACTTGTATCGTTTTAGCCAAGTAAAACATAACAATGAATACCCTTTGTGCAGCAAGATTGTTCAACGCGTGCGTAAACCTGAACTGTTATATTTCGCCGGTATATTTCACGACATTGCTAAAGGCCGTGGTGGTGATCATGCAAAACTTGGCGCGATTGACGCGTTAGACTTTGCTAAAATCCATAAATTAGGTGATCACGATGGTCGAATGATCGCTTGGCTAGTAGAAAAACATTTATTAATGTCAGTTACCGCTCAGCGCAGAGATATTTCTGACCCTGAAGTCATTAAAACTTTTGGCGCGATTGTACGAGACGAAGCTCATTTAGACTATTTATACTGTTTAACTGTCGCTGACATGCGTGCCACCAACGAAAGTTTATGGAATAGTTGGAAAGCTAATCTACTGGAAGATTTATATTTCAGTACTAAACGAGCCTTTAGGCGTGGTCTTGAAAAGCCAGTTGATTTAAGAGCAAAAATTAGAGAAAATCAACAACAAGCTATTGAAATTTTAAAAGTAGAATCGCTCGATCAAGAGCGCTTAAAACAATTATGGAAAGAGTTTAAAGCTGACTATTTTTTACGTTATTCCCCTGAACAAATTGCTTGGCACTCTAAGCATATTTTGTCGCACAACAAAGTTAAGCCCTTGGTCATTATTAGTCCAAAACCTTATCGTGGCGGCACAGAAGTATTTGTTTATACAAAAGATAAACCTAATATATTTTTTAATATTGTTTCATTACTTGGCGCGAAAAAATTGTCCATTCATGATGCAAAAATAACCACTAATAAGTCTGGCTTCACTGCTAACACCTTTGTGGTCTTAGATAACCGTAATAAAGCCATTAATGATAGTGCTAGAGCCCTGTCCATAGCACGCTCATTAAGCGTTAAATTAGCGTCAAAAGAAATTCGAATCAAGCCTAAGCCTTTAGCCAAGCGCTTTCGCCAATTTAAAGTACCAACACATGTCAGTTTTATAGACGGTACAGCAAGAAACCGGACGATATTAGAAATAGTGGCTTTAGATCATCCCGGTTTATTGGCTAATATTGCTACTATTTTTCAAAAATGTAACATACAAATACATTCAGCTAAAATCACCACATTTGGCGAAAAAGCTGAGGATGTTTTTACCATTTCAAATAATGACAATCAAATACTAACCATAGAGCAAAAAAACGCATTAGAAGCAATGCTTTGCGCTGATAGTCACCGATAAACTTTAGCAAATTAATTTTAGGAATTTTTGATGTTAGCATTACAAACAATTATTGAACAAGCGTTCGAAGAGCGTATGAGCATTACGCCTGCCACGGTATCTACTGAGGTAAAACAAGCGGTATTAGATGCATTAGCGGCATTAAACAATGGCTCAGCGCGCGTTGCAGAAAAAATTGCGGGTGAATGGGTTGTACATCAGTGGCTGAAAAAAGCTGTGTTACTCTCATTTAGAATTTGGGATAACGAAGTTATCGACGGTGCAGAAAGCACATTTTTCGATAAAGTTCCAATGAAATACACTGATTACAGCCATGCCGATTTTGTTGCTGATGGTGTCAGAGTTGTACCGGGTGCGTCAGTGCGTACAGGTAGTTATATTGGCAAAAATGTTGTGGTGATGCCCAGTTTCGTTAACATTGGTGCCTATGTAGATGAAGGCTGTATGGTAGACGCTTGGGCAACTGTTGGCTCTTGTGCACAAATTGGTAAAAACGTACATCTATCAGGTGGCGTTGGCATTGGCGGCGTACTTGAACCCCTACAAGCGGGCCCCACCATCATTGAAGACAATTGCTTTATTGGCGCTCGCTCAGAAATTGTAGAAGGCGTTGTGGTTGAAGAAGGTGCCGTAATTTCAATGGGCGTTTATATCGGTCAAAGTACACGTATTTATGACCGAGAAACTGGCGAAGTGCATTATGGTCGAGTACCAGCAGGCTCAGTTGTTGTACCAGGCAACCTTCCCTCTAAATGTGGTGCCTATAGCTTATATGCAGCGATAATCGTTAAAAAAGTTGATGCAAAAACACGCGCTAAAGTAGGTATTAATGCCTTACTTCGCTCGGTATCTGAAGAGTAATTTTCTGCTTTAACTTTTAACCTTAACTTGTGTAGTGTTGTTAAGTACACTGCACAAGTTTACTGAAAATATTATCACCTCCTAAATAAAACGCTGTTTGTTACACCTTGCCTCTAATCTAGATTGACCAAATAAATTTTCTACATTTCTGCTCAGTACCATGCTCAATACCATAAACCCAACGCTTAAAAAGAGCTTTAAATCAAAAGTTCATCAACCAGTCAAAGCACTAGATAATTAAGCAAGAACGTCAAATAATCTAGCTTAGTCAAGTTTATAAATGCTATAAGCTTTGCCGCCATAACGCTTACCACTGTAACCTTTGCAATAATGAAGCTCAATACACTTTATTATCAAATAACACCATCATAATTTACGGCTACAAATAGAGGTATATTAAACTGCTTTGTGTTAATACCTAGCGGTTTTAGGCAGTTAATCAGCCTAAATAGCGGCAGACAAAAAATAATAGATTTTACTGGTGCTAATTAGATAAAATCAGTATCAGCTCATGCCGAATTTATAGCTGAATTATTGTTTTTTAAATGGTGAAAATACAAGCATATGTTAAACTTGCCGAAATTTATAGCTAACGCTCGTTATAAGCCTGTTATAATCCTGTTATAACAAGTGTTTTATTGTCAAATCGCCGTAACAGCAAAGTCTACAGAAAACTTACCCATAGGAACAATTTGATGAGATTTTTCAACACCCCTTCTATCCAATCTAAACTGGTGATTGCCATGTTAATGGCTGTCGTCATATCTACCAGCATCGTCGGATTTGTCGGTCACTCAAAAGCTAAAGAACTACTTATTTCTCGACTACAGCATTCCGACTTACCTAACCTTTTACTGCGTGTTCGCAATGCTGTGGATGGAGAAATTTCAGAAATGAAAGTGCTGACAAAATCAATTGCAACAAACCCCTTTTTGCTTGATTGGATAAAGTCTGGTGCGAGTGCAGACAATGACGCTAACGTTATAAAAATGCTAGATAAAATAGCTAAAGATAACAACTTGAGTAATGCATCTTTTGCCGATCGTAAAACAGCTAAATATTGGAACCAAGATGGTTTTCTTCGTGTACTTAAAGATGACAATATTGATGGTTGGTTTTTTGCGTTCACCAATGGAAACAAGCAAGAGTCCGCCAGTACCTACGCATACCCTAATGGTAATGTAGATGTATTTATCAACTATCAGCAGCTGAACGGAAGAGGTATATCAGGCTTGTCAAAGTCATTTAATGACATGGTGAGTTATTTAAATAGCTTTAAAATTGAAGAATCTGGCTTTGTTTATCTTGTCGATGATTCAGGGTTAGTAAAAATTCATAAAGATAAGGAAAAAAGTGACAAAACAAAACTTACTGATCTTTATAGTAATATAAACACTCAAATTCTTTTATCCCAAAAAGAGTTTGCATTCCAAGAAACCGAAAACTTAATCATTGCGACTAGCTATATCTCAAGCCTTGGCTGGTATGTGGTTGCAGAAGTTCCAAAAGCTGAGCTTTACTTAGCATTGAACGAATCTCGAAATTATATGCTTATATGGTTTGGTATTATTGTTGTTGTCTTTATCTTTATCAGTATCATTTTAGCAAAAAGTTTAACCAAACCTATTAACGATCTTGCACGGGTATTCAGTCAGTTAGGTGATGGAGAAGGCGATCTTAGTTACCGACTAAGTGAAAGCGGTAGTGATGAGGTATCGCGTTTAGCTCGTGGCTTTAATACCTTTATCAATAAAATACATGCTGTGGTTAATGATGTGTCCACCACATCAAAAAATGTTCGCCAAGCCGCTATTAAAGTTTCTCAAGATGCAGAACAGTCAAGATTAGATGCCGAAAGTCAGCGTGATATCGCAACGCAAGTTGCAACAGCCATTAGTCAAATGGGTTCAACCATCAGCGAAATTGCCGAAAATGCCACCCATGCAGCAGACTCGACAAATGAAGCAACAACTCAAGCTAAACATGCACAAATTGTTGTTAAAGATTCCACTGAAAATATTTACCAGATGGCTCAAAAGATGGAGTCAGTATCGACTACCATTGCGTCGTTAGCGGATAAGAGCAATGCAATTGGTAGTGTTCTCGATGTTATTCGTGGCATTTCAGAGCAAACAAACTTGTTGGCCTTAAATGCCGCTATTGAAGCAGCTCGAGCTGGCGAACAGGGTCGTGGTTTTGCTGTTGTCGCTGATGAAGTACGCAACTTGGCAAAGCGCACCAGCGAGGCAACAGATGAAATTAATAAAATGATTAACCTGTTACAGACGGAATCTAAGCGAGCGGTAGAGGGTATAAGAGAAAGTAAAGAGACTGCCGAAATTGGGGTGACTGATGCTCAGCAGACCACAGAAGCACTCAATGAAATTGTTGCAAATATTCAACAAATTTCAGATTTAAACACTCAGGTCGCCACGGCAACAGAAGAGCAAGCCGCGGTCGTTGGTGAAATTAATACTCATGTGCATGCGATTAGTGATAGTACAGAAAATAGTGCACAAATATCAACCCGCATAGCCTCTTCAAGTGAATCGTTAACCGCAATGGCAATGAACTTAGATAGCTTAGTAGAACGATTTAAAATATAAAAAAAAGTTTTAGCAAGTGCTAATAGCAACATCTAAGCAGTTGTAGAAGCTAAATAAAAATCGACACAAACATCCCATGCAAGCCCATTTATGCCCTTGGGCATAAATGGGCTTTTGTGAATAAAGATAGAAAAATTTGGCAATAAGCTTTATTGATTAAAAAATCATCAAAAATATTCCAAATAAAGTTGCAGCCTGGCTTCTTAATACGCAAGAGCGGAAGAAAAAATTTGAAATTTTTTGTATAGGAAAGTCGACTGTACACCCTTTAGTTGACTTAAGCAGGTCGAAAGTCAATTTGATAATCATTGGCATAGTCACCGTTCCAAAAATTTATTTTGAGACTAATATCATGATTGAAAAATCAAATATAGTTGTAGAACGAACATAATTTATCTGACTGCTGCAAACATTACTGCCGGTGACGACTCGTATCTGAACATTCACTTTTACCACTTTGCTGACATTGTGTCACACATCCATAACGACAACTTTGAACAACAAAGCGGTCATCAGCGATAGGCAAGTAGAGGCTATAAAATCAATCTGGTGCTCAGCTAAAATATCCATGCATAATATTTTTTGTCCTTCGTCGGTATCAAAACACATTGAGGTGGTAATGCAGAGCCCATCTCCTGTAATAGATTGGTAGGGTGGTGAAATATGTATTTGATGGGGCTGTCTGATGGTGTGTTGAGCGTTTGATTTCCTTTAGTGTTAATGAAGGTGAAGTCAATGTAGTTTGAGCTACAGAAGCGACTGTTGTTATTGTCATTTGTTATTCCTCGTAGCTAAAGAGCTACATAAGCTATTGATGGCATTTTTTAAGTAGGAGGTACTAGTTAATCAGTAACTGTCTCTAAGCTATATCCAAAGAATTACTGATTTGCGTTAACTGATGTTCAAATACATCATCAATAGACTGAATAACCAAACTAGCTTGTTCAAAATATACTTGTTGATCTAACGTAATTTTATCGGCATTAAGAAAAGCTTGGTCAACGGTAGACAAGAACATTTCGGTTTGCTCTTGTGTGATTTTAATTAACTTATTATGTTCTTCTAAATATTGTGGCAAACAATGAAGTTGATGCAATACAGTTTTAATTACTTCACTAATTTGTTGTTGTAAGAAACTTAGACGAATATTGTCGGTACTAGAACAAGTTTTTTGTGTTGCGACGCTCACGCCAATGGCTCTTGCCTGACCAATCATTTCTGTAGCACCGATCACTTCACGCCAAACATAACCAGCTTCAGGAAACTGTAGTAAAAATTGAGAAAATAACAGACCTTTTTCGGCTTCGTCTTCAAGTAAATATAATATGTTGCTAATGAGTAGTGTATGTTGATCAAAACTATTGTCTGCGCTTGTACTACCTGTACTAAGTCTTTGCCAGTGATCCAAAAAGCTGTGCCAACGCTCATTATCTTTAGCAAAAGTTAGCTCATTTTCTCTAATATTTTCTTGAATGCGCTGTCTGATGGTCTTCATTTTAGGTAACATCTCTTTTTTGCCATTTAAATATGCCGCGGTCATTCCTCTGTGTTGTTGAATAAAATAAATAAGTTCTTTTAAAGCTCTTACATTCAGCAAACCTTGATGCTGTATTTTAAAGCGATTTTTTTTAGAAAGTCTTAGTTTTAAATAAAAGATAACTAGGATAAATATTAGCAGTACAATTATTTGATAAAGATTCATTTGTTAGTAACCCTCTTTTTAAGTTAATTCTTTGCACAGCTAATGGGTAAGTTTTCTCAAGTGTTCTGCCACAAGTTCAGTTTGTTTAGCAATGTCAGCATTGGCTTCTGAACTTTGAACAATTTGCTCGACATGTCGTGATATTTCTTCCGTAGCTAAGACTTGTTGCTCGGCATTTACTGAAACGACTTCTGTTTCCTGTTGCACTGAGTCTGTTGCCAAGGCTATTTTTTCCAGCATTTTGTTAACATTTTTTGCTTTTTCACCACAAGCATTTGTTTTGTCGAAGACAAGTTTCATACTTTCAACAGTATTACTGCTTTGGCTTAATACCTGATTGATTATATTGGCTATGTGATCGCTAGAACTATTGGTGCTTATTGCTAGGTTTCTAACTTCTTCTGCCACAACAGCAAAGCCTCGACCAAAACTACCAGCGCGCGCAGCTTCAATAGATGCGTTCAATCCTAATAAATTGATTTGTGATGATATCTTTCGAATAGATTCAGTGATCAAAGTGACTTCCTGTGCCAAATCGTCTAAATCTTGCATGCCTTGTTGTGTTTGAGACACTTCTTTGCTTACCTCTAATATCGCGCCTGTTAACAAAGTAATATGATTTTGTCCACTCTGTACTATTTTATCCGCATGCTTAGCAGAGCTGTGTACTGCGGAGATTTTACTGCTGACTTCACTAATTGATTGGCTCATTTCTAAAATTGCAGCTGCGGTCGACGATGTTGCATTAAATTGCTTTTCCACATTGTTCGATAAACTTATCGTGGTTTCTATTACTTGGCTTGCAGAATAAGTTACCTCCTTTAACTTATTTTTTTGCTGCTGATTAATACGCGATAACTCTCGAAAAGATTGTAATAGTGCAATTGACGTGTTTTTGGATAATAACGTATCGAACTTCAGGCTTCGGTAGTCAAAACTTACCGGGTCAATATTATTTATGATTGAATTGAACTGATGTTCTTGGCGTGAAAAGGTTACTGTTAGCCCGAAAAAAAATAAAGAATGACAGCAGAAAATAGTGCAGCCTCTGTACTTCCAAAAAAAGGAACAGTATTAATTAAGGTAAGCATTAATGTAATAAAACAGATTAAAGTTAGCTTAAGGCCTAATAATCTTATTAAATATTCAACTGGTAGAAAAATGACCATAATAATTCATATACACTCAATTTAATTGCATTTTTCCTAAAGCAAGATATACGCCAAAACATAATTAACTGTTTTTAAAGTATTATTTTAAAATATACCCATTTAAAAACCGCTTTCTGGTAATAAAATGGTGCAATTGCACTAAAAAAAGGGGTTTCAAACTTAATTATCGAACTCCTGTCAATTATGAAGTGAGTTGCTGCCAGTGGTAGAGTAATCAGTTAATATCAAAAAAGCTTAACTAAGTGTTACAAAATAGGATCAAAGATTTTATAACGCCTCGTGCCCCTTTGCACCAGAGGAGTACGAAAAATATGTCAGCTATATAATCGGAAAGTTGACCTTTTTGTTTAACCTATTTATGTCAACACTACGCACAAAGTTAGCATTAGCAGTTTTATGATGAACGACGGCTGTGGCCTAGTTGTCTGTCAGCCTAGATGACTCAATGACAAAACTTCCATCAAAAAAATATATATTTCAATCAATGGGCAACGTCGGCGATCAGGAGACTGTTAACTTAAATTTTTTGAAAGATATTTTGGTATCTAAACCTAATAATTTCAGTTTCCAACTTTATCTAGAACCCACAGCAGGTGTGAAAATTCAGAGCTCCTTAGCCTTCTATATTGTTATGCGAGCGTTAGCACCATAGAATATATAGGCTAATACCCACTATCATTTAAGGTAGTAGGGTATCAGCCAAACGTAATTAGCTTAAATCTTGCGACAAAGAATGAGCAATGTAAATTAACACCCCGTGATTCGTTAGATTGAGACAAATAATACACCACGACTGTAAAAGCCGAGTATTACCATTTAAAGACATTAAATATCTGCTGCCATTGTTCATCAAACTCAGCTTCAATTAATATGTCCAGCCCTGTTACGGGGTGAATAAACTCCACCTGTTTAGCCATTAACATTAAACGTTTAAAACCAAAGTGTTCACCAAAAAATGGATTTTGCTTATTGTCACCATAATTTATATCACCAATGATAGGGTGGCGTAAGTGAGCAAGATGTCGACGAATTTGGTGACGGCGTCCCGTATGAGGTTGACATTTAATTAACGAATATCGCACGCTTGTATAATTACCTAAGGGCACCGGCAATGACGCAATAGCGACTGACTTGTAGAGTGTTTCTGCACTTTGCGCTTCTTTAGCACGGCTAACATTTTTATCTCCTAAATCATCAAGCTTTTCTTTTAATGGGTGATCAATAACCCCGTCATTTAGCAAATGTCCGCGCGTTAAAGCAAAGTAAGTTTTTTTTATCTTTCTCTCGCTAAACGCTTGCCCCATTAAGCGAGCTACATCCTGGGTTAAGGCAAATAACAACACACCTGATGTGGGTCTATCAAGGCGATGTAATGGGTAAACATATTGGCCAATTTGATCACGAATAAGTTGTAAGGCAAAGTAAATTTCATCTTTGTCCATAAAGCTTCGGTGGACAAAAAGCCCTGGGGGTTTATCAACAGCCACAAGATATTCATCTTGATATAAAATTTTCAATAGTGGTTTTTCAACAATTACCGTACCCGCATTTTTAATTGTCATGTTAATTTATTTTTCTCTCTGATATTAACTTATATTGCTCAAAATAATCTGGTCAATACTTCACAGGCCAAATTGTCAATATTTGTTATTGTTGTATTGTTGTATTGTTGTTATTAATCGTTCGATAAAAATAGTACTTAGCCAATTTAGCGGTCAAAAATATATTTTTACCTTCTCAAATTTAGTGCTGGATTTATTAACGTCACAGCAGTGCTACTTTAAGTGCTAAATATAAATTGTGCAGTAAAAATTTTATAGATATAAGCTAATAATCATTGCAATTATCTAAAATCACCGGATAAAGATTAACGGTGGAGTTAAAGCAGCGTTATCTCTATAATGTTGAGTCATAACAACACCTAGCCACTTATTAAACTTTTAATAGCGACAGTAGATTCTATGAGTATAACTTCGGACACTATTTCTTCAATTTCAGCATTACTGAACTTATCAGATTCTCAATATTGTATTTACGACATCGGTCGTCGAGTAGATAAAATATCAATAGAGCAATTTGAACAAATTGAAGCAGCTCAACTGCCTTACCCCTTTCCAATTCAAGGTCATGCAATGCTTGCCATTGCATTTTGGCAAAAGCAATCTACTAGCCCTTATTTATGGTTTGTCAAACTACCGTTAGATGAACGAGGTCTATTAAATCAAGGCGCTAGGAATCATTTTATTGCCATTATTGTTGAAGCCTTAGGTGAAAACCTTACGGTAAATCCAACCGAGCAACAAGAAGCGTTACTGAAGAAAAACCCTTATCACTTTACACCGGCCCAGTATAAATTAGCCGCGATAAATAGTGTTTTGTCAACGTCGCTTAAACAATCGGCTAGCAAGTTTTATGCACCTGCACAACGTTACTTATCGGGTGTCAACGGATGGGAAGCTTGGCAAGACCTTGGGGTGCAAGGTTTATCTGACTTTGCCTTTCGACTCAACGAAGCTAACAATAGTGAAGTTTTAACAAACGCTTTAAGTTACTTGCCTGAACAAGTACTTGTTCCCTTATCTTCTGCACTTGAAAACGTTAGCTTACCTGAGGACGTTATTGAGCAAATAACACTACGTTTTCAACAAGCACAAGCCAGTAACAATACCGTCATTACCATCGCGTTGTTACGTGCACTTGCATCGAGTACAGAGCACACTTATAGTCAAAGCCTGCTGAATAATTTAATCATTAATCAAAGGTTAGATGAAGATATACTGATTATTATTGCGGGTCGTTTATGGCCAATATTAAGTACGGAAAAAATGCTTTTTGTCTACTTAGAGCATTTAATAAAAGATAAAAACAAGGCCTTATTTTCAGCAATATTTAAAGATTTAGTTGCAATACCGATGATACGCCCCGTACTATTGCAAGCCATTCGTTCACCAAAACGCAGCCCTGATTTGGCCCAAGCCATTGGCACGCTTTTTAAACCATAGGCATTCTCATGGAAAATATTTACTATCTACTTTTTATCGGCTTACTCTTTTGGTATTTTGTATATTTACGAAAAGTATCTGAGTATGCTCGCTCCCATGTTGATAAATATTGTAAACATGAAAAGTTGCAATTTATAGCGATAGCGCGTTTATCGAGTCGATTTAGGTTCTCTAAACGTTTAGGACCACATTGGTTAAGTCATTTTGATTTTGAATTTAGTGGTGACGGTGAATCTACATACCATGGCACAATGATATTACGCGGTTACAAACTTGACAATATCGACACGCCCCCTTACCGAGTTAACTGACACAACGCTAAATAAACGCCTAAAGGAAAGCGACCTTAAGTCGCTTTTTTTGATTTAACTGATGATCCTTTAACACATCATCCACAAAGGATCTGTTCACTCCATGAATAACCTACGCGTCCTGCAAGGTATCCATATTAACCTAAATTAAATAACCCAATACTCTCTGATTAACGCTATAAATACAATGCTATTTTTGCGCTGTACTGAATCGCTTCCCTCGTACTGTGTCTGCTTGACAGTATAGAGTCTAATTTATACCAATCTCACTAATTATCTGACCATTTTTACTGGTTAAAACAACCAACTACTGCGTTATTTATTTAATAATTAGAACAACTAGTTATTAAAATAAATGCCTTATATTTGGCCATTTTCCCTATGTATAAAGTAGACCACCTAATTAATGAAATTGGTATTAATTGATATTTTAAAACAGGTAGATAAAGTTTTATTTTTGTTAGTTTGATCAATGACTATAAATGCACAAACAAATATCTCAGATAAACTGACTTCGCAGGAAAAATTGGTTACCCTTAATGACTCTCATTGAGTTTTATTTTAGTAATTTTCAAGTTAGCGTATACCGCCATATAGCTAACTTATTTTTGGAGGTCTTTTGCAACTTATCAAGTCGCTATTTTGCTGGCACGGTTTTGATAACCGACAACGTTTTATCTTTATTAGTCTTACATGTTTTCTTGCTTTTATCATACTAAATGAAAGCTTAAGTGATTATAAATTAATCGCTATTTTTATACTGTTATTATGTTCATCAACATACTTAGCGGCTACTCGGCGTCGACTCAATGATGCGCATCTACATAACACTTGGATTCTAGCGCCTGCGGGTAGTTTTTTGGTGACAGGTTTTTTTATTGTTTTTACTGGCTACAACAGCAGCTATTGGTTGCTATTAATACCTTTACTTATGATGGTAGTACTTTTAACTTACCCAAGCAAAAGTCAAAGGCGCTATATACTTGGTTATAATGGTCCAGTTAATTTGTCTGATTTTCAACAACTAAAAAAAACTAATTCCCGCAACAGCCAACGTATTGAGCCTACTATGGATAGTGTCAATATAAGTCAATCTTCAATTAATAAAAATGATTATTCACCACTTGCAGATAACAGTAAAAATACCTCTTCAACCACCCATGCCAATCACTTCAGTGATAGTTCGCAAGATAAAATCGAACTTGCTGAGTCAATTCGCTTAGCGCTTTTTAGCAAGAAAAACAGCCAACTCATTATAGCCTTGATTAGCTTTTTATTAGTAATAGCATTCATTATATCAATGCTATTTACTCAGCCAACGCCGGCTGATAATCCTGTGGAACACACAAGTGAAATTCAAAAAACAGCAAAAGAATTTCAACATCAAATAACATTACCAGACAACTTCTCTATCATGATCGCTGCCAATAACGCTATTGTTATCCAGTGGCAAGCTAGTGTTGAAAATAACCTTAACGTTTGGGCCCTAGGCACTGCTGAAGGTGATAAAAGTTGCAAAAGCATCGAGTTTACGAAAGAAGAAGTGATTAGAACCTATAGTGTCAGCACAACAGATAACAAGTATTATGCCTATTTTTCGCCATTAGACACCAAAGCGTTAATTGAAAATATCGCTTTTAAAAACAAATTTTCACTCTGCGGCTACAATTTCTCATTAAAAGGCAGTCAAGCTAAGTTAGGGAAATCAGCTTTTTATGCCAATTTAATTGAATATTGATTTAGCCTGATAAATAAAAATAAAACAGCTTTAAATTCATTTATGATTGAATTTAAAGCGTATTTAATAACCTTATTTAAAATAAGCTGTGAAAATATCTCTTGTCAGATCATTAATTTCAACGTAATTAAGGCATATTTATTTAAGATTTAGATAGTAATTTCAGTGCATTGGTACACAAGGTCAATTATTTACTTTCTTGCCTGAGCACTAATCTATTTAATTTATTAAATGATTATCTGATTGCTAGCTCTGATTGTTGACAAGCCATATTAAGCTAATAATAGTGAAAAATTTTAATAAAAAACCGCTAATAATATGAGTAAACAGTAGATATTAGATGACTTTAAGACAATATTTTTTAGTCATATTGGCTTAAAATTAGACTAGCATTAGTACGTTGAGTGAATTTTAGACAAAAAAAAGCGGTTCAATGAACCGCATTTCTAAAACTAGCTTATATGCATCCTGCATAAATATATAATGTTCCCTCTTCATCCATAAAGAGCTGTCCTTAGCCTTTCCTAGCAAACCTTTTGCTGTCCATATTGTCCTTAATAATAACCATCCTAGTTACATCATTTGTCTATATTCATCTTCCTGATGATTATTCCGTGACAATTATTCATCCCATCCTTGCGAGACATCCTATCTCTTTGCTAATCTAAGCATCCAATTGGTAAGCCATTACCGTTATTCGTAATCCCTTTGTCTTCCTGACAGGTATAATAGTAGACTAAATGCTAACTTTTTAAAGTAGGTGATTTAAAAAAACATCAAACAATCAATCTCCGCAGATAAAAATAAAAAATAGGCATATAAAAACAATTACTTAAAATACACTCAAAGATTTATATGTATATCAAAAGTATTATATCTTACAGTAATGTGAGACATGTCTTACATTGAATTGGCATATTCAGGTGTACGAAAAACAAACTACTGGTATTGTAGTCCTTGCACTTTAAGATGCAGACTTGTGCAAGCGAGAAAGGGTTCGCTACCAGACAGAGTTTAAGGCAGCTCAGTAAAGGGTAAAAGTAGCGCGAAGTCGGTTACAGCAAAAAATCCTTGTTCTCAGCAACTGCGTGTGCAGAGCCTGAGTAACTCAATCTATGTGAGAACGCCTATATTGGGTTGTCTATATAAGAACGTTTCTATAAAAGCCTCTGTGTAAAAGTATCACCAAAATCGATAACACCGAAGGTGGCGCTTTCTTGGCTTGCTCGTTGGGAGTTAAGTCAGAAGTGATACGGGTCTATAACAAAAAACCTACTAGAAATGTTATGAGAAAATCTTTCAGTTGGTTAAATGCTAATGTCGATATAACATCACAGCCAATAACTAAATGCTAGTCGCCCATAATCAATGAAAACCATAGTCCTTGTAACAAGTTGATTATTTAGCTAGCTAAAGTAAAGCTTTTGGTTGTATCACTTTACTTATACAAGATTGACAGTTAGATGATTAAGCATTAATTTTCCGCTGCTTCTCGATAATAAACCATCAAAGAACCAGAGACATTACCGACAGCAACTTCTTTAATGAACTGATAGTTTACGTCTTTAAAAAATGCTTTATATTTTTTACTGGTAGCGTAAACGGCAACACCTTCACTGTCTTTATGCTCTGCTAAAATGGTATTTACCGCTGCCATTAGATAATGACCAAAGCCATGGTGTTGATGTAATGGGTGTATAGCAATAAAAGACAACATGTGAAATTTTTTCAACGGTACTGTCGCTAAAACAATTTTTTCTTTTTCAATCATTTGTTTGGTACTAAAATAACCTGCACCAAGCAACATTTTCAAACGCCAATGCCAAAATCGCTCAGATGACACACCTTCTTCAGGGTTATTTAAGCAGGCAACGCCCACCATGGTTTCACCTAAATACAAACCGATCATTGGCTGCTTTGCTTGCCAAAAAACATTCAGTTCTTCGCGTATCGCTGCCCGTAAACGTTGTTCATAATCGCTTTTATCCGCAGAGAATATTTCAAGAAACACAGGATCGTCATGATACGCTTGGTATAATAATGATGCGGCTAATTTTAAATCTTCAGCCGAAAGATATGCAGCTTTTATATCGACATTGGTTTTTTCAATGACTTCTGGTGACATCTAGAGTCCCTCATAAATAGTACGATTTTTATTGTTTTTTTATCTCTTAACCATATCAGGATATTAGAAATCAGGTCAAACTTTATTACTAGAGATAAGCGATAAGCCGTGCTACTTTCGCTAATAGTCGCTTTATTACTACGAAATAACATAACCTTGTCAGTTTAATTAATTTTTTAATATTGTCCGAATTTAACTACACAATAGCGGTAAACTAAGGCCAATAATGCGCCAAACAACAACCAACTGCTGCCTCCTGAGTGTTCATCGTAGTATTCAACCGCTATATACTCAGGATCATAGTCGCTACTTTCTAATGGCAGTGCATAAAGCGCATTAGTATTACTTGCACTGTAAGTCGCCACCACAGCACTAAAACCCACTTCATATAAGTCAATTAACACATCATAATGATCTGCTACATAACCTGAATCTAACTGAGTAATCACTTCAAATTCATCTTCACTATCTTCGCCAGTAATAACAAAGTCATCACTAGAATAGTACAAAACCCAAGGTCCACCATTTCGACTCAGGTATAAATCAGCATAAACAACAGCTTGCTCATTAGCCATTGACGATAGTATATCGGCATCAAATGTTACGCTAAAGCGCTGATAATAGCCGTCTTCATCAATATCCAGAATAAGTTCACTGTAACCGCTGTAAATTGAAAAGCTATGATACGAACCGGCGTCATATTCAACATCTTGACTTAGCGCTGAGGTGCGTAAAAGTGCTGTCTTTTTTTGCTGGCGGGCATAGCTTACCTCAGGTCGACTCATGCCTTTAAATGCTAAGGTTCTCTGGGAAATCTTAATCTGCTCTTCAGGTGTAGGGTTACTTTTTAGATTAGTTTTTTCACGCTCGACGACATTATTTTTTAATCCGCTAATAGAGCGACTTGCCTGTTCATCTTGTAGCTGTGTTTGTGCAAAAGACACTTGGCTGACCAACAACAATATTGCCGTTAACTTGATTGTAGATTTCTGATTAAACAGTTTATAAAAAATTTTATTAAACATAATGATAGCCTCGATAAAGTATGGCTGTCATTTAACCTGAGTTATTCTGAACCCTAGCTGAACACGGTTTTTTGACTTTTAAATACTACCGTCATTAAACACCATGATATGCAGCTTGATAAAACAGTGAGCTTATATTCAGAAAGCATTCAGTTTAGTTATTTTAAAATAAACCCTACTTGGATTCTATCCATCATTATTTTACACTGTTTGACAATCGCGTTTTGATCAAGTCGTTTTAATAAGGTTTCACAATGAAAAAACAATTATTTATGTTAAGCGTAGTAACGTCATTAATAGCAGCACCCGTGTTTGCTAGTATTGAGGCTACACCTAATAGCTTAATGATTGTAAAAGCTAAATATGGTCAATCTAACAGTGCTAAATCACTTAGTCCTCAACAAGCGGCCCGTATTGTCCAAAATAAATTTGGCGGTAAAATATTAAAAGTTAATAACAATGGTTCTAAAAAAAATCCAAGCTACCGGGTAAAGTTACTTAAAAACAACGGTCATGTAATTTCAGTTAACGTTGACGCCCAATCAGGCCGTGTATCAGGAAACTAATTAATGCGAATTTTACTCATCGAAGACGATAAAAATCTACAACAGCATGTGAAAGATCATTTAATCACGGCAAAATATTGTGTCGATGTAGCGAGTGATGGTGAGCATGGCTTATTTCAAGGCCAAGAGTTTCCATACGATGCGGCTATTATTGATTTAGGCTTACCGAAACTTGACGGCGTGAGCCTTGTTAATTCTTTGCGCGAACAAGGTTTTAGCTTTCCTATATTAATACTCACGGCGCGTGGTAGTTGGCAAGATAAAGTCGCTGGATTAGAGGCTGGCGCTGATGATTATTTAACTAAACCTTTTCATATTGAAGAGCTATTAGCACGGTTAAATGCCTTAATTCGACGCAGTGCTGGTCAAGCAAGTCCGTTAATCGCAAATGGCCCCTTTGCGATTAACACCGCAAGTAGGCAAGTGAGCGTTAATCAACAGGTTATTTCGCTCAGTAGTTATGAATACAAATTATTTGAATACTTAATGCACCATTTAGGTGAAGTCAAATCAAAAACACAGCTCACTGAGCATATTTATGATCAAGACTTTGACTTGGACTCCAACGTGATAGAAGTTTTTATCCGCCGACTACGAAAGAAACTTGACCCTGAAAACCAATACCAATTTATTGAAACTTTACGTGGCCAAGGCTACTTATTAAAAGACTTAACGCACCTAACCTCTGGTTAATTAAACTAACATAGCATTGGGCTTTTATTTTACAAAAGGTAAATTTAGTTGTTAAATTCGCTAAAAAAGTCACTTAAATCATTAAAAACTAGAGTACTACTTAGTGCCTTATTAATGATTTTTATCTTATTGCCCATTGTTGGGTTAATTATCAGTAATGCCTATGAAAAACATATGCTTGCTAGTTTAAAAAATGAACTTTCTGCTTATTCCTACTCTATTTTAGCCATTATTGAAGTTGAAAATAACAGCTTGCTGATGCCTGAGCAGTTATTAGAAACGCAATTTAATGTTAGCCAGTCAGGTTTATATGCTGTGCTCACTAGTAGCTCAGCAACCATGCAAGAAAATACGGCGCATCAGCTACCCACTTCATCTGAAAAGCTTTGGAGTTCTCAGTCATTACTCTCGCCATGGCCGGCAGAAAACTTTCAACAACCTCACTTAGGAGAAAGTGCATTTTATCAAGCTCAGATAGCAGCGCAGCCACACTTTGTTTATAGCTTAAGTGTCAGTTATGGCAGTGAACAACAACCTTTGCCCATGACCCTACATATTATTAAGCAACAGAACGACTTAACTCAGATGATGGCCGAATTTCATCACCAATTAATGCTAGGGTTAGCCGGTTTAATGCTGGTACTTTTATTAATTCAATACCTTTGGTCGTTATGGACGTTAAAGCCGTTAAAAACCTTAAAAACAGAGCTTAGTGATGTCGAACAAGGCAAAAGTGAACGTCTTATGGGCACTTATCCAACCGAGCTACATCAAGTGACTGAGCAATTGAATTTATTATTAAATGCCGAACAAAAACAGCGCCAACGCTATCGTAATGCCTTATCAGATCTCGCTCATAGTTTAAAAACACCCCTGGCCGTTATGCAAACTCAAGCCACGCTATCGCCACTAACTCAAGAGCAGCTCAATATTATTAATACCATCATTGAATATCAGTTACGCAAGGCACAAAGCGCTGGCCAATCCTCCTGGTACTTGGGTACAGCGGTAGCACCAATAGCCAATAAATTAATCAAAAGTTTAGAAAAAATATATCGCGATAAATCCTTATTATTTGTGGTCAATATTACCGATGAATGCAACTTTAAAGGTGATGAAGCTGACCTATTAGAAATACTAGGTAACTTATTAGATAACGCCTGCAAAGCCGCTAAGCAAGAAGTACAACTTGAGATCAGTCACAGTACCAAAAACATGATGATCATTATTGAAGATGATGGTGCTGGCATCGCACCTAATTTAAGAGAAGAGATATTACAACGTGGTACTCGAGCCGACACTTATCAACATGGTCATGGCATTGGTTTGGCGATAGTGCGAGATTTAGTCAATAGTTACCAAGGTAGTATACTTATTGAGTCGTCAGCGCGACTAAAAGGTGCCAAGTTTACGCTTAATTTCCCACTATAAAATTTAACTCGCCAGATAAGCACTCGATTCAGCTAACGTTCAGTTTACAGCAGTTATATTACTAGCATAACTTAAAAAGTTACCTCAGCTGTTTTACACTAGCTAGTGCAAATAGGCCGCTTTTTAATCATACGTATTAAGGATTAGCAAGATGCAAAAAATTAACTTTAAAAACTCACTGATTTATTTAATGCTATTTTTATCAAGCGCCTTGGTGTTTTCAACCCTTGGTTTTGCCGCTAACAACACCAGTGTAACTTTCAATGAGTCAAACATTGAACCTAGCTTAACCGAGCAAGCTAATCACTTTACTGATGCTGAGTTAGCACAAATGCTAGCGCCCATCGCATTATATCCAGACGCATTGCTTAGTCACATTCTTATTGCCACAACCTATCCTATTGAAGTTGTTGACGCCGAACGATGGTTAAATAAAAATAGCCGGCTAAGTACTCAAGCACTTGCTGATGCCGCAGAAGACAAAGATTGGGATCCTAGCGTTAAAGCCCTACTACCTTTTCCAAACATACTTAAAAAATTAAGTGAAGATTTACATTGGATGACTAATTTAGGTGATGCTTTTTTACAAGATGAAGCACAGGTGCTTGCCAGTGTACAAAGATTGCGTCAACAAGCAGATCAAGCAGGTAACCTTGAAAATATGAGTAACGTCAAAGTTGTTCGAGAAAGCCAAACGATAGTCATAGAGTCAAGACAGCCTGATATTATTTATGTGCCTTATTACGATACTCGAGTCGTTTATGGCGATTGGCGCTGGTCACATTATCCACCCATTTTTTGGCAACACCCTGTGCACTATGCTTCGCATCATGGCGCCTATTATTGGCATAACCCTGTCCACCTGACTGTTGGACTATTCTTTGGTGCCATGCACTGGAGTAATCGTCATGTGGTTGTTAATCATCACAAGTCTCGTTATTACAAACACCATAGTAATAAAAAAGTGTCTACCAGTTATCAGAAAAAACGTTGGCAGCATAACCCTCGCCATAGAAAAGGCGTAGCGTATCGCACATCTAACATACAGAAGAAATATCGCAGTTACACTCCTAGTCTGCAAAAAAATAAGGTTTTGCGTACAAAACAAAAACCTTTTGTTAATAAAAATAAACACCGTACTGAACATACCGGTAATAAATATATCCACAGTAAAAATAAAAGCAAAAACCAAAGCCTGAAACATAAACTGCAGGTTAATCGAGCGGTAAAAATTAACAAAAATCCGCTTAAAAAAAACTCATTAACTCGACAAGAAGCCTATAAAAACAAGTCTTGGCAACAAGCTAAAGACAGTAAAAAATCTTATAACGATAAAATCGAAACAGCTAAGCCGCATCTAAATATAAATAGGCATGATGAGGTTAAAAAATATATAAAAAAAGACAGTTATAGGCAAAGTGATCAAGGCATCACTAATAGAGCCCGTACTGAGAAAAGTTATATTAAAGCTGTAACAACACCTAAAAAAACTTACCAAAACCGCCCAACTTCAGCAAGTGAAAAAAGCGTGCATAAACGCTCAAACGCCAAGGTAACTCGCAGCCAAAAAAACAGGGGTAGCAGAACACATCAAAACAGAGCAAAGCGGCATAACTAATTTACCCCAGCTTTTTATCCTAGCGGGTCGTTAATAACATAGTTAGTCGATGCTGAAAATGTTGTGTTGGTAAGACTAAAAAGGGCGATATCAATTGATATCACCCTTTTCTCATGCCTTTGAGATACTCATACCAGTTTCATTAATTAGGTGGTCTACTTTACACGCAGGAAAAATGGCCAAATATAAGGCATTTATTTTAATAACTAGTTGTTCTAATTATTAAATAAATAACGCGGCAGTGGATTGTTTTAACCAGTAAAAATGATCAGATAATGAGTGAGATTGGTATAAGCCCGATCAACACACCACTGATTATCACCCTTACTCTATAGCAGTTAATTCATCGTTAACAAAAACTAACTTTGTACACTCATCTTTCGTTGTTAAGCCATCTTTGTGCAAACGATGTGTACGAAAATAAACTACATTAACCGTTTTGCCGTCATCGAAATAAGTTTCATTAAAATCAGCTACACCCATTACACGAGAAACATCAGCAAACGTGGTGTTTAATTGTATACCGGCGATTTTCTTTCTATTTTGATATTCTCTATCGTCAAAGTCGCCAGAAATAGAGTGACCATCTTCGCCGCCAACGGCAATAACGCAACCGGTTAAGGTCAAGCTTAACGGCGCAATAACAATGAGTGCTAATAACGTTTGTTTCATTTTATTTTTCTCTTATCAAAAGTAATGGTTTAGATAAGGCTATTTGCAAATACCAAACCACTTTCATAACCAACTGATTATATTGAATATAAATAAAAAAACTAAAAACAAAGCAAGACAGCGTTAGTGTTTTTCGCTAAAATATTGTTTCTTTAACACCTGAGTTATGCGTTATGACTATATCTGATGAAATTTCCATCATCGCCAACAAGCTAGCCAATGAAGGTAAAGTGCCCAGTGTGGCACTGATTAAAAGTCAGCTGAATCAAGCAGTACCTTTGCCAAAAATAATTTCGGCTTTAAAAAACTGGCACCACGAGCCAAAATTTATACAGGCTCAACATCAAGAAATCACCACCAAAATCTCGACTGAAGCAAAACCTAACAACACAGAAATAAGCTTACTGATAGCAAATGCTTTAGCGCCACTGCAGCGAGATATAACTGAATTAAAGCAACAGCTAAAACAATTGTTAGGCCAGCAAAAAAATAGCTAACTTTATGCTTAGCACTGCCAAAAAAAAATTATAATGCTTGAGAAGTTTATCGCTTACTGAGCATTTTCAATACTGGTTGGCGGTATCCGTGGCGTAAGTTGCGACATAAATTCAGCCAGTGTCTCTGCTATTTTTTTATGTGGCTCACGGCCCACTTTTTCCACCCAAACTGAGCCGGTGTCATTGTCTAATGAAATGATATGGTCGTCATCATCAGTAAGCGCAAAAAATATCGTTAGCTTTTGTTTTAATTTTGTTTTCATTAAAATATGGCCAATAATATTTTCTTGTAGACGAGCAAAGTCTTTTTCGCTCCATGCAAATAACAATGACAAGTCTCCTTCTACGCAACTGGCATCTAGGCTGTCACTATAAATAGTGGTAAAATAGTCTTTAATGTCAGCATGAAGTTTGATTTCCAAGGCCGCTTCAACATTATCAAACATTAGCACTTGTGCCATTTTTATTGGCTGCCATAAAGAAAAAATTTCTTCATGCACATCTTGCTCACAAGGCGATGACCAGTCTTCATTTTTCTGGGTAATAGGTAAATGTTGAAACCTATCTTGGTATGCTTGTAAGTAATCTTGAGAGAATTGCCATACGAGTTCATTAAGAGAGTGATTTGATATTTTCATCTAACAGTTAATTCCTATAAAATAGAGAAAGATTTCAACCTTGTTACAATCAGAGAAGAAGCTACGCAAAAATGAGTACTTATACAAACGTAAAAGCGTTAAGCAAATTAACGCTTGGAAAGGTAACAAGCTATTGCAGCCAATATACCCCAGAATTACTACAAGCGGTACCTAGGAGCTTAAATAGAGACAGTTTAGGTTTAACAACAAACAACCTACCGTTTAAAGGTGAAGATGTTTGGTATGGCTATGAGTTGTCATGGTTAAATGACAAGGGTAAACCCGTTGTTGCGGTGGCTGAATTTAGTTTTCCATGTACCAGCCCAAACATTGTAGAGTCAAAGTCTTTTAAACTGTATTTAAACAGCTTTAATCAGACTAGATTCTCCTCGTGGCAAAGTGTAGAGTCTGCATTAATTAAGGACTTATCAGCTACCGCTGGCGCTAATGCAGAAGTAAAACTTTTTCCTGTCAATAACTGCCCTGCACTAGCTATAGCCCCTGATAGCGCATTGTGTATAGATGAATTAGACATTGAAGTGAGTCATTACCAACTTGCTCCTCAAATACTGAAAAATATCAACCCTACTCAAACGGATGTTGTGACTGAATATTTAGTTTGCCATTTATTAAAGTCAAATTGCTTAATCACTAATCAACCTGACTGGGCGAGTATTTATATTGAATACAGCGGTCAACAAATTTGTCATGAAACCTTATTAAAATATTTAATTTCTTTTCGCCAACATAATGAATTTCATGAACAATGTGTTGAGCGAATTTTTTGTGACCTCAAGCGTTTTTGTCAGATTGAACACCTAACAGTTTTTGCTCGATATACCCGCAGAGGCGGCTTAGACATTAATCCATTTCGCTCAACAAGCAAAACAAAAGCGCCTAAATTAAGAACACTACGACAATAAGCCAACACAATGTGTAGTTTTTAAGCAGTCAGTTATTAGATATACACTTATACTGGCTTTTTATATGGTTGTGTTTATTATTATCATATGACAATAAACTATTTCTATAGCCTTGATGTAAAAGCAATAGTTTCAAAACATATGTAGTGCTATTGTTTCCATTCAATGAGTATATTTTGGAGCGCTTTTTTATGGCTGAAAGTTTATGGGTGAAAGCTTTATCGCGAAAATAACGATTAGCCGTTTATAATCTTTATTTGATACCGCGATTCACTCTTGCCGCACTAGCAGCATTATTGAACAACTTGATAATAAATTGTCACTCGCTTGCAAAGACAATGACATATTGTTGAATAATAAATTAATCAACTTAAAATATATGCTAAAAAACCGCTAGTTTAGCAAAAAACCAACACCTTTTACCTTAACAAGTGTTATGGCCAAAGATGCTTTATTAGCGGTTATGGTGACAAAGAATTTGTTGAGTAATATCGATAAATCCACTGTGGTAAACAAGCTCAATGTATTACGTAAAAGGTTGACGAGTCTACCTTTTATTTTTATAAACCACCGAATTTCAACATGTTAACACTGCATAGTATCAAGCTAAAAAGACGGAAAACAGCCTTATTTACGGATAATAATCAGCACGAGGAAGTACCATTATGCATACCCAAATTAATCCTGTTGGCAAAATGAATTTACTGTCTCAAGCAGAAGTTGATCGTTTACAACAATCCGCCACCAGTGAACTCTATAATCTCTATCGTAATTGCTCGTTAGCTGTACTCAATGCCGGCAGTCATACCGATAATGCTGAAGATATATATCAACAATTTTTAGACTTTCAAATTAAAGTATTAAGGCGTGAGCGTGGTGTTAAATTAGCCTTAGATAATCCGCCCAAGCATGCTTTTGTCGACGGTGTTATTATCAAGGGTATTCAAGAGCACCTTTCGGCGGTGTTACGCGATATATTATTTATTGGTGATGGTTACAGCACTAAAGACGTCGACGGTGTGACTAATGTTATTTTTGATATGTTACGCAATGCCAACGCGATAATTCCTGACAGTTCACCTAATTTAATCACCTGCTGGGGTGGGCATTCGATTAATAGTACAGAGTATAAATATACTAAACAAGTAGGTTATCACCTGGGTTTGCGTGGTTTTAATATTTGTACGGGTTGTGGGCCTGGCGCGATGAAAGGCCCAATGAAAGGAGCAACCTTTGGTCATGCCAAGCAACGCAATGCAACTGGCCGCTATATAGGATTAACTGAGCCCAGTATTATTGCAGCGGAGCCACCAAACCCTATCGTTAATGAATTAGTCATTATGCCCGATATTGAAAAGCGCTTAGAAGCGTTTGTGCGTATGTCGCATGGTATTATTATATTTCCGGGTGGTGCAGGTACAGCAGAAGAGTTGCTTTATATTTTAGGTATTATGCTACATCCAAAAAACCAGTTACAAAAATTGCCTATTATTTTAACTGGGCCCATTGAAAGTGCGGAATATTTTCAGCAACTTGACACTTTTATTGCCAACACGCTGGGTGAATCGGCACAACAACTGTATAAAATTATTATTGATGACCCTGAACAAGTTGCAAAAACCTTTAAATTAAGTACAGAAGAAGTGGTCGCACATCGAAAATTGACCGGTGACTCTTATCATTTTAATTGGTCATTAGTGATTGAAACTGAATTTCAACAGCCGTTCGAGCCTGATCACAAAAACATGGCCTCATTAAATTTGCATTATGACCAGAGCATAGCGTCATTAGCCGCCAATTTACGTCGGGCTTTTTCTGGTATTGTTGCCGGTAATGTCAAAGCCAGTGGCATAAAAGCCATCCGAGAAAACGGGCCGTTTAAAATAAGTGGTGATAGTAAGATGATGGCATTAATGGATACACTATTGAATTCTTTCGTCAAACAACAAAGAATGAAACTACCTGGTAGTAAATACATTCCTTGTTATACAGTCATTGAAGGTTAAATTTTATGACGGTCCATTTGGTATTAATTGATGCTTTAAATTTAATCAGAAGAATTTATGCTGTGCAAGAACGGCCATTTTTGTTGAACAATGAATTGGCTGAAAATACCAAGCAACAAGTGTTATTTAATACCGCTAAAGCATGTGAACAAGCCTTACAAAATATTATTGAACAATTACAGCCTAGCCATGCGCTTGCGGTGTTTGACTCTCAAGCGCCATGTTGGCGTTATGCTATCTATCCTGACTATAAAAAAGGCCGTAAGAAAATGCCCGAGCATTTGGCTGACAAGTTAACTGATATTCAAGACCGCTTTATGGCACACCACGTTGACTCTTTAGTTTCAGAAGCTGACGAGGCTGATGATTTAATTGCAACCTTGGCAATAAAGGTTGCATTGCGTGGTCAAAATGTAACAGTGGTATCTACAGACAAATGTTTTTTATCACTACTCAATCCCAATATAAAGGTCTATGACTATTTTAATCGTCGTTATTTAGACGAAGAATATGTACTTAACAAGTTCACGGTAAAACCAGATAAGTTAATGGACTTATGGACTTTAACGGGTGATAACACGAATAAAATTCCTGGCGTAGCTGGCATAGGTCAAGTAACCGCAGCAAAATTATTAAATCAGTATGGCTCGATTAAAAGCATACTGGATGCTAAAGACTTAAAAAGTAGCATCAGTGAAAAGCTATTGCAGCATGATGAACAAATTACGTTAAGTCGCAAGCTACTGACATTAAAAATTGATATCCCTTTAGGGTTTAATTTAAAAGACATAAGACTACCCTTTTAAAATACACTTGCCAGCAATTAACAATCTGGTAACATTGATAGCTATTACTGTCATTTTCACTGTAGCCATTAAAAGCACTAAAACGTTCATTATAATTTTATTTAAAACTTGGCTTTTTATTTAGAGCTTAACCTTTTATTTACAGCTTAATAATGAGTAATAACGTTAACAATAACTAATGACTCAAAAATAATTTTGCTTCATCTGCATAATAATAAATAATGTTCAAAAAAGCTTTAAGGAATAAAAGTGAATAAAAAAATTATTGCTATCATATTAGTCGCATTAGCAGCATACGGTATATTTGTCACACTAGTGGTCAACTTTTACGATGACAGCCCTGCAAACATGCAATGGGAAGACCGAGAAGCTTACAATCAACAATTTATTGCTAAACTTGAATTGAAAAAATTTAATTTTAATAGTGCCATCGAACAGCTAGGTAGTCCTGATATTACCGAAGCAAAAATAGTCAACGAAAGCAGGTATCAAGTCAGCTTTTACCGTACCCAGCATGTAAAGTCTGACGGCATCACTACACAAGATGAGTGCACCGCATTATTGTTTACAAATGGTATTTTAACCGCTATTGGTAAAACAGCTTATCAGCAGTTTAAAGCGCTTTAACGCTGCACATCTCAGCAATATTTAACAACGGCTATACTTAACATAAAGGGATAAAATATTAGCTAGTCTGATAAGTCATCACTTTATAAATAATCTGATGGCTGTCATTCGTATCGCGTTTATCACTGAAAACAACACCTTTACTTTTAAATATCCAAACTAATACCAATTCCGATAATTTTGTGATCTAATATCCTTAACAAAGGATTACTACATATGACTCAAAATTTATCACAAATTATTGCCACTACGACTAATGGTAGACTACGGATCCGATTACTTGC